>NZ_JBHWDS010000042.1:0-72017 GCF_042734615.1 Kitasatospora sp. NPDC059646
TCCGCGGACGGGGAGCCGGCCATCGGCGTTCAGGGGTTGCTCACCGGCCTGGGCGCGGGGCCGGCCGGCGGGGGTGGAGCATCCGTCACATCAGGGCGACGGCAAGGGCCTTGCGGGCGCGCATCGAGGCACGTTCGGCCTTGCGGCGCAGACGGTCCGCGCGCAGCACCCGCAGGCCGAGGCGTTGCTCCTCGGCCTCGTGGAGGCGTTCCTGCATATGCGCACGGGCCAGGGATTCTTGGAGGAGATTCATTTCGAGGGTCCTGTTCTGGATCTGGAGTTCGGTGGTCTGCTCGGAGCGGACGGTCGGATCGATGCCGGCGGGGTTCATGTGGTGGTCCTGCTCGTGGTGCGTGGTCGGGAAGGGACGGGACAGTTCGGCGTCGGCCTTGGCGGCCGCGAGGCGTACCGAGTCGCGCAGTGCGGTGTCCAGCGGGGGCTGCTCTCCCCTGCGGACGGCTGCGGCTGCGGTGCGGGACATGGCTGCGGGGTTCACGCCATGACCTCGGTCTTGCGCGGACGGCCACGGGGGCGCTTGCGGGCGACGACGACGCCCTGGACGAAGAGCTCGCCGCCCCAGACGCCCCAGGGCTCGCGGCGCTCCAGCGCGCCGGTGAGGCAGGCGGCCTTGACGGGGCAGGTGCCACACAGCGACTTGGCGTACTCGACGTCGGCGGGCGTCTCCGCGAAGAAGACCTCCGGGTCGAAGGCCCGGCACGGGATGGCCTGCCCGAGCGAGTCGGCCTCGTCGATGGCGGTGAGCTGCATGAGTGTTACCTCCGGGGGGTCGGCCTGGTCGGCCTTGATGGTCTTGTCGGGTACGGACGGGAGGGGCGGCGGCGTGATGACCGTGGACACTTTGGGCGTCTTCCTCGTCTTCTTGGTGGATCCGGCCGGGCTCGTTGTTCGAGTTCGGCCGGAGGCCCCGTGGGGCCTGGGTGGGTCTTGCGTACCGGACAAAACAGAAGGGCCGCGGAACCCGGTTGCTGGGTTTCCGCGGCCCTGGAGGCACCGCCACTGACGGGTTGCGTCAGGGTCGTTCGCTCCAGGGTCCAGGCCCGCGGAAAGCCTGCTTCCGGACGGCATCGGCGCCGTTGAGGGCGGCCGAGGCCAGAATGATCTGCTGCTGCTTCTGCTCGACTCCGGCACCGACGACCGCCGCATAGCGGCCATGGGCCGCTTCTGCCGCTACTGCCTTCGGTGCCTGGGTCGGTCGCTCGTCGGACAGCGTGGCGCCGTCGACAAACATGGCCCAGTCACGGGACGAACCCGCCTCGACACGGGTGCCCTCAGCATTGCCGCGACCACTGACAAGGCAGTGCTCGGCAACCAGCAGGACTCCGGCGTTGCCGCCGGCCACGTCGAGACCCAGACCCGGCACGAGGACGCGCGCGGGCATGGCGAGGGTGGACATCGGGTCGGTCATTTTGGTGATCGTCTTCGTCGACACTGAACTCGCCTCCTCTCGGCGTCTCGCGGTGCCCAGTCCCCCGGGCTCCGATATCTGGTTGATGGTCAGCGCACGCAGAAACAAGCCCTCTGCGAGCGTTGCGGTCTCGTCCCCTTGACCGCTCCGGCAGGCTATTGCGCCGTACATGCGGCGCGCAAACTATTTTTCCGGCGAGTTCTCGGCCTGGTTCCCGGCCTCGTCCCCGGGCGAGTCCTGCACCGGCTCCCCGTCGGACTCCCCCACGAGCTCCGGACTCTCCCCCGCACACAACAACAGCACGTCGGAGCCGTACTTGTCCAGCTTCATGGCCCCCACTCCGGAGATCCGGGAGAGCTCGGCGAGGCTGCTCGGCACGTCCTCCGCGATGGCCGTCAGGGTGGCGTCGGTGAACACCACGTAGGCCGGCACGCCCTGCGCCTTGGCGCTGGCCGAGCGCCACTCGCGCAGCCGCTCGTACAGCGCCTCGTCCATGGTGGACGGGCAGCCCTCGCAGCGGCGGAGCTTGCGCTCGACGGCGTCGGTCAGCGTCCGGTCGCAGACCCGGCACTTGACGGGGCCGCGCACCCGGCGCGCGGCGGAGCGCTCCGCGCCCGGTTCGACGCCGCCGCGCCCGCCGCGGGTGCGCGTGCCGGGGCCGGAGGAGCCGGGGCGCAGGCCGTCCAGGAAGCGGGTGGGCTTGCGGGAGGCCCGGCCGCCCGGGGAGCGGGACAGCGACCAGGAGAGGGTGAGGAAGCGCCGGGCCCGGGTGACGCCGACGTACAGCAGGCGGCGCTCCTCCTCGATCTGCTCGTCGGTCTTGGCGTAGATGATCGGCAGCGTGCCCTCGGTGAGGCCGACCAGGAAGACCGCGTCCCACTCCAGGCCCTTGGCGGCGTGCAGCGAGGCCAGCGTGACGCCCTCGACGGCGGGGGCGTGCTGGGCGGCGGCCCGGGCGTCGAGCTCGGCGACGTAGGCGGCCAGGTCGGCGGGTTCGCCTGCGGCGCGGCGGGCGGTCTCGAACTCCTCGGCGAGGCGGACCAGCGCGTTCAGCGACTCCCAGCGCTCGCGGACCGCGCCGGAGCCGGCCGGCGCGGTGGCGGAGAAGCCGCGGGTGGCGAGCACCGCGCGGACCTGGGCGGCGAGGTCGGGCGCGCCGGCGGTGAGCGGGTCGTCGGCGGCGCGGGCGGCGCCCTTGAGCAGCACGCCGGCCTCGCGGACCTCGGGGCGCTCGAAGAACCGCTCGGCGCCCTTGAGCTGGTAGGAGATGCCGAGGTCGGCGAGGGCCTGCTCGTACACCTCGGACTGGCTGTTGGTGCGGAACAGCACGGCGATCTCGCTGGCCCGGACGCCGGTGCCGAGCAGGTCGCGGATCAGGCGGGCGGTGGACTCGGCCTCGGTGGGCTCGTCCGGGTACTCGCGGTAGACCGGCTCGGGGCCGGCCTCGCGCTGGGAGACCAGCTCCAGGCGGTGCTGGGCGGCTTCGCCGCGGGCCTGGGAGAGCAGGCCGTTGGCGAGGTGCACCACCTGCGGGGTGGAGCGGTAGTCGCGGACCAGCTTGACCAGCGTGGCGTCGGGGTGGCGCCGGCGGAAGTTCAGCAGGTAGTCCGGGGTGGCGCCGGTGAAGGAGTAGATGGTCTGGCTGGCGTCGCCGACCACGCAGAGGCTGGCGCCGCCGTCGCCGCCCGTCCACTGCTCCAGCAGGCGCTGCTGGAGCGGGGAGACGTCCTGGTACTCGTCGACGGTGAAGTGGCGGTACTGGGAGCGGACCCGTTCGGCGATCTCCGGGCGGTCCTCCAGGATGGCGGCGGTGAGCAGCAGCACGTCCTCGAAGTCGATCAGGCCGCGCTCCTGCTTGGTGCGCTCGTAGGTGGCGTAGACCCGGGCGATCTCCGCGGGGTCGCGCGGGGCCTCGCGGCCGGACTTGGCGAGGGCGGCGGGGTAGTCGTCGGGGACGACCTGGGTGACCTTGGCCCACTCGACCTCGGCGGTCAGGTCGCGCAGTTCGGTGCGCTGGACGCGCAGGCCGCTGCGGCCGGCCGCCTCGGCGACCAGCTGGACCTTGCGCTCCAGCAGGCGGGGGACGTCGCCGCCGACGGCGCGCGGCCAGAAGTACTGGAGCTGGCGCAGGGCGGCGGCGTGGAAGGTGCGGGCCTGGACGCCCTCGGCGCCGAGCTGGCGCAGCCGGCCGCGCATCTCGCCGGCGGCGCGGGCGGTGAAGGTGACGGCGAGGACCTGCGCGGGGTGGTAGACGCCGCTGCGGACGCCGTAGGCGATCCGGTGGGTGATGGCGCGGGTCTTGCCGGTGCCGGCGCCGGCCAGCACGCAGACCGGGCCGTGCAGGGCGGTGGCCACGGCGCGCTGTTCCGGGTCGAGCCCGGCCAGCACGGCGTCCGCGCCGAGGGGGGCGAAGGCGCCGTCGTCGTACTGCGGGCTGGGGCCGAGGCCGGGGAGGTCGTCCTGCATGCCTTCCATCCTCGCAGGCGTGCCGGACAGTACCGAAGTGTTGTCCACAGCCCGGCCCGGATGATCGGATCGTCCCACTGTTGTCCGTCCCGGAATGGGAGCGGCCCGTCGGACGTTGGATCCGTGGGCTGTGCGCCCCGTCCGTCGACCGAAGGAGTCCCTCACCATGTCCGGCACCGTCACGATGTACAGCACGACCTGGTGCGGCTACTGCAACCGCCTCAAGAGCCAGCTGGACCGCGAGGGCATCGCGTACACCGAGATCAACATCGAGCAGGACCCGGCGTCGGCGTCCTACGTGGAGTCGGTGAACGACGGCAACCAGACGGTGCCGACGGTCGTGGTGGTCGGCGCGTCCGGCGAGCAGAGCGTGATGACCAACCCGAGCCTGCGCCAGGTCCAGGCCGCGCTGGTCTGATCCGGGCGCACGCGCTCCGCCGGCGGCCCGGTCCCGTCCGATTCAGTCGGTCGGGGCCGGGTCGCCGAGTTCGTAGAGCAGGCGCGCCCGGTCGGCGGCGTAGCGCGTCTCGACCACCCTGATCGGGCCGCGCCGGTCGCGGGTGACGCGGGTGTTGACCAGCAGCGGCACGCCGGGGCCGAGGCCGAACCAGGCGGCTTCGGCGGGGTCGGGCATCCGGGCGGTGAGGTGGTCGGTGGCGGCGGTCTCGACCCGGCCGAGGGCGGCCAGCGTCCGCTCGTCGCCGCCGGGGGCCGGCAGGTCCTGCATCAGCAAGGTGTCGGCGGCCAGTCCGGGCCGGTAGTGGCTGTCCTCGATGGCGTACGGCTCCTGGGCGATCCGGCAGAGCTGGCGGCGCATCATGACGGCGTCCTCGGGCTGGAGTCCGAGCCAGTCGGCGATGTCGCGGCGGGCGCGGACGGCCCACACCTCGTACTCGACGGTGAGGTCCACGCCGGCGGCCCGGGCTTCGGCGGCGTAGGTCTCGCCGCCGGCGGGCAGGGCGCCGCGGCGCTGCGGGCGGCCGTGGACGCGGTGGTCGTGGCGGGCCCGCCGGCGCAGGTAGGTGCCCTTGCCCTGGACGCGCACCACCCGGCCCTCGTTGACCAGGACGTCGACGGCGAGGCGGACGGTGTTGCGGGCCACCCCGTACTGCGCCTCCAGTTCGTTCTCGACGGGGAGCCGGCCGCCGTCCTCCCATTCGCCGGAGTCGATGCGGCGGCGCAGGTCGGCGGCGAGGCGCTGGTACTTGGGCGGGGTCGCGTCGGCGCGGGGGATCGTCACGCGAGCGAATGTAGCCAGGCCGTTCGTGGCATTTCAGCGGAACCGGGAAGGGGGATCGTCACGCGAGCGAATGTAGCCAGGCCGTTCGTGGCATTTCAGCGGAACCGGGAAGAGCGGCGGCGGGCCGGTCCGGGAAACCCCGGCGGACCGGCCCGGAGGGAGGCGGAGGGTTCCGGTCGGCGGTGCGGGACGGCGCCGGGCCGCCGGTCGGGAAGAAGCACCGTGGGGGCGCGCGGAATGCTCCGCACGCCCCCACGGGTGGTGTCCTCACCAGCGGGCGGCCGCCGGCAGCGGTTCGCCGTACCAGAGTTCCACCAGGTGGCGGGCGATCGAGATGCCGGACGGCGGCAGGATCTCGCCGGCCTCCATGCCCGCCCGCAGTTCCTCCCGGGTGAACCAGCGGGCCTCCGACAGCTCCTCGCCGTCCACGGTGATGCCGGTGCCGTCCGGGTGCGCCCGGCCGAGGAAGCCGAGCATCAGGCTGGACGGGAACGGCCAGGGCTGGCTGGCCACGTACTCGACCTCGGCGACCCGGACGCCCGCCTCCTCCAGCACCTCGCGGCCGACCGCCTGCTCGATCGACTCGCCGGGCTCCACGAAGCCGGCCAGCGTCGACCAGCGGCCCTCCGGCCACAGCGCCTGGCGGCCCAGCAGGCAGCGGTCCTCGGTGTCGGTGATCAGCATGATCACCGCCGGGTCGGTGCGCGGGTAGTGCTCGGCCGCGCAGGAGGTGCAGCGGCGCAGGTGCCCGGCCCCGGCCTTCTCGGTGCGGTGGCCGCAGCGCGAGCAGAAGGTGTGCAGCCGGTGCCAGTGCTCCAGGGCGACGGCGTGCACCAGCAGTCCGGCGTCCCGGTCGGAGAGCGAGCCGCCGACCTCGCGCAGCCCGGCCGGGCGGGCGTCGCCGTCCAGTCGGCCGGGCAGCGACTCGCAGTCCAGCGCGAAGTAGTGGACGCCGTCGTCGTCGGTGCCCAGGAAGTAGCGGGAGCCGCTCTCCGGGGCCTCGAAGGAGGGCAGCAGCACCAGTTCGGTGCCGCCCCCGGTGTCCACCACGAACGCCTCGCCGCCGGCGATCGGCAGCACCTTGGTGGTCGGGTGGCTCCAGGCGGCGGCCAGCCACGGCTCGTCGAGCCGGCGGTGCGCCGCCCGGTCCACCCCGGCGCGGGCCAGCGCGAGGTGCTTGGTGTCAGGGGCGCTGCTCAACTCGTCCATCCCCGTTCGCTTCGGTACGGCTGGTGCGGCTTCGGTTCGGGACGCGCGCTCACGGGCGGAAGTTCTCCGCGAGGTCGCCCCACAGGTACGCGGAGGTCTCGACGCCCTTGCGGAGCAGGTCGAGCTCCACCTTCTCGTTGATCGAGTGCCAGCCGTCCGAGGGCACCGAGATGCCGAGGAACAGCACCGGCGCGCCCAGCACGTCCTGCAGGTCCGCGGCCGGGCCGGAACCGCCCTCGCGGGTGAACAGGATCTTCTGCTCGAAGGCCCGGCCCATCGCCCGGACGGTGGACTGCAGGGCGGGGTGGTCGAGCGGCGTCAGGCACGGGCGGGTCGCGCCCGGGAAGACGATCTCGTGCCGGATGCCCTCGGGGAGCTGCGCGGCGACCCAGGCGGCGACGGCCTCCCGGACCTTCTCCACCTCCATGCCGGCCACCAGCCGGAAGGACAGCTTCAGGTGCGCCTCGGCCGGGACGATGGTCTTGCCGCCGGGGCCGGTGTAGCCGCCCCAGATGCCGTTGACCTCGGCGGTCGGCCGGGCCCAGACCCGCTCCAGGGTGCTGTAGCCGGCCTCGCCCTGGGTGCCGTACGACTTGGCGACCTTCAGCCACTGCGCCTCGTCGAAGGGCAGTTCGGCGAACAGCGCCCGCTCCTCGTCGGTGAGTTCGACGATGCCCTCGTAGAAGCCGGGGATCGCGACCTTGCGGTCCGCGTCGTGCAGGCCGGCGGCGAGCGCGGCGGCCACGTCGGCGGGGTTGGGGACGGCGCCGCCGAACGAGCCGGAGTGGATGTCGCTGTCCGGGCCGAACAGGTCGATCTGGCAGTCCGCCAGGCCGCGCATGCCGGTGCACACGGTCGGGGTGGTCTCGGACCACATGCCGGTGTCGGAGATGATCACCACGTCGGCGGCCAGGCGCTCGGCCTCGCGGCGCACCAGGGCGGCGAAGCTCGGCGAGCCGGACTCCTCCTCGCCCTCGATCAGCAGCTTGAGGTTGACGGCGGGCGCGGTGCGGCCGGTGGCGGCGAGGTGGGCGCGCACGCCCAGGGTGTGGAAGAACACCTGGCCCTTGTCGTCGGCGGCGCCGCGCGCGTACAGCCGGCGGCCGATCACGGTGGGCTCGAACGGCTCGGTGTCCCAGCCGTCCTCCTTGGCGGCGGGCTGCACGTCGTGGTGGCCGTAGACCAGCACGGTCGGCGCGCCCTCGTCGCCGGACGGCCACTCGGCGAACACCGCGGGCAGCCCGTCCGTCTCCCACACCTCGGCGACCGGGAAGCCGGTCGCGCGCAGCTTGTCGGCCAGCCACTCGGCGGAGCGGCGGACCTCTCCCGCCCGGCCGGGGTCGGCGGAGACGGAGGGGATGCGCAGCCAGTCGGCGAGGTCGGCCAGGAAGCCGTCCTCGTGCTGGTCGATGAAGGAGCGGACGGCGCTGTCCGGGGTTTTCGTCATACGGACGACTTTAGTTCGCCGGGAGGGGTCCGTGCCCACGGCCTCCCCCGGCCGTGAGCACGGTCACTCTGCCCCGCCTCAGGCGGCCCGGCGGCCCATCGGGATCCGGGACCGGGTGAGCAGCGCCGCGAGCAGCACCGCCACCGCGGGCAGGCCGACCACGACCGCCGCGAGGTCGCCCCACGGGATCACGATCACCGCCTCGGGGGCGGCCTCGCCGGGTGCCGTGTACTGCGCCTGGTTCTGCGCGTCGAACAGGCGCAGCGCGATCGACGGGACGGCGCCGCAGAACAGGCCGAGCACCGCGCCCATCGCGGCGATCACCCCGCACTGGAAGCCGGACAGCCGCCGCCGGATGCCGCCGCTCGCGCCGACCGCGGCCAGCGTGGCCAGGTCCTGCTGGGAGTCGGCGGCGGCCAGGCCGGTGGCGATGCCGGCGGCGCCGAGCGCCACCACTCCGGCGAACACCGTCAGGCCGAGCGTGATCAGGTCGGTGGCCGGCCGGAAGCCGCGCTCGACCTGGAGCAGCGCGTTGTCGTCGAGCTTGGCGAGCGACCCGCTGGCCCGCTGGAACGACTTGTCGGACGGCTCCGCCGCGGGCAGCCAGAGCGAGCCGGCCTCCCGGGTGCCCAGGCCCGCCTTCTCGGCGGCCTGGCGGGACATCATGGCGGTTCCGAACGGGGTCGGCGCCTGCACCTCGACGGCGTCGGCGGTGAGGAGGTGCTTCACCGGCTCGTACGGCTCGCCGGAGGCCGCCTTCTTCTGGTCGTAGGGCTCGGTCATCTCCAGGTTGACCTTGCCGTTCTCCACGTAGTCGGGCCGGAAGACCAGCACCTTGCCGGCCGCGAGGGCCTGCTCGGCGGAGGCGTCGCGGACTCCGAACAGGCTGTGCAGCAGGGCCGCGTCGCCGACCACGGTGTCACCGAACACGGTGCTCTGGAACCGCCCCCGGTCGCGGTTGACCTTGCACCTGGGGTCCTCGTGCAGGCGCTCGAACTCCGCCGGGGTGCGGGCCCCGTCGGCCGGGCAGCGCTTGGCCTCGGGCAGCACGGTCTGCACCCAGCCGCACGACCGGCCGGGCGCGCACTTGCCGGGTGCCGTGACGTCCCAGACGTCGGCGCGCTCGCCGAGGCCGGGCATCGCCCCCTCGACCGCGTCGCGCATCACGGGCAGCCGGCTCTGGTCGGCGTTCGGGCCCCAGCCGGCCATCAGCGCGACGGCGTTGGCCGGCCCCTGCGGCTGGTAGTCGCGGCGGTGCTGCTCGTTGCTGCTGGCGGTGAAGATGCCCACGGCGACCGCGCCGGCCACCGCCGCCATCACGGCGGCCACCGCGGGGGCGGTGCGGCCGCGGTGGCGCACCGAGTCGCGCAGCGCGAGGCGCGGGCTGAGCGGCAGGAAGCGGCCGAGCCGGCCGAACAGGCCGATCAGCATCGGGGTGCACAGCAGCATGCCGACCTCGGCGATCACCGACCCGCCGAGCAGGCCGAGCACCACGGCGGTGCCGCTGGCGGCGCAGAGCAGGGCCAGGGCGGTGCCGCCGGCGACCATGACCAGGCCGATCACGGCGACGATCCGGCTGGCGGGCTTGATGCCGCCGCGTCCGGTGAGCGCCGCCACGACGTCCTGCCGGGCGGCCTGGACGGCGGGGACCACGGCCGCGAGGAGGCCGGTGACCAGGCCGACCGCGGCGATCGCCAGCAGGTCGAGCGGCTGGAGGTCGAAGTGGCCGAAGCGCCGCCCGGCGAACTGCTCGGCGTCGTCGCGGAAGACCGCGACCAGCAGCACGGCGACCACCAGGCCGACGACTGCGCCGACCACGCCCAGCACCGCGCCGCCGCCGAGCACGACGGCGCGCACGTGCCCGCGGTCGCCGCCGCCGGCGGCGAGCAGGCCGAGCTGGCGGCGGGAGCGGCGGGCGCCGACCGCGAAGGCCGGTCCGGCGAGCAGCACGATCTCCAGCAGGGCCATGCCGACCACGGTGGCGGCGACGGCGACGGCGACCTTGTCGGTTCCGCCGCCCGTCCGGTCGGGCCGCTGGTACAGCGGGACCTGGGAGTCGGCGGGCGGGTTCAGCAGGACCGCCTTCGAGGTGACCTCGAAGCCGTACTTGTTGAACTCCATGACCTTCGGCCAGTCGATGACGCCGCCCGCGGGCAGCTTGACCAGCCAGGAGTCGTGGACGAACGCGTCGGTGACCCGGTCGGGGTCGGCCTTCGCGAGCGGGGCGATCAGCGCGCCGGGGCGGGCGATCAGCTCGGTGCGCTTGAGGTCGTTGGGGAACTCGGCGACGGCCGTGATGGTGTACGGCTTGGCGTCCAGGCCGCGGACCGCGGTGGCGTCGCCCAGCCGCAGGCCCGACTGGTCCAGGAACTCCTGGGTGACGGCGATCTCGTTCGGCTGGGCCGGGAGGGTGCCGCGGACCAGGTTCAGCATGCCGTGCCAGACCGGGTCGGCGAGGTCGACCTCGACGGTCCCGACCGTCATCCGGCCCTCCTTGGTGGAGGCCGTGGTGCGCGGGCCGGCGGGCAGCTGCACCAGCGAGGCGCCGGCCGGCAGCAGCTGCTTCACCAGGTCGGCGGGCTCGGTGTCGAGGCTGCGCTGCTCCTCGGGGGTCTTCGCCCGGCCGTCGTCGTCGGGGCGGTCCATCCAGCTGTCGTTGTTGGGGCTGGGCGCCTGCTGCACGGTGACGCCGCGCATCGCCATCTCGATCTTGGCGTCGGCGCTGCCCATCGTCCGGGCGATCTTCTCGTGCGGTTCGAGCTGGGCGCTGCGGGCGACCACGTCGACGCCGGCGACGCCGAGGATCGGCAGGGCGATCATCGCCACCACCAGGGCGCTGCGGCCCTTGGCGCGCATGGCGTCGCGGCGGGCGATCCGCAGGGCCGCCCGCCAGGCGGTCAGCCTCACCGGTCGCCGTCCTTCCGGGCGTTGGCGGCGGCGGTGACCAGCAGGGTGCCGGCGTCCTGGCGGGCGGTCTCGTCGACCATCCGGCCGTCGCGCAGGAACACCACCCGGTCCGCCCAGGCGGCGTGCCGGGCCTCGTGGGTGACCATCATGGCGGCGGCGCCGGCGTCGCAGCGGGCGCGCAGCACGGCGAGCACGGACTCGCCGGTGGTGGAGTCGAGGGCGCCGGTGGGCTCGTCGGCGAGCACCAGGCGGCGCTGGCCGATCAGGGCGCGGGCGATGGCGACGCGCTGCTGCTGGCCGCCGGACATGTCGTCGGGGAAGCGGTCGGCGAGTTCGGCGATGCCGAGTTCCTCGAGCGCGGCGAGCGCCTCCTTGCGGGCGGCGCGGGCCGAGACGCCGTCGAGTTCGCGGGGCAGCGCGATGTTCTCGGCGGCGGTGAGCGCGGGTATCAGGTTGTAGTCCTGGAAGACGTAGCCGACGGCGCGGCGGCGCACGGCGGCGAGCTTCTTGCGGTCGAGCTCGCCGAGGGCGATGCCTTCGACCAGGACCCGGCCGTCGCTCGGGGTGTCGAGGCCGCCGGCGAGGGTGAGCAGGGTGGACTTGCCGGAGCCGGACGGGCCCATCACGGCGACCAGTTCGCCCGGGTACACCTTCAGGTCGACGGCGCGCAGGGCGTGCACCTCGGCGGCGCCGTGGCCGTGCACCCGGCTCACCCGGTCCAGGTGCAGTACCGGCTTGGCCGGCTTGAGTTCTTCGGTCATCGCTCCCCCAGGAGTGTCAGAGGCGGCCGCGGTCGCGGCTCTTGACGGCGCGGCGCGCGGGCGGCGCGGCGACGGGTTCGGCCGCGGCGGCGGCCTGCCGCTCGGCGTGCTGGCCGAGCCGGGATTCGCAGTGGTCCAGCCAGCGGATCTCCGCCTCGGTCTGGAAGATCAGCTGCTCCAGCACCAGCAGCCAGGCCAGGTCCCCGCCGGTGCCGGTGTCGGCGCCCAGTGCCTGGCCCTTGAGCCGGGTGTAGTCCTGCAGCGCCTTCATGCTGTGCCGGCGCTGGCCCTGGACGACGGCGGCGACGTCCACTCCGGGGACGGTCACCGCCATCGCCAGCTTGATCGCCAGTTCGTCGCGCGGCGGGTTGGTGCGCGGCACCGGGGTGTCGAACCAGCGGCGCAGTTCCGAGCGTCCCTCGTCGGTGACGGCGTAGAACTGGTGGCCCTCGTCGTCCTCGCCCGCGGATTCGACCAGGCCGTCCCGCTCCAGGCGGCCCAGGGTGGTGTAGACCTGGCCGACGTTCAGCGGCCAGGTCGCCCCGGTGCGGGCCTCGAACTCGGATCGCAGCTGGTAGCCGTAGCGGGGGCCCTGGTCGAGCAGGGCGAGCAGACCGTGACGGATCGACATACTGAGTATGTATACCCGGTATGGCCTCCGCCGCTCAAGCCGCCTCCCCGTTCACACCCACCCGGTACGGTCGGCTCCGTGACCACTCTGCGGATCGCCACGTACAACCTGCTGCACGGCCAGCCGCTGGCCGCCGACGGCAGCCCCGCGCCCTACCCGGCCGAGCCGGGCGCCGCGCTGGCCGAGGCCGTCGCCTCGCTGGACGCCGACGTGCTCGCCCTCCAGGAGGTCGACCGGCACCAGGAGCGCTCCGGCGGCACCGACCAGGCCGCCGTCGCCGCCAAGGCGATGGGCGCCGCCGACTGGCGCTTCGCCGCGGCGCTGCACGGCACGCCCGCCCGGTCGGCCGGCTGGGTCACCGACCCGGCCGTCCCCGGCCTGCAGGTGTACGGGCCCGCCGACGCGGACCACGGCGCCGACCGGCCCGCGTACGGGACCGCGCTGCTGACCCGGCTGCCGGTGCTGCACTGGCGGGCCCGCCGGTTCGCGCCCGCCCCGTTCGGGCTGCCGCTGCGGGTGGCCGGGCGGCGCGGGCTGACCGCGGTGCCGGACGAGCCGCGGGCCGCGCTGGCGGCGGTGCTGGCCGGGCCGGCCGGGGAGTTCACCGTGGTCGCCGCGCACCTGTCGTTCGTGCCGGGCTGGAACGTCGCGCAGCTGGCCGCGATCCGCCGCTGGATCGCCGACCTGCCGCAGCCGTACCTGGTGCTCGGCGACTTCAACCTGATCGGCGCGGTGCCGCGCACCGTGCTCGGCTCCGCGCACGCGATCCAGCGCACCGCGACCCGCGAACGGGTCCGCACCGCCCGCCGCACCCGCCTGCAGGGCTGGTACGACCTGGCCCGCACCCCCACCTACCCGTCGCACCGGCCGACCGTGCAGTTCGACCACATCCTGGGCATCGGCGTGCCCCGCAGCACGGTCGGCTCGGTCGCGGCGCCGCGCACCGGGGTGTCCGACCACCGGCCGCTGGTGGTGGAGATCGACGTCTAGAGGGTGTTCCCGACCCGGTCCCCGGCCTGCTGCTGGACGGGCAGCACCACCGGGTCGAACTGGAGCATCAGCATCGCGGCGTCGTCGCCGAGCTTGTGCCCGACGTGCCGGACGACGTCGTCGTGCAGGCGGTGCAGGACCTCGACGGGGCCGCTGTCGGCGAGCAGCGGCAGCCGGTCGGTGAGCGGGTAGAACGCGCCGAGGTGGTCGCGGGCCTCGATCACGCCGTCGGTGTACAGCAGGATGCGGTCGCCGGGCAGGGTGGCGATCCGCTGCAGCGGCGGGCGGACGTCGGCCGGATCGAGCACGCCGAGCGGCGGGACGGTCTCGTCGGCGGCCAGCAGCTTCGGCGCGTCCTCGCCGCGCAGCAGAACCGGCGAGGGGTGGCCGCAGTTGGCGATCTCCAGGGTGCCGTCGGGGCCGACCCCGACCAGCACCAGGGTGACGAACTCCTCCTCCACGCCCGGGTGGTCGTTCTCGTGCAGCGCCCGGTCGAGGCTGACGGCGAGCCAGCCCGCCACCCGGTCGAGGTCGGGCTCCTGGTGGGCGGCCTCGCGGAACGCGCCGAGCACGGCGGCGGCGGTCTCCACCGCGGCCAGGCCCTTGCCGCGCACGTCGCCCATCACGGCGCGCACGCCGTGCCGGGTGTTGACCACCTCGTAGAGGTCTCCGCCGATCGAGGCGTGCGCGGCGGCGGCCGCGTACCGGACCGCGGCCCGCACCGGGCCGACCCGCTCGGGGACCGGGCGCAGCAGCACCCGGCGGGCGATCTCGGCGACCAGCTGGGCCTCGGCGAGGGCGAGTTCCTGACGCAGCCTCAGCGTGGCGCTGAGGTGGCCGATGCCGGCGATCAGCACGATCGCGGCGACGGTGGCGGTGTGCACGGACTGGCCGAGCACGTCGTTGTACCAGGCCATGCCGAAGGCGCACAGCTCGGCGAGCGCGCCGATCAGCAGCGGGTACCAGGTCCGCCGGGAGACCACGGCGGCGAGGGCGGGGACGGCGGTCAGTGCGGGTTCGACGGTGACCTGGCTGTTGGTGAACAGGTCGAGGGAGACGACCAGGGCCATGCCGATCAGCGGCAGGGCGTGCGAGGTCTTGGGCCAGGTGCCGGTGACGGTGTTGGGTACCGGCCCTGGGGTGGGGCCGTGGAGGACGTCCCTGATCCATCCGGTCGCGCTCAACGTCGGTCTCTCCAGCGGAAGGTGCGGGTGCTGCTCGGGCACCTGCGGGTCTGACGGGAGGTCAGGGGTCGGGGCCCTGACGGCGGCCGGAGTACGGGGGGATGACCGGTTACCGACCCCACAATAGGCACGAAACGTGCAGGGCGCACAGGTTTCGCGGGATCTCGTGACGAGTTGGATGCTCTGAGTGACTCTTTTCTATCTATTCCCGATCAGAAGATCGCTCAACTCTTTTCGGCCGGGAAGTCCTGACGGAGTTTCGATCCGGCCGCTGCGCACGTAGCAGAACGACGCCGTGACCTGCTCCACCGGGACGCCGGTCTGCTCGGCCCAGGCGAGCCGGTAGACCGCGAGTTGCAGCGGGTCTCCGCTGTCCTCCCGGCCGGTCTTCCAGTCCACCACCTCGTAGCGCGGTGACCCTGCGCCACCGTCGGCGTCCCGGTAGACCGCATCGATCCGGCCGCGCACCACCCGTCCCGCCAGCACCAGTTGGAACGGCGCCTCGACCCGGTACGGGGTGCGGCCGGCGTACGGGCCGCGCAGGAACGCCTCCTTGAGGCGTTCCAGGTCGCGTTCGTCCTCGATCTCGTCGGCCTCCAGGCCGGGCAGCGCGTCCGGGCCGAGCAGCAGCGGCTGGTCGAACCGGGCCTGCACCCAGGCGTGGAAGCGGGTGCCGCGACGGGCGGCCGGCGCGGGCGGGCGGGGCATCGGGCGGGCCAGGTCGCGGGCGAAGCCGTCCGGGTCGGCGGCCAGCCGCATCAGCTCGGAGGCGGACAGCGACGCGGGCAGCTCGACCTCCCGAACGGTGCGCCGGGACCGCTCCAACTCGCCGAGCAGCGCCGTCAGGTCGCGGTCCCAGGAGGCCACCAGCCGCTGGTCCTCCACGCCCATCCGCTCCGGTTCGGCGGCGGGCGCACCGGCCAGCCGCCGGCGCACCACGTCCGCGACGCGCCGGCGGGCGTGCTGCGCGGACGGGTCCAGCGGAAGCGGCCAGGGCGTCTCCACGGACACGTCGAACGCGGGGTTCTGCGCGTCGTCCGCGGGCGCCTCCGCCCAGTGCTCGATCTCGCCGTTGCCGGGCCGCTCGCAGTGTGCGCGCAGCTTCAGCAGGAAGTCGGACGGGCCGCGCCGGCGCTTCTGCGAGGGCCCCCACCAGTGGCCGGAGGCCAGCAGCAGCGACCGCGGGCGGGTGAACGCGACGTAGCCGAGCCGCAGTTCCTCCACCTCGGCGTGGTGGGCCATCTCCTTCTTGAACAGACCCATGCCCTTGGCGGTCCACGCCGGGTCGGCGGGCAGCGTGGCGGCGTCGCCGCGCAGCGCGTGCGGCAGCACCTTGCGGGTGGACGTCCAGCGCTCCCGGCCCTGCCCGGACGGGAAGGCGCCCTTGACCAGCCCGGGGACGGCCACCACGTCCCACTCCAGGCCCTTGGACTTGTGCGCGGTGAGCACCTTGACGGTGTCCTCGCCGCCGGGCAGTCCGGCGTCCAGGCCGCGCTCGTACTCCTGGGCGGCCCGCAGGAAGGCCAGGAAGGCGGCCAGGCCCGGGTCGCCGTCCAGGTCGGCGAAGGACGCGGCGATGTCCAGGAAGGAGTGCAGGGTCTCCCGGCGGCGGGCGGCCAGCGCCAGCGGGGAGGCGGAGAGTTCGACCTCCAGGCCGGTGACGGACAGCACCCGGTGCAGGACGTCCATCAGCGGCTCGGCCAGTACCCGGCGCAGGTCGCGGATCTCCCGCGCGAAACGGGCGAAGCGCACCCGGGCCTCCGGGGAGAACGGCAGCTCGTCGGGCTGCTCGGCGTCCACGAAGGTCTCCAGCGCGTCGGCCAGCGAGACCACCTCGGTGGGGTCGGTCTCGGCGACGGCGGCGGCCAGCGGGTCCTGGTCGCCGGGCCCGGCGGTGCGCACCAGGTCGGCGGCGCGGCGGCCGAGCAGCGCCAGGTCGCGCGGGCCGATCCGCCAGCGCGGGCCGATCAGCAGGCGGACCAGGGCGGCGTTCGCGGTCGGGTCCTGGAGGACCTCGCAGACCGCCACCAGGTCGGCCACCTCGGGGAGTTGCAGCAGCCCGCCGAGGCCGACCACCTCGACCGGGACGCTCCGCGCGACCAGCGCCGCGTGGATGTCGGGGAAGGCGGTGCCGGCCCGGCAGAGCACGGCGATCCGGCCGGGCGCGGTGCCGGTGCGCACCAGGTGGGCGATCGAGTCGGCCAGCCAGTCGACCTCCTCGCTGTGGGTGGGCAGCAGCGCGGTGCGCACGAACCCGTCGAGCTCGGCGCCGGGGGCGGGCCGCAGCGCCTCCACGCCCTCGTGCATGTCCCGCAGCGGGGCGGCGAGTTCGTTGGCGAAGGCGAGCAGCCGGCCGCCGCTGCGGCGGTTCTCGCTGAGCGCGAAGCGGTGCGCGGGGCTGCCGTCGGCCTGCGGGAAGTGGTGCGGGAAGTCGTCCAGGTTGGCGACCGAGGCGCCGCGCCAGCCGTAGATCGCCTGGCAGGGGTCGCCGACCGCGGTGACCGGGTGCCCGCCGCCCGCGGGGCCGCCGAACAGGCCGGCCAGCATGAGGCGTTGGGCGACCGAGGTGTCCTGGTACTCGTCGAGCAGCACCACCCGGTACTGCTCGCGCAGCAGCCGGCCGACCTCGGGGCGCTGCTGGGCGAGCCGGGCGGAGGCGGCGATCTGGTCGCCGAAGTCGAGCAGGCCGAGCTGCTGCTTGCGGGCCCGGTAGTCCTCGACCAGGTGCAGCAGTTCCTGCCGGCCGCGGGCGGCCCTGGGGACGGCCCGCAGGTCCTCGTTGGTGAGCTTGACGCCGGCCAGGGTGTCGAGCAGCTCCTCGTCCCAGGCCCGGAGTTGCCCAGGTTCGACCAGGTGTTCGGCGAGTTCGGAGTCCAGCGCGATCAGTTCGGCGACCAGCGCGGAGAACGTGCCGGTGAGCGCCGGGTAGGGGCCGCGGGCCTGGCGCAGCACCCGGGCGGCCAGCTGGAAGCGGGTGGCGTCGGCGAGCAGCCGGACGTCCGGTTCGATGCCCAGGCGCAGGCCGTGCTCCTTCAGCAGGGTGCCGGCGAAGGCGTGGTAGGTGGAGATCTGCGGGTCGCCGAGCGCGTCGTCCTCGCGGACGCCGGCCCGCAGCAGCGAGGCGCGGACGCGTTCGGCGAGCTCGCCGGCGGCCTTGTTGGTGAAGGTCAGGCCGAGCACCTGCTCGGGGCGGACGGCGCCGGAGCCGACCAGCCAGACCACCCGGGCGGCCATCACGGTGGTCTTGCCCGAGCCCGCGCCGGCCACGATCACGCCGGGTGCCATGGGTGCGCCGATGGCCGCCAACTGCTCGTCGTTGAACGGGATCCCGAGGAGTTCGCGGAGCTCGGCCGGATGCTGCAGCAGCGGCTCAGTCGACGACATGCCGGCCGTCCCGCTGCGCGGAGCAGCTGCCGCGGAACGCGCACCGGCCGCAGCGCTCGCCGGCGGTGGGGGTGAACTTCTCGGCGAGCACCCGGCCCGCGGTGTCGGCGAGCAGGTTCTCGATCCACGGGTCGCCGTCGGGCGGCAGCTGCTGCTGCACCTTGGGGGCCTCCGGGTCGCCCTTGGCGGGCTCCCGCAGGTGGACGAGTTCGGCGCCGCCGGGGGTGGCGCCGTGCTCGAAGCCGGGCAGTCCGTCGAGCGCGCCGCCGCGCACCGCCAACTGGTAGACGGCGAGCTGGCGGTGTTCCGGCAGCGACTTGTCGGTCGGGATCTGCTTGCCGGTCTTGAAGTCGACCACGTAGGCGCGGCCGACCTCGTCGGTCTCCACCCGGTCCATCGAGCCGCGGATGCGCACCGCGACGCCGCCGACGTCCAGGGTGAGGTCGAAGCCGTGCTCGGTGGCGACGACGGTGCGGTCGCGTTCCAGCACGTGCCAGCGCAGGAAGCGCTCCAGGGCGGCGCGGGCCTCGGTCTTCTCCTGCTGGGACTTCCACGGCGCGTCGAAGGCGAGGGCGTCCCACACCGTGTCCAGGCGCTCCATCAGGACGGCCAGGTCGGCGGGGGTGCGACCGGAGCCGACCTCGTCGGCGAGGGCGTGCACCACGTTGCCGAAGCCCTGCGCGGCGGAGGCGGTGCGGCCCGCCTTCACGTCCTTCTCCAGGAACCACTGGAGCGCGCAGGACTCCAGCTGCTCCAGGCCGCTGCCGGACAGCCGGACCGGCAGCCCGTCCTCGCGCAGCGGCTGCGGGGCGGCGGTGGCGTCCACCAGGCCCCACCACTGGTCGGGGTGGGCGGCGGGGACGAGCGGGCGGCCCTCCTCGTCGAGCGCGGCGGCCAGGGTGGCCAGGCGTTCGGCGGCGGCCCGGCGCAGCTGCGGCGAGCGGGCGGGGTCGACGGTGACGGCGCGCAGCTCGGCGACCAGCGCGGACACCGCGAGCGGGCGGCGCGGGCGGGAGGTGACGTCGGCGACCTTCACCTGCGGGACGCGTTCCAGCACCCGGCCGGTGCGCGGGTCGACGGTCTCCCGGTACAGCTCGCGCAGGAACCGGGAGGGTTCGTCGCCGTCCTCGGCGGGGGCCTTGACGGCGGTGACCACCAGGCGCTCCTTGGCGCGGGTGGCGGCGACGTAGAACAGCCGGCGCTCCTCGGCGAGCAGCGCCGCGGCGGACAGCGGTTCGGCGAGGCCGTCGCGGCCGATCCGGTCGGCCTCCAGCAGCGAGCCGCGGCGGCGCAGGTCGGGCCACAGGCCCTCCTGGACGCCGGCGACGACGACCAGGCGCCACTCCAGGCCCTTGGAGCGGTGCGCGGTCATCAGCCGGACCGCGTCGGGGCGCACGGCGCGCACGTGCAGGGTGTCGGCGGCGATGTCCTGGGCCTCGACCTCGGCGATCAGGTCGAGCGCGCCCCGGTGGCCGGAGACGCGTTCCTCGGCGCGGGCGGCGGTCTCGAACAGGGCGCACAGCGCGTCCAGGTCGCGGTCGGCGTTGCGGCCGGCCGTGCCGCCGCGGAGCGCGGCCCGCTCCAGGCGTTCGCGCCAGCGGCGGGAGCCGTCCCACAGCTCCCACAGCCCGTCCTCGCCGGAGCCGCCGCCGGCCAGCAGTTCGCGGACCTTGCGCAGCAGCACGCCGAGCTCGTAGGCGCGCCGGGCGTAGGGGGCGTCCAGCAGGGCGAGCAGCTCGGGGTGCTCCAGGGCTTCGCGGACGAGTTCCTCGGCCGGGCGGACCACGCCGGCCACGCCGTCCTCGGCGAGCGCCCGGCGCTCCTCCTCGCGCAGGGTGCGGCCGAGCCGGCGCAGGTCGGAGCCGTCCAGGGCGGCGAGCGGGCCGGTGAGCAGGGTGTGCGCGAGGTCGGCGGTGAGCGCGCCCTCGCCCTCGGCGCACACCCGCAGCGCCAGCAGCAGCGGGGCGACGGCGGTCTCCTCGCGCAGCGGCAGGTCGTCGCCGTCGATCTCCAGCGGCACGCCGGCGGCGGCCAGCGCGCGGCGGACGCCCGGTATCGACCGGGAGCCGGCCCGCACCAGCACCGCCATCTCGCCCCAGGGGACGCCGTCCTCCAGGTGGGCGCGGCGCAGCAGGTCGGCGATCGAGTCGAGTTCGGCGCCGGGCGTCGGGTAGGTGTACACCTCGACCGCGCCGCCCTCGCGGGAGGGCAGCAGGGCGCGGTGCGCGGCGAGCTTGTCGGCGGGCAGCCGGCCCATCGGCATCCGGCGGGCGAGCTCCCGGGTGGCGGCGAGCAGCACCGCGCCGGAGCGCCGGGACACCCGCAGCACCTTGACCTCGGCGGGCCGCCCGTCGGCCCGCCGGAAGGCGTCGGGGAACTCCAGGATGCCGTTCACGTCGGCGCCGCGGAACGCGTAGATCGACTGGTCGGGGTCGCCGACCGCGACCAGGTCCCGGCCGCCGCCGGCCAGCCGCCGGAGCAGCCGGACCTGGGCGGGGTCGGTGTCCTGGTACTCGTCGACGAACACCACGTCGTAGCGGGCGCGCAGCTGTGCGGCGACGTCCTCGCGTTCGGCGAGCAGCACGGCCCGGTGGACGAGCTCGGCGTAGTCGAGGACGCCGCGCAGGTCGAGCACGTCCAGGTACTCGGCGAGGAAGTGCGCGGCGGCGGCCCAGTCGGGGCGCCGGACGCCCTCCGCGAAGCGCAGCAGCTCCTCCTCGCCGAGGCCGAGCTCGCGGCTGCGGGCGAGCACGGCGCGGACCTCGTCGGCGAAGCCGCGGGTGGTCAGACAGGCCCGCAGGTCGAGCGGCCAGCGGATGGTGGCGGTGCCCGCCCGGGCGTCCTCGGCGCCGCCGGCGAGCAGTTCGCGGACCATCACGTCCTGCTCGGGGCCGGACAGCAGCCGCAGCGGCTCGGCGTACTCCTCGGCCGGCTGGTGGGCGCGCAGCAGGGCGTAGCAGAACGAGTGGAAGGTGGTGGCCTGCGGGGCGGTGGCGCCGATCCGGGCGGTCATCCGGTCGCGCAGCTCCATCGCGGCCTTGCGGCTGAAGGTGAGCACCAGCACGCGGTCGGGCGCGGTGCCGTCGGCGATCCGCCGGGCGACCGCCTCGACCAGCGTGGTGGTCTTGCCGGTCCCCGGCCCGGCGAGCACCAGCAGCGGCCCCGACGCGTGCTCGACCACCGCCCGCTGGAAGTCGTCCAGCACGGGCGGGTCGGGCTGCGCGAGGGGGCTGCGCACCAGGCGGAACGGTGAGGTCACTGCGGTCCAGGGTCGTACGGCGGTTCAGCGGCGGGCGGCGTTCAGGGGGTGGCCCGCCGCATCGAGCCTACGATCCTGCACCCACAGACCCCTCCGGCGCACCTTCCCCGGTCAGGGCGTCCCGTCCCACCGCGCGGCGCGCAGGTCGACCCTCGGCTCGCCGGAGACGGTGCGCAGCGGGGTGCCCTCGGTGCGGTACTCGGGCAGCGCGCGGTGCTCGTGGCCGGGCAGCGGCCGCCCGTCCGCGCGGACCACCCGCCACCAGGGCACCGCGCCGCCGTACAGTGCCATCACGCGGCCGACCTGGCGGGGGCCGCCGCGGCCCAGGTACTCGGCGACGTCGCCGTAGGTCATCACGCGGCCGGGCGGGATCCGCTCGGTGAGGTCGAGCACCGCCTCCGCGTAGGGCGGGATCTCGGGCACGTCCTGCGGCTCGGTCATCCGCCGCATTCTTCCCCATCCGGTCGATTTCCCGCACCCCGTGAGGGCGATGCGGCGCGCGGGATTGCCGCCCCTGGACCGCACCGGGGTTCCGGGCATGGCAGCATCTTCGGGGCAGTGCGACACACGAGGAACAAGACAGATGACCGGGACGGCTGAATTGAACGTGGACGAGGGCTCCGGGGAGTCCGCCACCGACGGTTCCGCCCCGCGGGGCGAGGACGCCCCGCCGGTCGACCTGCGCCACCGGGCGCGGGACGCGCACCACACGGGGGAGGACGCGGTGGCCGCTCAGCTGCCGCCGGACGACGGTGCGGACCGTCCGGACACACCGGACCGTCCACCGGAGCGGCCGGACCAGCACACCGCCGGGCAGCCGGCCGACGAGGAGCACGCCGAGGAGCCCCCGGAGGAGCACCCGGAGGAGCACCCGGAGGAGCCGGCCGGCGAGTACCTGGCCGTCGACGAGCCGCTGCTGGCGCCCCGCGCCCACCGGCCCTCGGACCTGCTGCGCTTCCTCGCCGGGCTGCTCGGCATCGTCGCGGTGTTCGTGCTGGCGCAGGTGGCGGTCTCCACCACCAGCGGCATCGAGAGCGACATCACGATCAATGCCAAGCGCATCCCCGACCTGCTGTCCACCATCTCCGCGCTGGTCTCCTCGGTCGCGGTGCTGGCGGTGCCGCTGGCGTTCGCGGTCGAGCGGCTGATCAAACGCGACGGCCTGCGGGTCGCCGACGGCGTGCTCGCCTCGGTCCTCGCCTACGGCGTCTCGCTGGGCGTCGACTGGTGGGTCGCGGCCAGCGCGCCGGAGGAGATCCGCAACGCGCTCACCCAGTTCGGGCCGGGCACCGGCGAGACCCTCACCGACCCGGTGCACGGCTACCTCGCCCCGGTGATCGCCTACATGACGGCCGTCGGCATGTCGAGCCGGCCGCGCTGGCGGGTCGCCCTGTGGATAGTGGTGATCCTCTCCGGCACGACGGAGCTGATCAACGGCTACACCACCCCGCTGTCGCTGCTGCTCACCGTGCTGATCGGCTGGTCGGTGGCGTACGGCACGCTGTACGCGATCGGCTCGCCGAACATCCGGCCGACCGGGCAGCACCTGATGATCGGCCTGCGCAAGGTCGGCTTCACCCCGTCCGCCGCGCACATCGCCCCCGAGGGCCCCGGCGGCACCCGCCGCTACCTGGTCGTCCAGCAGCACGGGCCGCTGCTGGACGTGCACATCATCGACCGCGAGCAGCAGGCCTCCGGCTTCTTCTACCGGGCCTGGCGGCGGCTGCGGCTGCGCTCGGTCGCGGTGCGCCGCAGCCCGCAGTCGCTGCGCCAGGCACTGGAGCAGGAGGCGCTGATCGCCTACGCGGCGGCCGCCTCCGGGGCCCGCGCCCCGCAACTGGTCGCCACCTCCGAGCTGGGCCCGGACGCGGCGATCCTGGTCTACGAGAACGTGGCCGGCCGCACCCTGGACGAACTCGCCGACGAGGAGGTCACCGACGCGGTGATGGCCTCGTTCTGGACGTCCGTGGCCACCCTGCACGAACGCCGGATCGCGCACCGCCGGCTCACCGGCGAGTCCCTGCTGGTGGTGGACGAGCGCACCGGCTGCCTGATCAACCTGTCCGGCGGCGACATCGCGGCCGGCGACCTGACGCTGCGCATCGACGTCGCCCAGCTGCTCACCACCTTCGCGCTGCGCACCGGGCCGGAGCGGGCGGTGGCCGCCGCCACCGGCGTGCTCGGCCCGGCCCGGATCGCCGAGGCGCTGCCGCTGCTGCAGCCGGTCGGCCTGAGCCGGCAGACCCGCGGCGACCTGCAGCGGATGACCAAGGAGCGGAAGGCCGCCGCGAAGGCGCTGGCGCTCAAGCAGGTCGCGTCCGGCGAGCGCACCCAGCAGCAGGCCGAGGAGGACATCGCGCAGGCCAACGAGGACCTGCTGGCCAAGCTGCGCGGGCAGATCCTGCAGATCGCGCCCGAGGCGCCGCTGGCCCCGGCCAAGCTGGAGCGGCTCAAGCCGAAGACGCTGATCATGCTGGTGGCGCTGACCTTCGCCGCCTACCTGGCGCTGACCACGATCCGGCCGGACCAGTTCAAGGTCTCCCAGATGAACTGGGCCTGGGCGGCGGCCGCGCTGGCCGCCGCGGCCGGCTCGTACGTGGCGGCGGCGATGAGCCTGACCGGCTTCGTGCCGGAGAAGCTGCCGTTCGGCCGGACGGTCGCCGCGCAGGTCGCCGGGTCGTTCGTGAAGCTGGTCGCCCCCGCGGCGGTCGGCGGCATCGCCCTGAACACCCGCTACCTGCAGAAGGCCGGGATCCGGCCGGTGCAGGCCGCCGCGTCGGTGGGCGCCTCGCAGCTGGCCGGCCTGGGCGGGCACCTGCTGCTGCTGTTCGCCTTCGGCCTGATCACCGGCACCCAGACCAACGGGGACCTGGGCGCGTCCCGGGCGGTGATCATCGGGGTGCTGTCCGCCGCGGTGCTGGCCCTGGTGGTGGCCGCGGTCGCCCCGCTGCGCCGGTTCGTGGTGACCCGGGTCCGCTCGCTGCTGTTCGGCGTGATCCCGCGGATGCTCGACCTGATGCAGACCCCGCGCAAGCTGGTCACCGGCTTCGGCGGCATCCTGCTGCTGACGCTGTCCTTCACCGCCTGCCTGGACGCCTCGGTGCAGGCCTTCGGCGGCGGCGGGCACGTCACGTACGCGGCCGTCGCCGTGGTGTTCCTCACCGCGAACGCGGCCGGCTCGGCGATCCCCACCCCGGGCGGCATCGGCCCGGTCGAGATCGCCCTGATCGGCGCCCTGACCGCGGCCGGGGTCCCGCTCACCGCGGCCACCCCGGCGGTGTTCCTCTACCGCCTGCTGACCTTCTGGCTGCCGGTCGTCCCGGGCTGGATCGCCTACAACGTCCTCCAGCGCAAGGACGCGCTCTAGGCCTGCCCGGGGTGCGCGGCGGCGATCCCGGCGAGCATGTCCTCCCACGGGGTCGGCGCCAGGCCGAAGGTCTCGCGGGTGGCGGTGTCGTCGAGGACGAACGGGCGCTCGAACTGGTAGGCCGTCTCGCGGGCGGCGCGGATCGTCGGGTTGGCCAGGCCGAGCAGGGCGAGCACCGGACGCGGGATGCCGGTGACCTTCGCGGCGGGCCGCCCGGCGGCGGCGCACAGCTCGGCGACCACCTGCCGCTGGCTGCGCGGCGGGTTGCTCGGCACGTGCCAGGCCCGGCCCCAGGCGCGCTCGTCGATGCCGACGACGGCCAGCAGGCGGGCGACGTCCTGCGGGGCCGTCCAGCTGTGCGGGGCGTCCGGGTCGCCGATGACCTGGACGGTGCGGCCGGCCAGGGCGCGGGAGAACGCCCGGTCGTCCAGCATGCCGACGGCGTTCGGCGCCAGGTAGTCGGAGCCGCGCACCTCGGTGGCGCGCACCCGCCCGGCTTCGTGCGCGGCCAGCGCGTCGCGCCACATCGCGGCACGGACCTCGCCCTTGGCGGAGACCGGCCGCAGCGGCGTGTCGGGGCTCATCGGCCCGTCCACCGCGCCGTAGCCGTACAGGTTGGAGACGGTGGCCAGCACCGCGCCGCTGTGCTCGGCGGCGGCGAGCAGCGCGGCGGCCAGCGGCGGCCAGGCCTCGGGCCAGCGGTGGTACTGCGGGTTGGCGCAGTTGTAGAGCACCTCGGCGCCCTCGGCGGCGGCGGCGAGGGCCTGGGCGTCCGACGCGTCCAACCGGAGGCGCTGCACGCCGTCCAGCGGGGCGGCGGAGGCGGCGGTGCGGGTGACCACCACGACCTGTTCGCCGCGCTCGGCGAGCAGCCGGGCGGTGGCCGATCCGACCGGCCCGGCGCCGACCACCACGTGCTTGCCCATCGGACTCCCCCGTCCCTGTCGAACGCGTGCGCCACGGCCGGCGCAGCTGTGCTGTTCCGCACCCATGGTCACGCAAAACCGCCCGACCGGGGGAATTCCCCTGGTCGGGCGGTTCGCTGAGGCTCCGTCAGTGCGGGGCGCCGGTCAGTAGACGGGCTTCTCGGGCTCGATCTGGTTGACCCAGCCGATCACGCCGCCGCCCAGGTGCACGGCGTCGGCGAAGCCGGCCGACTTCAGCACGGCGAGCACCTCGGCGGAGCGGACGCCGGTCTTGCAGTGCAGCACGATCCGCTTGTCCTGCGGCAGGTCCTGCAGGGCGTTGCCCATCAGGAACTCGTTCTTCGGGATCAGACGGGCGCCCGGGATGTTGACGATCTCGTACTCGTTGATCTCGCGGACGTCGATGATGTCGATGTCCTCGCCGTTGTCGATCCACTCCTTGAGCTGCTTGGAGGTGATCGTGGAGCCGAGGGCGGCGGCCGAGGCCTCCTCCGAGACGACGCCGCAGAACGACTCGTAGTCGATCAGTTCGGTGACCGTCGGGTTCTCGCCGCACACCGCGCAGTTCGGGTCCTTGCGGACCTTGACCGAGCGGTACTGCATCTCCAGGGCGTCGTAGATCATCAGTCGGCCGACCAGCGGCTCGCCGATGCCGGCCAGCAGCTTGATCGCCTCGTTGACCTGGATCGAGCCGATCGACGCGCACAGCACGCCGAGCACGCCGCCCTCGGCGCAGGACGGGACCATGCCCGGCGGCGGGGCCTCCGGGTAGAGGCAGCGGTAGCACGGGCCGTGCTCGGCCCAGAACACGCTGGCCTGGCCGTCGAAGCGGTAGATGGAGCCCCAGACGTACGGCTTGCCGAGCAGCACCGCGGCGTCGTTCACCAGGTACCGGGTGGCGAAGTTGTCGGTGCCGTCGACGATCAGGTCGTAGCCGGAGAAGATCTCCATCACGTTGTCGTTGTCGAGGCGCTCCTCGTGCAGCACCACCTCGACCAGCGGGTTGATCTCCTTGACCGAGTCGCGCGCGGACTCGGCCTTGGAACGGCCGATGTCGGACTGGCCGTGGATGATCTGGCGCTGCAGGTTCGACTCGTCGACGGTGTCGAACTCGACGATGCCGAGGGTGCCGACACCGGCGGCGGCCATGTACATCAGAGCCGGCGACCCGAGGCCGCCGGCGCCGACGCAGAGCACCTTGGCGTTCTTCAGCCGCTTCTGCCCGTCCATGCCCACGTCGGGGATGATCAGGTGGCGGGAGTACCGGCGGACCTCTTCGACGGTGAGCTCGGCGGCGGGCTCGACCAGGGGTGGCAGCGACACGGGGACTCCGATGGTCGTCAGTTTCTCGTTCGACTACGCCAACAGTGTCACGTGCCGGGGGTATTCCAAGACAGCAGGTCCACTTGCTGAGATGCCCGGCACCGGATGGCGAGACTTCGCAGCCCGCCCCGAACCCCCTGGTCAGCCCGGGCCGGACGGGATCACACCCGGCAGGCGGTCTCCAGCCAGACGTCCCCGAGCGACTCCTCCAGCGGCACCTGTGTCCGCCATCCGAGACGGTCGCGGGCGGTCCGGACGTCCGCCTGCCGCCACTGCACCGGCTCGGGCGCCTGCCGGGCCTCGATCCCCCGGGCGCCCTCCCCGAGCCCCTGCTGGGCGGGCAGCACCACCTGCCGGGCGTCCTCGCCGATCGTCCCCTCGAAGCCGGACGCCCGGACCAGCAGGTGGGCCGCCTCCCGGGCCCGGACGGCGTGGCCGCTGCCGATGTTGATCACGCCGGTGGCCGCGGACACCGCCGCCGCCTGGATCGCCCGCGCCACGTCCCGGACGTCCACGAAGTCCCGGTAGCCGGACAGGTCCGGCATCCGGACCTGGTCCTCGTCCTGCTCCAGCGCCCGCCGCAGGCCCTCGGCGAGCCGCCCGAACAGCGAGGCCGTCGGCGCGCCGGGCCCGACCACGTCGAACACCCGCAGCACCAGCGCGTCCAGGCCGGAGGCCAGCACCAGCTCGGTGCCGGCCAGCTTCGACACCCCGTACGGCCCGACCGGGCGCGGCTCCGCGCTCTCCGGGATCGGCCCGCCCGGCTGGGCCGGTCCGTACTCGGCGGCCGATCCGACGTGCACCAGCCGGGCCGGCTCGCGGCTGCGCCGGATCGCCTCGCAGACCGTCGCCACCGCGAGCGTGTTCGCCCGGATCAGCGCCCGCGAGGTGCCGTAGGTGGCCCCCGCGCAGTTGATCACCACCTGCGGGGCGACCGCGTCCAGGAAGCGGGCCAGCGCGCCCGGACTGCCCGCGGCCAGGTCGAACCGGATGTCGGCGGAGTCGCCCCGGCCCAGCACGGTCACCTGGAGCCCGTCCTCCGCCAGCAGCCGGTCGGCGACCCGCCGGCCGATGAACCCGTCGGCTCCCAGCAGCAACACCCTCATCGGGTCCGAGTCCTTCCATCAGGCCCGGCCGCACCGGCCGGGCAACGAGATCCGATCGACACGTCAGGGCGGCCGGGCGCGTACCCGGCCGGCCGGATGCTCAGCGGCCAGGCGCGCCCGGCCAGCAGCACCGCCGGCCCGAGCGCGGCGGCCAGCAGCGGGCCCGGCGGCGGCGCGCCGAGCCAGTGCGCCGGGCCGGGCAGCGACAGCACGGCCGCACCGGCCGCGGCGGTCAGCACCGCGGCCGCCGCCGTGCCGGGCCGCCCGGCGTCGCGCACCGCACCGGCCAGCAGCGGCAGCACGCCGCAGACCAGCAGCGCGGCGAGCACGGTGCCGTCGCCGTCCCGGACCGCGAGGCGGCCGAGCGCGGCGAGCAGCGCCAGCTGGGCCAGCACGGCCAGCGGCAGGGCGGGCCGCAGCCGGGCGCGGAACTCCCGGAGCGTGGCGGCCGGGCGCTGCCGCCGGCCGAACTCGCGCAGCCGGGCCGCGCCCCAGCCGGCGCTCGCGCCGCCGAGGGCGGCGGCGAGGGCGGCGCGGGGGGCGGCGGCGCAGAGCAGCGCGAGCAGCAGTCCGCCGCCGGCGCCCTGGCCGAGCGCCGTCCACCGGCCGGACCACCATGCGGACGGGCCGCGCCCGGCGGCGACCGGGCCGTCGAGCAGCCCGTCGTCGGGCTGCCACCCGGCGACCGCCGCCGGTGCGGGCCCGCCGCCGTCCCGGTCGGCGGTCAGCGCCTGCGCGCCCGCACCGGCCAGGACGGCCAGCGCGGCGCCGGCCGGTCCGCCGAGTGCGGCGGCCGGCAGCAGCGGCAGCAGGTGGGCGACGGCGCCGCACAGCGCGGCGGCGGCCGGCCGGCGCGCGGGCGGGGCGTCCGGCAGCGGTTCGGGGGCGGGCGGGCGGCGGGGCACGCGGGCGTACAGCTCCTCGGCGAGGCCGAACACGTCGGCGTGCCGGTAGCGGGCGGCGCCGTCGGCGGCCAGGCCGGAGTCCTCCAGGGCGGCGGCGATCTCCAGCGGGTGGACCGCCCGCTCGCACAGTTCGCGGTTGGCGTCGAGGAGTTCGCGGACCGGGTCGGCCGGGGGCGGCGGGGTCACACCGCCTCCGCGAGGGCGGGCCCGGCGACGGGTTCGGCGGCGGGCGGCGGGGCCTCGCCGCCGGCCACCCAGTACTCGGCGGGGCGGGTGAACGGCCGGGCGGGGGTGCCGGGGCGGGCCGGGAAGGCCGGGTAGCGGGAGACCAGCTCGAGGTAGATCTCGCGGAACGCGCCGACCACCGGTTCCACGGCGAAGCGTTCCTGCGCCCGCAGCCGGCCGGCCAGGCCGAGCCGGGAGCGGCGCTCGTGGTCGCGCAGCAGCGCCAGGCAGGCCCCGGCGAGGGCGCGCGGGCTGCGCGGCGGCACCAGCAGTCCGGTGGGGCCGAGCACCTCGCGGGCCACGCCGACCTCGGTAGCGACCACGGCGCGGCCGCTGAGCATGGCGTCGGCGAGCAGTCGGGGGCTGCGCTGGGCGAGCGCGCTGAACACCACGGCGCTGCCGGCCTCCCAGGCCGCCGCCAGGCTGTCCGGCCGGCCGGCGAACTCGACGGCGGCGGCGATGCCGAGCCGTTCGGCGATCGCCTCGCAGTGCGCCAGGTAGCCGGGTGCACCCTCCTCGCCGTACACGGTCAGCCGGGCGTCGGGCAGTTCGGCGCGGACCTGCGCGAAGGCGTGCAGCATCAGTTCGGGGTCGCGTCCGGGCTCCAGCGCGCCGGCCCAGACCAGGGTGGGCGCCGCGGGTTCGGCCCCGGCGGCGGCCCGCGCGGTGGCGGGGGTGCCCTCGTGGACGATCCGGGTGCGGGCCGGGTCGCCGCCGCACCGCTGCTGCCACTGCCGGTCGTAGGCGCTGCCGGGGGTGAGTATCGCGGCCTGCCGGTAGGTCTCCTCGGTGAGCTGCCGGAAGAACGACAGCAGCAGCGCCCGGACCGGCCACCGGTAGGGGGCGGTGCGGTAGCCGCGGTACTGCTCGCGCAGGTGCAGGCCGTGCTCGGTGACCACGAACGGGACGCCGTGCAGTTCGCGGGCGACCAGTGCGGGCAGCGCGGCCGGCCCGCCGCCGACCACGTGGCAGAGGTCGGCGCCGCCGAGCCCGGCCGGGCCGGTGCCGTACCAGGGCGCGGAGAGCGGCCGCAGGCACTGTTCCAGCAGGTCGGCGGCGACCAGCACGTCGCAGACCTGCGGCTGGCCGGCCGCGGTGTCGGCGCCGGGGGTCCGCCAGATCCGCTCCAGCGCGCGGTGCGCGTGGCCGGAGGCGAGGAACGCGGGCAGCGCGTCGTCGTCCCGGCCGAGCGCGGCCAGCCGGTACAGCGCGGGCCCGAAGCCGTCCCGTTCGCCGGGCAGCACCAGGGCGCGGACCAGGTCCTCGTAGGCCTTCAGGTAGGACCGCCGGCGCAGCGGGGCGGGACCGCGGCCGGCGGGGCGGCGGCCCCACATGGGCAGTTCGTGGACGCCGTGCAGGCCGCGCACCCCGGTGGGCGGGGCGGGCCGGTCGGCGGGCAGCAGCCGGTAGAGGCGGAACTCGTGCTCGGGCAGGCCGTCGACCAGTCGGCCGCACCAGCCTCCTTCGCCACGCTGTGCACCGGCCTGGGTGCCCTCGGTGAGCAGAGCGATGCGCACGACGCCTCCTGAGCAAGAGCTTTCGACGGGATTCCGGCCCTACGACCAGGGGAGTGCGTCCGTGCTCGGCGGCCGTTCGGCCGGTGTCCGCTCCCCGCGTCCGCCGCCCTCGCCGCCGTGCCCCCCACACCTGTTCGGTCCGACAACACGACGGTAGAGCGCCGGGCCGGACCCCCTAGGGGCCCGGCCCGGCTTGCCACCTGATCGAGTGAACGGCCGTGACCTCGGGTGTCTCCGCCGCGTTTTCGCCGCTCCCGCCCGGCGCCCGCCTCAGCGCGCGGCGCCCGCCTCGGCGAGCAGTTCGCGGACCGCGCGGGCGACCGGCTCGGGGTGCTCCAGCATCGCCACGTGCCCGGAGTCGGGGAGCACCAGCAGCCGGGCGTCGCGGAACGCGGCGCAGGCCCGCCGGGCGGAGCGGTAGGAGACCAGCTTGTCCTTCAGCCCGTACACCAGCAGCACCGGCACCTCGACCTGCCGGGCCTGCCGCCACAGCGACTGCTCGCCGCGCTCGGTGTAGGCGCTCACGATGCCGCGCGCGGACCCGGCCAGCGCGTGGAGCGAGTACGGGAGCGCGGAGCGGCGCCGGTACTCGGCGACGGCGCGGGCCCGGCGGTGCGCGGGGATGCCCTCGGGGTCGCCGTAGACCAGCCGCAGCAGGTCGGCGGTGGCGCTCTCCGGGTCGGCGCCGGCGCCGCGGCGGCGGATCAGTTCGACGACGCCGGGGACGGCGAGCAGCCCGGTCGGCCAGGCGGTGCGCTGCGGGGGAAGTTCGGGCAGGGCCGGGGAGATCAGGGTGAGGCTGCGCACCAGGTCGGGGCGGAGCGCGGCGAGCCGGACGGAGACCGCGCCGCCGAGCGAGTTGCCGAACAGGTGGACCGGCCCGCGGCCGGTCTCCTCCAGGTACCCGATGACCGCGCGGACGTGGCCGGAGAGGCTCAGGTTGCCGTCCAGCGGCGGCGCGGACCAGCCGAAGCCGGGCAGGTCGACGGTCTCGCCGTCGACGTCGTCGCCCAGCTGTTCCAGCAGCTCCAGCCAGTTGTCGCCGGAGCCGCCGAGGCCGTGGACGAACAGGGCGGGCGGCAGTCCGTCGCGGGGTTCGCGGTGGCGGCTGACGGCCAGGGCCGCTCCGGGCACCTCCACGGTGCGGTAGGGCTCCAGGGCGGGGAGAGGGTGCTGGGCGGCGCTCATGGAGCACGATGGTAGTGAGGACGGCCCGCCGCCGGTGCGGTTGCACCCCGGCCGGTTTCCGGTTCGGGTCCGCCCCCAGGCCTGTTCCGGGCCCGTCCCGGCCTGTGGACAGTCCAGGTCCGAACCGTATTGTGGGGTCCCGACAAGGGCGGTTGTGCGCTTTACTCGGCTTCACCCGCGCACGAGCGGGTTACCGAAAAGTAGAATCAATCACCTTGCCAGCCCATCGCAGACCGTGAAGTGAGGAGCGCCGTGACGGCCATCCAGGAGGCGCAGGAGCGCCCGCGCGGTGCCCGCCTGCCGCGAAGCGCCCGCCGTGAACAACTGCTCGGAGCCGCCCAGGAGGTGTTCGTCGCCCAGGGCTACCACGCGGCCGCCATGGACGACATCGCCGAGCGGGCCGGCGTCAGCAAGCCGGTGCTCTACCAGCACTTCCCGGGGAAGCTGGAGCTCTACCTCGCGCTGCTGGACAAGCACTGCGACGCCCTGGTGGACGGCACCCGGGCCGCGCTGGAGGCGACCAACGACAACAAGCAGCGCGTCGCCGCGACCATGGAGGCGTACTTCCACTACGTCTCCAGCAAGTCGGGCGCGTTCCGCCTGGTCTTCGAGTCGGACCTGACCAACGAGCCGGCCGTGCGCGAGCGGGTCGAGCGGGCCACCGACCTGAGCGCCACCCTGGTCTCCAAGGTGATCGCCGAGGACACCGACCTGCCGGAGGCGGAGGCCAAGCTGCTCGCGGTGGGCGTCTGCGGCCTGGCCCAGATCACCGCCCGGTACTGGCTGTCCCAGGAGTCCGAGGTCCCGCGCGACGAGGCGGTCCGACTGGTCGCCAGCCTGGCCTGGCGCGGCCTGAAGGGCTTCCCGATGCACCCGACCCAGGAGGGCTCCGGCGCCGCCGGCGAGTGACCGCCGATTCGGCCCTGAGCGGACCGGGCCCGGACCTTCGCCGTCCGGCCGGGTTACTGCCTTAAGGTGATGCCCGTACGGCGCACCGTCCGCGAACTGCGGCCGGGCGTGCGGCCAGCTACCGGAGGGACGGAAGCCGTGGAGGTCAAGATCGGCGTGCAGAACGCGAACCGGGAGATCGTCCTGGAGAGCGCGCAATCTGCCGAAGAGGTCGCGGACGCGGTCGCCAAGGCGCTGGACGGCACCTCGAAGCTGTTCACGCTGTCCGACGAGCACGGCCGCAAGGTGCTGGTCCCGGCGGACCGGCTCGCGTACGTCGAGATCGGTGAGCCGTCCGTCCGCAAGGTCGGTTTCGGCACGCTCTGAGCCCGCGTCACGGCGCCCCGTTCCCCCGCCCGGGGGGACGGGGCGCCGTGCTGTGCGTACCGGCGGGCCGGGGCGGGTAGGCGGTGGGTGCCGCAGCGCCGCACAACCCCGGGAGGCAGCCGTGTGGGAGACGATCGCGTTCGTCATGATCGGTCTCGCCGTCGGGTTCGGCGCCCTGCTGGCCCGCCCGGAGCTGTACCCGCGGCCGCGCGCCCTGGCGGTCGGCACCGCGCTGGTGTCCGCCGTGCTCGCCGGGAAGCTCACCCACTACGTGATGGACGGGCACGCGCCGGCGGTGCAGCTGGCGGTGTCCGGCGTGGTGGCGGTCCTGCTGGTGTCGGTGCCGGCCCGGCCGGACCTCTCGCCCCGCCGGCGCGGCGGCCGTCACCGCCACGCCTGACGCCGCCGCGGCCGTCCGGGAGGAGCCGTCTCAGGAGGCCAGGCCGAGCGCCGCCATCCGCTTGGTGTGGGCCTCGGTGATCCGGTTGAACATCTTGCCGACCTCGACCAGGTCGAAGCCGCGCACCTGCGCGCCGCCGACCAGCAGGTTGGACAGCGCGTCCCGCTCGGCGACGACCCGCTGCGCCTGGCTGAGCGCCTCGCCCATCAGCCGGCGGCCCCACAGCGCGAGCCGGCCGCCGACCCGCGGGTCGTCCTCGATCGCCTGCCGCACCCGCTCCACCGCGAACTCGCCGTGCCCGGTGTCGGCCATCACCCGCAGCACCAGGTCCCGGGTGTCGTCGTCCAGCCGGACCGCCACCTCGCGGTAGAAGTCGGTGGCGATGGCGTCGCCGACGTACGCCTTGACCAGGCCCTCCAGCCAGTCGGCCGGGGCGGTCATCCGGTGGAAGGCCTCCAGCGGCTCGACGAACGGCTCCATCACGGCGACCGGGTCGGCGCCCACCTCGGCCAGCCGGTCGTGCAGCAGCTGGTAGTGCTGGAACTCGGCGGAGGCCATCCGGGCCAGCGCGGCCTTCTCCTCGATGCCGGGCGCGAACTTGGCGTCCTCGGCGAGCCGCTCGAAGGCGCTCAGCTCGCCGTAGGCGAGCGCGCCCAGCAGGTCGAGCACCGCCGCGCGGTACTGCGGATCGGCGGCCCGGGCCGACCAGGGCCCGATCGAGTCGGTGATCCCGTCACCGGGTTCCTGAGTCTCCATGGCACCTGACCTTAGTGGTCCCGGGAGGTGCCGGAACGGTCGCGGGCGGTCCCGCCACCCCGGCGCGGCCGGTCGGAGTATTCGCCGTCACGTGTTCGAGTCGTCGCTTGACTGTATGGTAGGTAGCGAGGCCAGGTGTGAACCCGCGCGGCCCGTCCGCTTCGTCGGCAGGCCGCGCAGTCGTACCCGGTGGCGTTCCGCCCCCGGTGCACCGCACCCGGCGCTCACGTACGCGGATGCCCGGTCGGAGACCCGATCGGCTCCGACCTGGCCCGAGCCTCGGGCCCAGGCACCGCATCAGGCCGAGCGAGGGCCGCCGCGGACCGCGCCTCTACGCGCCGGGCCGCACGACCCCGTAGAACGGGACGCCCTCCCCCGCGCCGCCCGCCCGACGCGCCCCTCACCGGGCAGCGCGGGCACGGCAGGACGCGCTCGAACTCGGCCCCTCCACACGGAAGAGGCAGCACCCTGTCCACCACCGCCGAACCCATCAAGACGACGTTCCGGGAACTCGGGATCCTCCCGGAGACCGCCGAGGCCCTGGAGGCCGTCGGCATCGTCCACCCCTTCCCCATCCAGGAGATGACCCTGCCGGTCGCGCTGACCGGCCACGACGTCATCGGCCAGGCCAAGACCGGCACCGGCAAGACCCTGGGCTTCGGCCTCCCGCTGATCGAGCGCGTCGTGGTCAAGGCCGACGTCGCCGCCGGCCGGGCCACCGCCGAGCAGCTCACCGACAGCCCGCAGGCGCTCATCGTGGTCCCCACCCGCGAGCTCTGCACCCAGGTCACCAACGACCTGCAGACCGCCGGCAAGGTCCGCAACGTCCGCGTGCTCGCCGTGTACGGCGGCCGCGCCTACGAGCCGCAGGTCGAGGCGCTGAAGAAGGGCGTCGACATCGTCGTCGGCACCCCCGGCCGCCTGCTCGACCTGGCCGGCCAGCGCAAGCTCGACCTGTCCAAGGTCCGCGCGCTGGTGCTGGACGAGGCCGACGAGATGCTCGACCTGGGCTTCCTGCCCGACGTCGAGAAGATCATCACGATGCTGCCCGCCAAGCGGCAGACCCTGCTCTTCTCCGCCACCATGCCCGGCCAGGTCATCTCGCTGGCCCGCCGGTACATGAGCCAGCCGACCCACATCCGGGCCGCCGCCCCGGACGACACCGGCACCACCGTCGCCAACATCGAGCAGCACATCTTCCGTGCGCACTCGCTCGACAAGGTCGAGATGGTCTCCCGGATCCTGCAGGCCGACGGCCGCGGACTCGCGATGATCTTCTGCCGCACCAAGCGCACCGCCGCCGACGTCGCCGACCAGCTCACCAAGCGCGGCTTCGCGGCCGGCGCGGTGCACGGCGACCTCGGCCAGGGCGCCCGCGAGCAGGCGCTGCGCGCCTTCCGCAACGGCAAGGTCGACGTCCTGGTCTGCACCGACGTCGCCGCCCGAGGCATCGACGTCGAGGGCGTCACGCACGTCATCAACTACCAGTGCACCGACGACGAGAAGACCTACCTGCACCGGATCGGCCGCACCGGCCGCGCCGGCGCCTCGGGCACCGCCGTCACCCTGGTCGACTGGGACGACATCCCGCGCTGGCAGCTCATCAACAAGGCGCTGGACCTGCCGTTCAACGACCCGGAGGAGACCTACTCGACCTCCCCGCACCTGTACGAGCTGCTCCGCATCGCGCCCGGCACCAAGGGCATCCTGCCCCGCTCCGAGCGCACCCGGGCCGGCCTGGCCGCCGAAGAGGTCGAGGACCTCGGCGAGACCGGCGGCCGCGGTCAGCGCGCGGGCCGCGGCGGTGCCGGTGCCCGCGGCGGCCGCGGCGGCGCCCCCGAGGCACCGGCTCCGGCCGAGCGTCCGCGCCGCAGCCGCGAGCGCCGCCGCACCCGTGGCGGCAGCACCGTCGCCGCCGGCGCCGAGACCACGGCGGCCCCCGCCGTTCCGGCCGCCGAGCAGCAGCCCGCCGCGACCGCCCCGTCCGAGGGCCGCAGCTCGCGCCGCCGCAGCCGCAACCGCCGCTCCTCCGCGGCGGCGCCCGCCGTGGTCGAGACGGCCGTGGTCGAGACGGCCGCGGCCCCGGTGGTCGAGGCCCCCGTGGTCGAGGCTCCGGCCGTCGTCGCGGAGCCGGCCGTCGAGGCGTCCGCCCGCGCCCCGCGCAAGCGGACCCGCAAGGCGGCCGCGCCGGCCGTGGAGACGGTCGCCGAGGTCGTGGTGGAGACCGCCGAGCCGGTGGTCGCCGAGGCCGCCGTCGAGGCGCCCGCCCGTACCCCGCGCAAGCGGACCCGCAAGGCGGCCGCGCCGGCCGTGGAGACGGTCGCCGAGGTCGTGGTGGAGACCGCCGAGCCGGTGGTCGAGGCCCCGGCGCCGCGCAAGCGCACCGTGAAGAAGGCCGTCGCTGCCGAGACCGCCGTGGTCGAGGAGGCCGCGCCGGCTCCGCGCAAGCGCGCCGCCAAGAAGGCCGTCGAGGCCCCGGCGGAGGAGGCCGCGGCCCCCGCGCCGCGCAAGCGGGCGACCAAGAAGGCCGCCGTCGCCGCCGAGGCCCCGGTGGCCGAGGACACCGCTCCGGCGCCCCGCAAGCGCGCCGCCAAGAAGGCCGCCGAGGCCCCGGCGGAGGAGATCCCGGCGCCGCGCAAGCGCACCGTGAAGAAGGCCGTCGCTGCTGAGACCGCCGTGGTCGAGGAGGCCGCGCCGGCCCCGCGCAAGCGCGCCGCCAAGAAGGCCGTCGAGGCCCCGGCGGAGGAGGCCGCGGCCCCCGCGCCGCGCAAGCGGGCGACCAAGAAGGCCGCCGCCGCCGCCGAGGCCCCGGTGGCCGAGGAGACCGCTCCGGCGCCCCGCAAGCGGGCGACGAAGAAGGCCGCCGCCCCGGTCGCGGCGGAGGAGATCCCGGCCCCGCGCCGGAGCCGCAAGACCGTGGAGCAGTAACCGCCACCGCCGCACCCGCCGGGGAGGGCCCGACCGCCACCAGGTCGGCCCTCCCCGGCGGCGTTTCCGCTGCTCCCCCGGTGGTGGCCGGTGCGGTGCTGCGTAGGGTGGCCCCGGGTTGTCGGGTGAGCTGCCGGGAGGCACGGAGACATGAGTACGCCGCCGTTCTTGAAGCTGCCGGGGTGCGTGCGGGCGGTCCGGGTGGCGGGGCTGGCCGCGCTGCGGGGGGAGCCGGCGGGGCCGGTCCGGGGGACGGCGCTGCTGGTGCCCGGGTTCACCGGGAGCAAGGAGGACTTCATCGCGCTGCTGGAGCCGCTGGCCGAGGCCGGGTTCCGGACGGTCGCGGTGGACCAGCGCGGCCAGTACGAGTCCGGCGGGTCCGCCGACCCGGAGGCGTACTCGGTGCGGGCACTGGGGGCGGACGTGCGGGCGCTGTCGGCGGAGCTGGCGGCGGCCGGCGGGCCGCTGCACCTGCTGGGGCACTCGTTCGGCGGCCAGGTGGTGCGGGAGGCGGTGCTGTCGGCGTCCGGGGACCTGCCGTGGGAGTCGCTGACGCTGATGTCGACGGGGCCGGGCGCGATCGACCCGGCGGAGGCGGCGCGCACGGGGCTGCTGCTGAGCGCGCTGGAGTCGATGGACCTGGAGTCGATCTGGCAGGTGATGCAGCAGATGGAGGGCGAGAGGGTGCCGCCGCTGCCGCCGGAGATCGCGGAGTTCCTGCACCGCCGGTGGGTGGCGAACGACCCGCGGGCGCTGAAGGCGATGGCCGCGCACCTGGTGGCGGCGCCGGACCGGGTGGACGAGCTGGCGGCGGCCGGTCTGCGCACCCTGGTGCTGTCCGGGGAGCGGGACTACGCGTGGCCGGTGCCGGAGCAGTCGCGGATGGCGGAGCGCCTGGGCGCGCTGCGGACGGTGGTGGCGGGCGCGGGTCATTCGCCGAACGCGGAGCGTCCGGCGGAGACGGCGGCGGCGCTGGCCGCGTTCTGGGCGGCGTAGCGGCGGGGCGGGTCGTTTTCCCGGCGGATCCCGGCCACCGGCAGGCTTCCTGACGGTCGATCAGAAGTCGGCCCCGGTTTTTGCGCGACAAGGATCGTTAGCTCGGGTAATATTTGACTCAGTCCGGAATCAGAACCCTGCGACGGCCGCACCCTCCTCCGGCCGCCGAAATGACGGATTTACCGGCGGGCAACCGCCGGGTAGCAGCGTCGCGGCACAGTGGGTCGTCGAGGCAGTGTCGCCTCGCTCCGGTGCCGCACGGTGAGTGCCGCTGAAGAAGTCCTGCTTGAGAGTGGGGGGAGCGACGGGTGACCGCACCTGCCGGACGTCCGACCCAGTCATCGTCGGCGGGCCATCGCGTGATGGCCGACCGCCGGCCGAGTCCGCCTCGTAGCCCGAGGACGGGAAGGGAGAGGCCCATGCGTTTCGAGATCCTGCGCCTGGATCACGCCGGAGCGGAGACCGATCGGCTGATCGCCGATGCGGAGACCGTCTCCGAGTACCTGAAGACCGCCGCGCAAACCGGCGAGCGCCTGTACATCCGGCCGTGCAAGGCCGTGTGACAGGACGCGGACGAGCCGCCGAGCCGTCCGACGTTCCGATACCCGGCTGACGCCCCGTCACCACAGGAGAACCCTGGGAGGACGGGGCGTCAGTGTGTTCGGGGGCCGCGACCTGCGGGGGTTTGACGCCGCGCCGACCGGGACATCAACCCTGCCGGACCCGGGCCGTCGCCGGGGCGGCTCGCGACGCACCACTTACGGGTGATCGTCCTTGACGCAGCACTCCGGAGGGAGGACCGTTGTCGCTTATGAGGGGCGAGCCAAGCTGTCCGAGGTGCGCCGGTCGGGTCCGCGCCCCCGGTCTCTTCTCCGACACCTGGCAGTGCGACCAGCACGGTGCGGTGCACCCGATGCAGCCGGTGCTGCCCCCCAGCGTCGAAGCGTTGAACGTCGCCGTGAACCGCTCCCAGGTGCCCGTCTGGATGCCCTGGCCGCTGCCGGTCGGCTGGCTGTTCACCGGGATCGCGCACGCCGGTGACGACCTGTCGGGCGCCCGGGCGACCGCCGTCGCCTGCTCCGGTCCGGCCCCGCTCGGCGGGTTCGGCGAACTGGTGCTGGTGGCCGAGGAGCTGGGCATCGGCCTGGGCGCCCGCTACGCGGGGCTGGACGGGCCCGACCCGGGCGACTCGGTGGCGCTGTACAAGCCCGCCGACGCGAAGCTGATGGCGGCGGGCCGGCCGACCCCGATGTTCCACGTGCCGGGCGCGCCGGACGACCGGGCGGTGTACGTCGGCGAGGCGCGCGGCCTGTGGCTGTGGGCGATCGCCTGGCCCGAGCAGTCGGCGTTGCTGATGCACGACGAGCTGGTGCTGACGGACCTGCGGGACGCGGGCGCCGAACTCGGCCTGCTGCCCTGCGGGGCGCTCACCCCCCGGCTTCTCGGCTGACCCGCTCCCGCGCACCGGGCGCCTCCCTATCCTGGGCGGCATGCGTATCGATCTGCACGCCCACAGCAATGCCTCGGACGGCACCGACTCCCCCGCCGAACTGGTCGCCAACGCGGTGGCCGCGGGGCTGGACGTGGTGGCGCTGACCGACCACGACACGGTCGCGGGGTACGGCGAGGCGACGGCCGCGCTGGCCGGGACGGGCCTGACCCTGGTGCCGGGCGCCGAACTGTCCTGCCGGGTGGGCGGGATCAGCATGCACCTGCTGGCGTACCTGTTCGACCCGGCGGAGCCGGAGTTCGCGGCCGAGCGGGAACTGGTGCGCACCGACCGGTTCCGGCGCGGGCGGGCGATCGTGGAGCGCTGCCGGGAGCTGGGCGCGCCGATCAGCTGGGAGCAGGTGGAGCGGATCGCCGGGGCCGGCTCGGTGGGCCGGCCGCACATCGCCTCCGCGCTGGTGGAGGCCGGCGTGGTGGCGACCGTCTCGGACGCGTTCACGCCCGAGTGGCTGGCCAACGGCGGGCGGGCGGACGTTCGCAAGCACGAGACCGACCCGGCGGTGGCGGTCCGGCTGGTGCGGGCGGCGGGCGGCGTGCCGGTGTTCGCGCACCCCGGGGCGGACAAGCGCGGCCGGACGGTGTCGGACCAGGTGATCGCCGACCTGGCGGCCGCCGGACTGGCCGGCCTGGAGGTCGACCACACCGACCACGACGAGGCGGCCCGGGCCCGACTGCGCGGCCTGGCGGGCGAGTTGGGGCTGCTGGTGACGGGCTCCAGCGACTACCACGGCAGCCGCAAGACCGTCCGGCTGGGCGAGTTCACCACCGATCCGGCGGTGTACGAGGCGCTGGTGGCGCAGGCGACCGGAGCGAAGCCGATCACCGGGTGACGTCCCGGCGCGCCCACCGCGCGCCGCCGTCCGGAACACGCAGAATGCCCGGTATGGGCGGCGTGATCGACGGCAAGGTCTTCGGATCGCTGTTCGTCACGCTGTTCGTGATCATGGATCCGCCGGGCACCATCCCGATCTTCCTGGCCCTCACCTCCGGCCGGGCGCACCGGGTGCAGCGGCGGATGGCCTGGCAGGCCGCGCTGGTGGCGCTCGGGGTGATCACCTGCTTCGGCCTGTTCGGGCAGCAGATCCTGGGCTACCTGCACGTGACGATCCCGGCGCTGCAGATCTCCGGCGGGCTCCTGCTGCTGCTGATCGCGCTGGACCTGCTGACCGGCCGGATCGAGGAGCCCACCCAGACCAAGGACGTCAACGTCGCCCTGGTCCCGCTGGGCACCCCGCTGCTGGCCGGGCCGGGCGCGATCGTCGCGGTCATCCTCGGCGTGCAGCAGGCCCACGGCTCCGCGCAGTACGTGGCGGTGTGGTCGGCGATCGTGGCGATGCACGCGGTGCTCTGGCTGACCATGCGGTTCTCGCTGGTGATCATCCGGGTGATCAAGGAGGGCGGCGTGGTGCTGATCACCCGGCTGTCCGGCCTGCTGCTGTCGGCGATCGCGGTGCAGCTGGTGGCCAGCGGGGTGTTCGGCTTCATCGACGCCCACCCGACCTGACGGGCGGTCAGTCCAGCGGGACGCCGCGGCGGTTCGGATCGCGCAGGTCGGTGCCGTGCTGCAGCCACCGCTCCTCCAGCGCGGCCGCGCCCTGGACGCGCTTGAACGCGGCCTCGTTGGGCGTCATCGGCAGCAGCGGCAGGAAGCGCACCGCCTCGGCGGGGGCCGGGAGTTCGAGATCCTCGACCAGACCGCCGGGCTCGGCGGCCAGCACCGAGGTGAACGGGGCGCCGGGCCACAGCGGCGAGCCCAGGTCGAGCGAGCCGCCGGGGGCCACCACCAGCCCCTCCACCTGCGGGCTGGCGGCGAACACCACCAGCGCCCGGTGCACCTCGTCGTGCCCGCCGCGCACGGTGAGCACCAGCTCGGCGCGCGGGCCGCGCACCGGGTCGGCGACCGGCGCGGACGGGTCGGCCATCGGGGCGGCCGACATGCCGAGCGTCGCGTACCGGACCAGGCCCTCGGCGTCCGGGCCGAAGCGCAGCACCTCGATCCGGTCCGCGCCGACGAAGGTGACCGCGGCGCGGCCGGAGGGTTCGCCGAACGTGCTGATCAGCCGGGCCTCGACGGCGGCCAGGACGGCCTGCCGGGTCGGGCCGGCACCGTGGCCGGGGTCGGCGTCGGGATCGGAGAAGTCGCCGAAGAGCGGGAAGTCGTGCGCCATGCGGCGACCTTAGCGCGCGCGGCGGGGGGCAAGCCTTGGCGCGACCTTTACCCGCCCGACGCCGAACTCCGGGGCCCGGCACGGGGAAGAGCTGTTAATGTGAGCGGTCGGCCTTGTGAATACGAACCAGGGCCGCGACGGCCCCCGCGCGGGCCCCGGCGTGGAGGAGGTGGTCACGGTGGACAGCAGTCGACCATGCAGTACCGGCAGCTCTCTCCGGCCCACCCCGATCCGCCGCCTGCACGGCTGACCCGGGCTCGCACGCAGCGTGGCGTCCGGCCGAGAGAGCACCTTCCCCGGGGTCGAGCCGCCGAAACCCGCCCAGCGAACGGCTTTCTGACGCACTGTCGGCCCCGGCGTGTCCACCGGTGTTTTCCGCCGTCGCGCCGCCCCCGCCTGCCCCGGGGGGTGCGCGCCGGTCCGGCCCAAGGGAGTCCGCGCCATGTCGATGATCAACAACCTGCGCGCCGCCGTCGTCCGCCAGCCCCGCCGCCGGGACGGCGGCGGCCTCGGACCGAACCCCGGCACCACCCCGTCCGCGGTGGTGGACTGCGCCGTCTACCAGCACGGCAAGCGCACGGGCGAGACCTGCAGCCCGCGCGAGGCCGCCCGGCAGGTCAAGGCCGCGCACCAGAGCGGCCCCGGCTCGTTCAGCTGGATCGGCCTGCACGAGCCCACCGAGGCCGAGTTCGAGGGCATCGCCCAGCGCTTCGGCCTCCACCCGCTGGCCGTGGAGGACGCGGTGCACGCGCACCAGCGCCCCAAGGTCGAGCGGTACGACAACATGCTGTTCGCGGTCTACAAGACCGTCCGCTACGTCGAGCACGAGCAGCTCACCCCGACCAGCGAGGTGATCGAGACCGGCGAGCTGATGGTGTTCGCCGGGCCGGACTTCGTGATCACCGTCCGGCACGGCGCGCACTCCTCGCTGCGCGCCCTCCGGCTCCGGCTGGAGGCCGACGCCGAGGGCACCGGCCTGCTCGCCAAGGGCCCCGCCGCCGTGCTGCACGCGATCGCCGACCACGTGGTGGACAACTACCTGCTGGTCGCCGAGCGCCTCCAGACCGACGTCGACGAGATCGAGTACGGCGTCTTCGCCAACCGCGGCGGCAGCGGCGCCGACGTCGGCCGGGTCTACCAACTCAAGCGCGAGGTACTGGAGTTCAAGCGCGCCGTCACCCCGCTGCTGCGCCCGATGCTGCAGCTGTCGGAGCCCGTCGCCCGGCTGGTCGACCCGGAGATGCAGAAGTACTTCCGCGACGTCGCCGACCACCTCGCCCGGGTCAGCGAGCAGGTGCAGGGCTTCGACGAACTGCTCAACTCGCTGCTCCAGGCCAACCTGGCGCAGGTCTCGGTCGCCCAGAACGAGGACATGCGCAAGATCACCGCGTGGGCGGCGATCTTCGCCGTCCCCACCATGATCACCGGCGTGTACGGCATGAACTTCGAACACATGCCGGAACTCCGGTGGACGTACGGCTACCCGACCGTGCTCGGCGTGATCGCACTGATCTGCGTCGGCATGTACCGGGGCTTCCGCCGCAACGGCTGGCTGTAGCGCCCCCGGCGGCTGGCCGGGCGGGGCGTCACCGGCACTCCGCCCCGCCGGCTCGGACGGGGTGTCAGCGGCGCTCCGCCCGGGCCACCAGCACCAGGCCCAGCAGGATCACCCCGACCGCCGGGTAGGCGGCGGCCGGGGGCCACTGGCCCAGCCACACCGCCGCGATCAGCGCCGCCCCCGGCGTCTCCAGCAGGATCGCCGTCGACGTGATCGACGCACCCAGCGTGCGCACCACCCGGTTGCTCAGCGAGTGCCCGAGCAGCTGCGCCGACACCATCAGCAGGAAGATCTGCCACCACGCCCCGGCCGGCCAGCCCGCCAGCCGGGTGTCCGTCAGCAGACACGCCGCCAGCAGCGCCACCGCGCACGTCGCGTAGCAGACCAGTGTGTACGCGGTGGTCGACACGGTGCGCCGCACCTCCGCGCCCAGCAGCATGTACCCGGCCGCCGCCGCACCGGCCGCCAGCGCCAGCCCGTCCCCGAGCAGCGCCCGCGGCGAGAGCGACAGGTCCACGCCGGTCAGCACCAGCACGCCCGCGAACGCCAGCCCCACACCCAGCCACACCAGCCGCGGCGCACGCACCCCGAACAGCCGCATCAGCACGATCGCCCACAGCGGAGTGGTCGTCACCAGCGCCGTCGCGGACGCCACCGACGTCATCCGCAGGCTCGGCATCCACAGCGCGAAGTGCAGCGCCAGCAGCACGCCCGCCGCCATCGCCAGCAGCAGCGACCGCCGGGAGATCCCGCGCAGCTCGGCCCGGTGCCGCCACAGCGCGTACGGGCCCAGCACCGCCACCGACATGCTGTTGCGCCAGAACGCGATCGCCAGCGCCGGCGCGGCCGTCGCGCTGATCAGCGGCGCGGACAGCGAGATGCCCGCGATCGACACGGCCAGCAGCAGCAGATCGGTGCGCGGCAGCTGCCGCCGCTGGTCGACCACCGCGGTCGCGGCGGGGGCGGTGGTGGGGGCGGCGGGCACGGCTCTCCTCGGGCTCAGGACTGCTGACCGGGTACACGGTAAGGGCTGTCCGGGCACCATGGCACTGTCGTCCCGGGGGACGGGACCGCCGGCGGACGGCCAGGCCGTACGCTGTGCGGCATGGAGCGTACGACGACTGCGAGCGCGGCAGACTTCCTCGACCGGGCCCTGGTGGAAGAGGCCGCCAAGAAGTCCGGCCTGCTCTGGGTCCAGCCCGCCGGCCGCCCGCACGCCCACCCGCTCTGGCACGCCTGGCACGACGGCGCCGTGGTCGTCGTCGGCGACGGCGCCGAACAGCCCCTGCACGGCCTCGCCGCCGGCACCACCGCCACCCTCACTCTGCGCAGCAAGGACAAGGGCGGCCGCCTGGTCGCCTTCCCCGCCGCCGTCACCGCCGTCACCCCCGGCACCCCGGCGTGGGACGGCGCCGTCGACGAACTCAAGGGCAAGCGCCTCAACGCCCCCGACACCGACACCATCGGCGACCGCTGGGCCCGCGAGTCCCGCATCCTCCGCCTCGAACCCGCCGGCGACCTCGCCCCCCACCCCACCGACTCCCTCGCCGCCGCCCCCGTCCCCACCCCGGCCACCACCCGCCGCCCCGTCCCGGCCGGCCTCCCCAAGCTCCTCTTCAAGAAGAAGCGCAGGCGCTGACCCCGGCCGCACCACGAACGACCGGCTTCCACGGGACCACCTGCTGCCCCCCGGGGGCACACGGGGCCTTCCGACCCGCGGACGCCTGGACAGGAACAGCGGGCAGGACCGCCGCGGCGTCATCACCACCGCCTCGCACGAACGCCCCCGGCGAGCCCCACCGGTCGCCTCCCGGCCCGGTCGCCGCCGCGCGGGACCAGCACGAAGCCGCCCGCCCGAAAGCCCGCGGCCCCCAACGCCCCCCGGGCCTCGCGGCGCGTTCACCGCCGTACAGGGCTACGCCACCAGCATGCCCACCGGGCGCGGCCGCCAGGAACGTCACGTCCCCGTCGGCCTCGCGGCGCGGTCCCCTCGGCAGGGGCGGTGCCGACGGGCACGTACTGCCGCCTCCCGGCCCGCCGTCGCCCGCCGGGAAGCTCGCGGGGGGGGTGACGACCCGCGGGTCTCGCGGTGCGGTCATCGCCCTTCCCGGGGGCCGGGGCCGCTAAGTTTGGGTGGTTATATCCCTTTCACCCGGGAGGACCTCGCATGGCCGGCCCAGGCAGCCGCGTGTTCATCTCCCATCTCTCCGGGGTCGCGGTCTTCGACCCGAACGGCGACCAGGTCGGCCGGGTCCGTGACGTGGTGGTCTCGTTGCGGCTGGGCGGGAGCCCGCCCCGGGTTCTCGGCCTGGTGGTGGAGGTGATCGGCCGCCGCCGGATCTTCCTGCCGATGACCCGGGTGACCAGCCTGGAGTCCGGTCAGGTGCTCTCCACCGGGCTGCTGAACATGCGCCGGTTCGAGCAGCGCCCGTCGGAGACGCTGGTGCTGGCGGAGTTGCTGGACCGCACCGTCACCCGGACCAAGACCGCGGACGAGGTGACCGTGCTGGACGTCGCGATGGTGCAGACCCGGCTGCGGGAGTGGGAGATCGACAAGGTGTTCGTCCAGGTCGGCCGTCCGTCCCGGCTGCGGAAGGCGAAGGGCGAGCAGTTGCTGCTCGACTGGACGGCCGTCACCGGGTTCTCGCTCGCCGAGGAGGGCCAGGGCGCGGCCAACCTGCTGGCCACCTTCGAGCAGTTGCGCGCCGCCGACCTGGCGAACGTCATGCACCACCTGTCGGCGAAGCGTCGCGCCGAGGTCGCCGCGGCCCTGGACGACGACCGGCTCGCGGACGTGCTGGAGGAGCTGCCCGAGGACGACCAGGTGGAGATCATCGGCAAGCTGAAGGAGGAGCGGGCCGCGGACATCCTGGAGACCATGGACCCGGACGACGCCGCGGACCTGCTGTCCGAGCTGCCCGCCGAGGACGCGGAGCGGCTGCTGCGCCTGATGGAGCCCGCGGAGGCGGAGGAGATGCGCCGGCTGCTGTCCTACGAGGAGGACACCGCGGGCGGTCTGATGACCACCGAGCCGATCGTGCTGGAGCCGGACGCGTCGGTCGCCGAGGCGCTCGCCCGGGTGCGGATCTCCGACACCAAGCCGGCGCTGGCCGCGCAGGTGTACGTGTGCCGTCCGCCGAACGAGACCCCGACCGGCACCTACCTGGGCACGGTGCACTTCCAGCGGCTGCTGCGCGAACCCCCGTACACCCTGGTCGGCTCGATGGTGGACGACGACCTGGACCCGCTGCCGCCGGACACCCCGCTGCCGCTGATCACCTCCTACCTGGCCACCTACAACCTGGTGGCGGCGCCGGTGGTCGACGAGGACGACCACCTGCTGGGCGCGGTCACCGTGGACGACGTGCTGGACCACCTGCTGCCGGACGACTGGCGCGAGGGCTCGGCGCACGACCTCCCCGCCGGTGAGGTGACGGATGGACAGTGACCGCAAGCGGCAGCGCGACTCGTCCGGCCAGCGGCTCCAGGGCGAGCTGCGCCAGTTGCGCGAACTGCGGGAGCTGCGGACGCGTGAGCAGCGCGGCCGCCGCGAGGAGCGGCCCGGCCCGGCCGGGTCGCCGTCCCGTTCGCGGCTCGACCAGCCGCGCACCGGCCGACCGGGCCTGATCCACCTGCCGGCCTGGGACCCGGAGGCGTTCGGCAAGCTGTCCGAGCGGATCGCCCGTTTCCTGGGCACCGGCCGGTTCATCGTCTGGATGACGGTGGTGATCATCGCCTGGGTGGTGTGGAACACCCTGCTGCCGGCGTCCGTCCACTTCGACGACTACCCGTTCATCTTCCTCACCCTGATGCTCTCGTTGCAGGCCTCGTACGCGGCGCCGCTGATCCTGCTCGCGCAGAACCGCCAGGACGACCGCGACCGCGTCAACATGGAGCAGGACCGGGCCCGCAGCGACCGCAACATCGCGGACACCGAGTACCTGACCCGCGAGGTCGCGGCCCTTCGCCAGGGGCTCGGCGAGGTCGCGACCCGGGACTTCATCCGTTCCGAACTGCAGTCGCTGCTCAAGGAGATCGACGAACGGCGGGAGCCCGCGGATACGTTGTGACCCGCGGCACGCTACCGGCGAGTCGGGGGCGGGGCGCAGCGCCGTACCATCAACACATGGCCAACGAGACAGAGGTGGCGGCCGGGGTGACGGAGCAGTCCGTCCGGGAAGCCCTGGCGACCGTCCACGACCCGGAGATCAACCGTCCGATCACCGAGATCGGCATGGTGAAGTCCGTCGAGATCGGCGACGGCGGCGCGGTGAAGGTCGCGGTGTACCTCACCGTCTCCGGCTGTCCGATGCGCGAGACGATCACCCAGCGGGTCACCGACGCGGTGTCCGCCGTTCCGGGTGTCACCGCGGTCTCCGTCGAGCTCGACGTGATGAGCGAGGAGCAGCGCCGCGAGCTCTCCCAGCTGCTGCGCGGCGGCGCGCCCGAGCGGGAGATCCCGTTCGCCAAGCCGGGCACCCTGACCCGGGTGTACGCGGTCGCCTCCGGCAAGGGCGGCGTCGGCAAGTCCTCGGTGACGGTCAACCTGGCGGCGGCGCTGGCCGCGGACGGGCTGAAGGTCGCCGTGGTGGACGCCGACATCTACGGCCACAGCGTGCCGCGCATGCTGGGCGTCGAGGGCCGGCCGACCCAGGTGCAGGACATGATCATGCCGCCGGCCGCGAACGGCGTGAAGGTCATCTCGATCGGCATGTTCACCCCGGGCAACGCGCCGGTGGTGTGGCGCGGCCCGATGCTGCACCGCGCGCTGCAGCAGTTCCTCGCCGACGTGTACTGGGGCGACCTGGACGTCCTGCTGCTCGACCTGCCGCCCGGCACCGGCGACATCGCGATCTCGGTCGCGCAGCTCGTCCCGAACGCCGAGATCCTGATCGTCACCACCCCGCAGATGGCCGCGGCCGAGGTCGCCGAGCGGGCCGGCACCATCGCGCTGCAGACCCACCAGAAGATCGTCGGCGTCATCGAGAACATGTCGGGCATGCCGTGCCCGCACTGCGACGAGATGATCGACGTCTTCGGCACCGGGGGCGGCCAGACCGTCGCCGACGCCCTGACCCGCACGGTCGGCGCGACCGTCCCGGTCCTGGGCTCCATCCCGATCGACGTCCGCCTCCGCGAGGGCGGCGACGACGGCCGTCCGGTCGTCCTCTCCAACCCCGACTCCCCCGCCGGCGCCGCCCTCCGCACCATCGCCGGCAAGCTCTCCGGCCGCCAGCGCGGCCTCTCGGGCCTCTCCCTGGGCCTGACCCCGAAGAACAAGTTCTGACGGCCCCTCAGCACCTCGAACGGCCCCGGGCGTTGTCCGCCCGGGGCCGTTCCGGCGTTCTGCGGCGGCGCTAGCGGCCGTTGTAGGCCTCCAGGTCGGCGACGGTGGTGAAGCCGATGCCGTAGGCGGAGACGGAGCGGCCGTAGGCGCCGATGAGGACGCCGGGGGCTTCGCCGGCGAGGACCCAGCCGTATTCGGACTCGCGGTAGCGGAAGGGCTGCGGGAGGCCGTTGACGGGGAGGGTGAGGGAGGACCAGGCGGGGCCGTCGAGGTCGTCGGCGAGGTCCCAGGCGAGGGCGGACTGCTGGTCGAGCCACTGCTGTCGGAGGGTGCGGTCGAGGGTGCCCGGCCAGGTGACGGCGAGCAGTCCGGCGCCGGCCAGCCAGGCCGCGGAGGACGCGGAGGTGGCTTCCAGGGTGCCGGTGTTGTCCGCGCTGCGGCGGACCTCGCGGCGGGCGACGGTGACCACGGTCGCGAACCGCCGGGTGTCCCGGGGCTCGGGCCCGCGGGCGGGTTCGTCGCCGTGGCCGAGGGTGCCGTAGTCGGGGATGTCGGACGGGGTGGCGCGCGGGTTCTGACCGGTGCCGACCTGGCCGAGCCAGCGACGGCCGGTCCATCCCTCGTCCAGGCCGTACCAGGGGAAGTCGGCGGCGCGGTAGGCGGCGAGGGGGTCGGCGGGCCGGCGCGCGGCGGCGGGGTCTGCGGTCGTTTGCGTGGCGTCCACTGCGGGCCTCCTCGGCGTTGCTCCTGCCACGGGCGGGCTCCATGGTGGCGCACCGCGGCCCCTCCGTCCGGGAGAACCGGGCCGGACACGGCCTGGCGTGACGGACTGCACAGCGGCCGTCCGGTGGGGGCACCGGGGAGGTAGTGCACACGATAGCGGCGGGAACGGCGACGCCCCGCCTGCCGGGGGCGGGGCGTTCGGGTCGGGCTCGGCCGGCCGGTCAGGTGGCGTCCGGGTCGAACGGGGGACGCTCGCCGGCGGCGAGGGCGGGGCCGGCGCTCGCCGCGGCGGCCGGCTTGGAGAAGTCGACGGAGGCGGTCGGCGTCGGCGTCGGGGTCGGGGTCCCGTTCAGTGCGGACTTGAGGTCCACGCTGTCCTTGAGGTCCTTCAGCCCGAGCGGGTCCTCGCCGTCGCCGAGCAGCTGCTTGCGGACGAAGGTCTTCGGGTTGAGGTCCTCGAAGTCGAAGTTCTGGAACTCCGGCCCGAGCTCGCTGCGGATGTCCTCCTTCGCGCTGTCCGCGAAGGAGCGGATCTTGCGAATGAAGCCCATGGTGTCCTGGATCAGCTTCGGGAGCTTGTCCGGGCCGAAGATCACGATGGCCATGACGACGATCGTCAGGACCTCCAGCCCGCCTATGTCTCCGAACACCTGAACTCCCAGCACCCGACAACGCTGAACCAAGGGTAAACGCGGGCGGCCGTTCCCCGGTCTCCGGCGGGTGAATCCGTGGTAAAGACCACCCGGGTGACCGGCGTCGACGGCGTGCCGGTGAAGGCAGGCTAGCGCAGGAGCTGGCGCGGGTCACCGGTGGGCGACGGCTGCGGGGTGGCCTGCCGCCGGGCCCGCATCGGGTAGTCCGGGACGTCGACCTGCTGCTGCGCGTTCACCGGGACGATCGCCCCGCCGACCGGGGTGACGCTGGTGGGCTGCCGGTTGGGGCCGCTCTGGCCCGCGGTGATGCCGCCGACCCCGCCGAGGGTGACCGCGGCGACCGAGAACGCGCCGGCGGCGGCGAACACCAGCCGGCGCCCGCGGGCCGGAGCCGGGCGGGAGGCGGGCAGTTCGCCGAGCGCGGCCAGCGGACGCGGCATCGCGGCCGGGTCGCGGCGCGGCGCGGCCGACGGGCGGGAGCCGAACAGGCCGGCCCGCGGGTCGATCCCGGGTATCGGGGCTTCGGCGCCGAGCGCGCCGCCGCCGAAGCCGGCGCCCCGGCCGAAGGAACCGCCGGTGAGCCGGCTTCCGCCGAACACGGCTCCCGACGGCCCGTCAGGGCCCGGTCCGTCCTCCGGCAGCGCGGCCACGGCCATCAGCCGGGCCATCAGCGCCGCGGACGGGCCGGGCACGGCGGCCTCGCTGAGCGTCCGCTTGACCGCGCGGGCGCCCTCCGCCTCGGCCAGGCAGTCGGCGCAGGTCGCCAGGTGGGCCTGCACCCGCTCGCGGGCGTCGTGGCCGAGTTCGCCGTCCAGGTAGGCGGTGAGGCGGTCGCCGAGGTGGTGCTCCTCGACCGCCGGCTCGACCGGACGGACCGTCACGGGCCGCAGCTCGGCCGCCGCAGGGGCCTGCTCGGCGCGGCGCAGGGCCGCCCAGCGCGACCGGCCGGTGGCGTCCGCGCGCTCGGGGGCCTGATCGCTCATGACCCCCTCCGGTCGCTTCCGACCGGTTCGGCGCCGACCGGCACGGGTTCGGCGGAGCCGCCCCGGCGCGACCGGCCCGCGGCGGCGTTCGGCGCCCGGTGCTTGAGGGCGGCCCGCAGGTGCGAGCGGCCGCGGTGGATCCGGCTGCGGACGGTGCCGAGCTTCACGCCGAGGGTGGCGGCGATCTCCTCGTAGGAGAGGCCCTCGATGTCGCACAGCACCACGGCGGCCCGGAACTCCGGGGCGAGGGTGTCCAGCGCCTGCTGCACGTCCGCGTCGAAGTGGGTGTCGCTGAAGTGCTGGGCGGGACTGGGCTCGCGGCTGGCCAGGCGCTCCGCGGCGTCCTCGGCGAGGGCGTCGAAGCGGATCCGCTGGCGGCGGCGGACCATGTCCAGGAACAGGTTGGTGGTGATCCGGTGCAGCCAGCCCTCGAAGGTGCCGGGGGTGTACGTGGACAGCGAGCGGAACACCCGGACGAAGACCTCCTGCGTGAGGTCCTCGGCGTCGTGCTGATTGCCCGTCAGCCGGTAGGCGAGGCGGTAGACGCGGGCGCTGTGCGCCTCGACGATCTCCTCCCAGCTGGGCGGCGTCCAGTTCTGCGCGTCGGGCCCCTCCGTGAAGGACGCGAGCGTGCCGGCGGCCTCGGCCACCGAGTCGTCGGCTGCGGTCGACTTGCCCAGGGGGGAATGCACAGACTGGTTCATCACGGGCTTCGGCGTACGGGCCGACGTGGTGCCGCGGGGGTGCCGCTGCACAGGGACGTCGCCCTCGGCCACACCTCCTCGGTCGGCTCTTCTGCCCAGCAGAGCCACCACCATATCCACCTCACACGTCAAGCCCGGATAAGAGCGGTCGAACAGCGGCCGCCGCGGGCGGTCCGGCCACCCACGACGACTCAACGGCCAGCCGTCGAACGCGGTTCCCGGTCGGCCAGTAGTCTGTCGCTGGAATTTGTCGACTTCCGTCGACACCGGCGCTCCGGAAGAGGCAGCCATCACCGAGTTCGGGCCCCAGCGAGTGGCCCTCGCCGACACCTACGTCGGCGAGGACGCGGTGCTGACCTACGCCCGGGCCCAGTCGGCCCGCACCGGCATACGCGCGATCGGTCCCAGCGGCGGCGCGGCCCTGCGCCTGCTGGCCGCCGCGCTCGACGCCAAGGCGGTGGTCGAGATCGGCACCGGCACCGGCGTGTCCGGCGTGTACCTGCTGCGCGGCATGCGGCCCGACGGCGTGCTCACCACCGTCGACTCCGAGCCGGTCCGCCAGCAGTACGCCCGCGAGGCGTACCTGGCCGCCGGGTTCGCCGCCAACCGCGCCCGCTTCATCCCCGGCCGGGCCCGCGACGTGCTGCCCCGGCTCGCCGACGGGCAGTACGACCTGGTGTTCTGCGACGGCGACCCGGCCGACTCCGGCTTCCACCTCACCGAGGCGATGCGGCTGCTCCGGCCGCGCGGGGTGGTCTGCTTCGAGGGCGTCTTCCAGGAGGGCCGGCTCGCCGAGCCCGAACTCGACGACCCGCAGACCCTCGCCGTGCGCGACCTGGTCGCCGTGATCCGCGAGAGCGACACCCTGCTGCCCGCCCTGCTGCCGGTCAGCGACGGCCTGCTCTGCGCCGTGAAGCGCTGACCCGGCACCGCCGTCGGACGCGCCGCCCCCGGCATGCGGAACGGGCCCGTTCCCCGCACCGGGGGACCGGGCCCGTCGAACACGCCCGGGACGCCCGGGCGTGCGAGTGGCAGTCGGGTGTCAGCCGCAGGCCTTCTTCAGGGCCTCGCCCAGAGCGTCCGCCTCGTCCGGCGTCAGCTCCACCACCAGGCGGCCGCCCCCTTCGAGCGGAACTCGCATGATGATGCCCCGCCCCTCCTTGGTTACCTCCAGCGGGCCGTCACCCGTCCGCGGCTTCATGGCCGCCATGCTCGTTCCCCTTCCTGCAACCGTTCAGGTACGCACCGGCAGTCCGTCCACCGCCGGTATCGAACGCATTGATCGGAAGCCATTATCCCGCATGCGACCGCTCGATGACCAACATCACTCTCTGCGCCAAGCCGCCCGAACCCGCACCAGAGCTCCGATTACCTGCCGAAAGCCGCATCCCTCCGCACTCCGACACGCCCTCAGGTGGTGCGCCACCTCACACTCCCCCGCCCGGCCGCACTCCGGCATGCTGTGGCCACGACAGCCCACCGCGACCCGGGAGCCCTCACCGATGTCCGACACCGTGCGCTACCACCGCGACGGCGCCCTCGCCGTCCTCACCATCGACCGCGCCGACGCCATGAACGCCCTCGACGTCGCCACCAAGGTCGCCCTCCGGGACGCGGTGATCACCGCCGCCGCCGACCCCGACGTCCGGGCCGTGCTGCTCACCGGCGCCGGCGAGAAGGCCTTCTGCGTCGGGCAGGACCTCAAGGAGCACCTCGGCCGGCTCCGCCACCAGCAGGAGACCGGCGAGAGCGCGCTGCGCACCGTCGCCGAGCACTACAACCCGCTGGTCCGGGCCCTCGCCGGGATGCGCAAGCCGACCGTCGCCGCCGTCAACGGCGTCGCGGCCGGGGCGGGCGCCTCGCTCGCCTTCGCCTGCGACTTCCGGATCGTCGCCGACACGGCCGGCTTCAACACCGCGTTCGCCGGCATCGCCCTGACCGCCGACTCCGGCGCCTCCTGGACGCTCCCCCGCCTGGTCGGCCACGCCCGCGCCACCGAGCTCCTGATGCTCCCCCGCACCGTCCGCGCCGAGGAGGCGCTCGCCCTCGGGCTCGCCACCCGCGTCGTCCCGGCCGCCGAACTGGCCGCCACGGCGCACGAGTTCGCCCTCACGCTGGCCAACGGCCCGACCGTCGCCTACGGCGCGATCAAGGAGTCGCTGGCCTACGCCGCCTCCCACTCGCTGAGCGAACTCCTGGACAAGGAGGAGGAGTTGCAGACTATGGCCGGCAACAGCGAGGACCACGCGATCGCCGTCAACGCCTTCGTGGCGAAGGAGAAGCCGGCCTTCGTGGGCAAGTAGGCCCGGGGCCCCCGCGCCCCGCCCGGGGCGCGGGAAGCGGCCGCCCGGAGGGCCGGCTACCGGGCGTGGCAGTCCGCCAGGTGGTCGTTCACCAGCCCGCACGCCTGCATCAGCGCATAGGCGGTGGTCGGCCCGACGAACCGGAACCCGTTCTTCTTCAACTCCCGGGCCAGCGCGGTCGATTCGGGCGTCACGGCGGGCACGTCCGCGAGCGTGCGGGGCGCCGGCCGGTCCGGGTCGCCGGCGTGGCTCCAGATCAACGCGTCCAGTTCGCCCGCGAGTTCGCGGGCGGCCCGGGCGTTGGCGATCGTGGCGAGGATCTTCGCCCGGTTGCGGATGATCCCGGTGTCGGCCATCAGCCGTTCCACGTCGGCGTCGCCGAACTCCGCGACCTCCTCGATCGTGAAGTCCCGGAACGCCGCCCGGAATCCCTCGCGCCGCCGGAGGATGGTGATCCAGGACAGCCCGGACTGGAACGCCTCCAGCGAGATCCGCTCGAACAGCGCCTGGTCGCCGTGGACCGGCCGGCCCCACTCGGTGTCGTGGTAGACCCGGTAGTCGTCCGCCGAGTCGCCCCATCCGCAGCGCAGCAGTCCGTCGGCGCCGAGCACGGCGCCCGTCACGAGCGGTCGCTCTTCTCGGTGTCCTCCGAACCCTCGGGCTCGGCGGGCTTCTTCTCCAGCACGGCCGTGAACGACTCCAGTCCCGGCAGCGGCTCCCCGGACGCGGCGGGCGCGGCCTCCACCGAGCCGCGCACCGCGCCGACCGCCTCGAGTTCGGCGATCCGCGCGTCGCGGAGGGCGAGTTCCGCGCCGAGGCGGTCGAGGACGTCGTCGACCTCGTCCATCCGGTAGCCGCGCAGCGCCATCGGCAGGCGCAGGTCGTCGACGTCGGTCCGGCTCAGCGGCCGGTCCTGCGGGAGGCGTGCGGTGAGGCGGTCGTGTTCCGCCTCCGGAAGGGATCCGCCGCCGCCCAGCGCCACCAGTGCGGCACCGCCGACCACCACGGCCATCGCACCCACGATCACCCAGAACACGAGCTGTCCTCCGTCAGTCCCCGGCAGTTCCCGGTCGGCTTCGGCCCACGGGCGGGATCAGGTGGGATCATGGTCCCGTACAGGCCGGGGCCCATCATTGCACCCGGGAGCGCTGAGGAGGAGACACCGGTGGCACTGCGCCTCGGCACGCGTGAGTTCGGCCCGAACGAGCTGATCATCATGGCAATCGTCAATCGCACCCCGGACTCGTTCTTCGACCGGGGCGCGACCTTCGCCGACGCGGCCGCGTTCGACGCGGCGGACCGGGCGGTCGCGGAGGGCGCGGCGATCCTGGACATCGGCGGGGTGAAGGCCGGTCCGGGCGAAGAGGTCACCGTCGAGGAGGAGTTGCGCCGCACGGTGCCGTTCGTGGCGGAGCTGCGCAGGCGCCATCCGGACGTGGTGATCAGCGTGGACACCTGGCGCCACGAGGTCGGCGAGGCGGTCTGCGAGGTGGGCGCGGACCTGCTGAACGACGCCTGGGGCGGTTTCGACCCGAAGCTCGCCGAGGTCGCGGCCCGGTACGGCGCGGGCCTGGTGTGCACGCACGCGGGCGGCGCGGAGCCGCGCACCCGTCCGCACCGGGTGGGCTACGAGGACGTGATGGCGGACATCCTGGCGGTCACCGTCGGCCTGGCCGAGCGGGCGCTCGAACTCGGGGTGCGACGCGACGGGTTGATCATCGACCCGGGGCACGACTTCGGGAAGAACACCCGGCACTCGCTGGAGGCGACCCGTCGGCTGCCGGAGATGACGGCGACCGGGTTCCCGGTGCTGGTGTCGCTGTCGAACAAGGACTTCGTCGGCGAGACCCTCGACAAGCCGGTGGACGAGCGCCTGCTCGGCACCCTGGCCACCACCGCCGTGTCGGCCTGGCTGGGCGCACAGGTGTACCGGGTGCACCAGGTCGCCGAGACCCGGCAGGTGCTGGACATGGTGGCGTCGATCCGCGGCACCCGTCCCCCGGCGGTGGCCCGCCGGGGGCTCGCCTGACGGTCCGTCAGGCCGGCGTGCCCTGCGGCTTGCGGGCCTCCTCCAGGACCTTGAGCACGTCGGCGACGTCGTCGGTGACGTGGAACAGGTCGAGGTCCTGCGGGTTGGCCTTGCCCTCGGCGACCAGGGTGGACTTCAGCCACTCGACCAGACCGCCCCAGTAGGCGCTGCCGAACAGGATCACCGGGAACCGGGTGACCTTCTTCGTCTGCACCAGGGTGAGCGCCTCGAACAGCTCGTCCAGGGTGCCGAGCCCGCCGGGCAGCACCACGAAGCCCTGGGCGTACTTCACGAACATCGTCTTGCGGACGAAGAAGTACCGGAAGTTCAGGCCCAGGTCGACGTACTCGTTCAGGCCCTGCTCGAAGGGCAGCTCGATGCCGAGTCCGACGCTCAGTCCGCCGGCCTCGGTGGCGCCCTTGTTGGCGGCCTCCATCGCGCCGGGCCCGCCGCCGGTGATCACCGCGTAGCCGGCCTCCGCGAGGGCCCGGCCGATCTCCACGCCGGCCTGGTACTCGGGCGTGCCGGGCTTCGTCCGGGCGGAGCCGAACACGCTGATCGCGGTGGGGAGCTTGGCGAGCGCGCCGAAGCCCTCGACGAACTCGGAGGTGATCCGCAGCACCCGCCACGGGTCGGTGTGCAACCAGTCGGTGGGCCCGGTGGTGTCCAGCAGCCGCTGGTCCGTCGTCTCCGTCTCGACCTGGTCCCGCCGGAGCAGCACCGGGCCCTTGCGCTTCTCGGGCCACGGCTTCCTGGTCCTGCGGACGTGTTCTTCTCCGTTGGCTGTCATGACGAAACCCTACGCCTGACAAGGCAACTTTCCGGGGAACAACGGAAAACGGCCGCACGTCCGAGGACCGGCGCCGGGCGGCTACTTGGTGAGCCAGTTCCGCAGCCGCTCCTCGACCTCGGCGATCGCGGCGAGCGAGCAGTGCTCCTCCCGCTTGTGCGCCAGGTTCGGGTCGCCGGGGCCGTAGTTGACGGCGGGGACGCCGTGCGCGGAGAACCGGGCGACGTCGGTCCAGCCGAACTTGGCGCGCGGCTCGCCGCCGACCGCGGCCAGGAAGGCCTGCGCGGCGGGCTGGGAGAGGCCGGGCAGCGCGGCGGGCGAGGCGTCGACGATGTCCAGCTGGTAGCCGTCGAAGACCTCCCGCAGGTGGGCCTCGGCCTGCTCCAGGCTGCGGTCGGGGGCGAACCGGAAGGCCACGTGGATCCGGCACTCGTCGGGGATGACGTTGCCGGCGACGCCGCCGTCGATCCGGGTGGCGTTCAGGCCCTCGCGGTACTCCAGGCCGTCGATGACGACCCGTCGGGGCCGGTACTCGGCGAGCCGGCGCAGCACCTCCGCCGCCTTGTGGATGGCGTTGTCGCCGAGCCAGCTGCGGGCGGCGTGGGCGCGCACGCCGGTGAGCGTGATGTCGGCCCGGAGGCTGCCCTGGCAGCCGCCCTCGACGACGGCGCCGCTCGGCTCCATCAGCACGGCGAAGTCGCCGGCCAGCCAGTCGGGGTGGGTGGCGAAGAGGTGGCCGAGGCCGTTGCGGTCGGCCTCCACCTCCTCGCAGTCGTAGAAGACGTAGGTGATGTCGTGGTTCGGCTCCACCACCGTGGCGGCGAGCCGGAGTTGGACGGCGACGCCGGACTTCATGTCGGACGTGCCGCAGCCGTAGAGCAGGTCGCCCTCGACGTGCGAGGGCACGTTGTCGGCGATCGGGACGGTGTCCAGGTGTCCGGCCAGCACCACCCGCTCGGGCCGGCCGAAGTGGGTGCGGGCGACCACGTTGTTGCCGAACCGGTCGACGGTGAGGTGCGGGCAGGCCCGGAGCGCGGCCTCGACCGCGTCGGCGAGGGCGGTCTCCTCGCCGCTGACGGACGGGAAGTCGACGAGGCGGGCGGTCAGCGTGCCGCCGTCGAGGGTCAGGTCGAGGGGCGAGTTCGGGCTGCTCATGGCGGCCACCCTACCGAGCGCCCGGACGGCCCGGCGGGCGGGCGCGCAACCGCGCGGACCCGTACGGCCGTCCGAGCGGTTACGGTGTCCGCGAACGGCGCGGACCCGGACGGGACCGCCGCGACAGGACACGACCGGACGACGAGGGAGAGGGGCGACCGTGGCCTTTGACGCCGAGTACGCGGGGGGTGGCGCGTCCGAGCGCCGTCGGCGGCCGTGGCGGCGGATCCTGGTCGGGCTGCTGGCGCTGGCGGTGGTCGGCGGCCTGGTGGTGTGGCTGAACCGGGACAGGATCACGGTGCCGGACGAGGGCTGCAAGGTCGCCACCGCGGCGGGCTCGGGCGCGCTGGAGCTGGGCGCGGCGGCGAACGCGGCGACCATCACGGCGGTGGCGATGTCGCGCGGCCTGCCGGAGCGGGCGGTGACGATCGCGCTGGCGACGGCGATCCAGGAGTCCAAGCTGCGCAACCTGGAGGGCGGCGACCGGGACTCGGTGGGCCTGTTCCAGCAGCGCCCGTCGCAGGGCTGGGGCTCGATCGACCAGATCATGGACCCGGTCTACTCGACCAACAAGTTCCTGGACGCGCTGGTGAAGGTGAACGGCTACGCGCAGATGCCGCTGACCGACGCCGCCCAGCAGGTGCAGCGCAGCGGCTACCCGCAGGCGTACGCCAAGCACGAGAACAACGCGACGCTGCTGGCGACCGTGCTGATGGGCCGGGAGGCGGCCGCGCTGAACTGCGTGGTGCACGAGCTGCCGGAGCCGGACGCGGCGGCCACGCCGGCCGCCACCGCCTCGGAGCGGGTGCGCCGGGAGTTCGGCAAGGCGGTGGCGGTGGCGCCCGCCGAGAAGGCCGCCAAGGACCCGCGCGAGGTGCTGGCGTTCACCCCGCAGCCGACCGCGAGCACCGCGGGCGCGGGCGGCACCCAGCAGACCGGCTGGGCGCTGGCCCAGTGGTCGGTGGCGCGCGCGGCGGACCTGGGCATCGGGCAGGTCGCGTACGCCGGCAAGGTGTGGCGGGTGGACCGGCCGAACGACGGCTGGAAGCCGCTGGTGGGCGCCCCGGGCGACCGGGTGCTGGTGACGCTGGGCGCCCCGGCGAAGAAGAAGTGACGGCGCCGTCGGTGCGTTGACGCACTGATGCGCGGGTGACGGCCCACCGGGTGATTCGGGTCAACTCCCGCTGACGGCAGCGCCCCTGGCGGACGGCCGGCACGCCGAGGCGTCGGCGGTCCGCCGGTCGCCTTTCCGGACAAGGGAAGTGACGGTTCTTCAGCGATCCCGCGGCGGGCGATCCGGCCCCGGTGCCCGAAACCCGATCGTCCGATCTTTGCGAACCCTTGACCTTGACCGGCCGAAACCTTCCCGGTGCTCTTGCGGTCATACACGTCGCCCGCGGGGCGGCCCGGACAGCCGTACCGGCCGTCCGCCCGGCGGACCGTAGACCTCACCTCTTAGGAGCACCATGTCCCTCCCCCTCACGCGCCGGATCGCCCAGGCCGCGCTGCTCGTCGCCGCCACCGCGACGCCGCTCGCGGCCGCGGGCGCCGCCTCCGCCACCGAGGTGGTCCCGCAGACCGACCTGGGCGCCGGCGTGACCAAGCTGGCCGACGTCCCCAACTCGGGCGACACGGTGCAGGGGGCGACCCACGAGCTCGGCCAGATGGTCGGCACCACCGGTGCCGCGACCCTGGCGGCGGGCGGGCCGGCGGCCGCCGACGCGGCCGGCAACACCCTCGCGCACAGCCTGCCCTCCACCGACGAGGCGCTCGGCCACCTCGGCCCGGCCGCCAAGGCGGCCCAGCTGACCGACGCGCTCGGCCCGCTGTCCGAGAAGGTCGTCCCGACGGTCGAGCAGAAGGTCGGCCCCACCGTCACCGAGAAGGTCCTCCCGGCCGCCCAGAAGGCCACCGCCACCCCGCTCAAGACCGTCGGCAAGCTGCCCACCGACAAGCTGGCGCACAGCCTGCCCGCGGCCGAGAAGCTCGCCCCGGTCACCGGCGCCGTGCAGTCGCTGCCGGTGGCGAGCGCCCTCAAGGAGCTGCCCGTCGCGGGCGCCCTCGCGGGCCTGGCCGAGCACGAGTCCGCCAACCGCCTGGGCTCGATGCCCTCGCTGGGCGGCGGCAGCAACAGCCCGCTGAGCGGCCTGACCGGCGCGCTCGGCCCGCTGGGCGGCCTGCTGGGCGGCCTGGGCGGCGGCGGCCTGCCGATCGGCTGATCACCGCGAGCACGCACGAAAGGGGCGGAGCCGGTCGGCTCCGCCCCTTTCGTCCGCCGCTCGACGCGGCGTCAGCGCTTGAGCCGCTCCACGGCGGCGGCCACCCGCTCGTCGGTGGCGGTGAACGCCACCCGCACGAACCGGTCGCCCGCCGGGCCGTAGAAGTCGCCGGGGGCCACCAGGATGCCCAGTTCGGCGAGTTCGGCCACGGTCTCCCAGCACGGCCGGTCCTGGGTCGCCCACAGGTACAGGCTCGCCTCGGAGTGCTCGATCCGGAGCCCGTACGCCTCCAGCGCGGCCCGCAGCGCGGCCCGCCGCTGCGCGTACCGGGCGCGCTGCTCGGCGACGTGCGCGTCGTCGGCGAGCGCGACCGCGGTGGCCGCCTGCACCGGCGCCGGCACGATCATGCCGCCGTGCTTGCGGATCTCCAGCAGCTCCCGGACCACCACCGCGTCACCGGCCACGAACGAGGCACGGTACCCGGCGAGGTTGGAGCGCTTGGAGAGCGAGTGGACGGCGAGCAGCCCCTCGTGGGTGCCGCCGCACACCGACGGGTGCAGCACCGACACCGGCTCGGCCTCCCAGCCGAGTTCGAGGTAGCACTCGTCGCTGACCAGCAGCACCCGGTGCTCCCGGGCCCACTCGACGGCGCGGCGCAGCTCGTCCGCGCCCAGCACCCGCCCGGTCGGGTTGGACGGCGAGTTCAGCCAGAGCAGCCGGACCCTGCTGCCGTCCAGCTCGTCGAGGTCCCCGTAGGCGACCGGCTCGGCGCCGCAGAGCAGCGCGCCGACCTCGTACGTGGGGTAGGCGAGCTTCGGGTAGGCGACCTGGTCGCCGGGGCCGAGGCCGAGCTGCCCGGGCAGCCACGCCACCAGCTCCTTGGAGCCGACGGTGGGCAGCACCGCCTCGGGGCCGATGTCGGCGCCGACCCGGCGGTGCAGCCAGCCGGCGATCGACTCGCGCAGGGCGAGCGGGCCCCACACGGTCGGGTAGCCGGGCGTGTCGGTGTGCGCGGCCAGGGCCTGCTGGATCAGCTCCGGGACCGGGTCGACGGGGGTGCCGACGGAGAAGTCGCACAGCCCGTCCGGGTGGCCCTCGGCGGTGTGCTTGTACGGTTCCAGCTTGTCCCAGGGGAAGACCGGAAGACGGTCGGATACGCGGCGCGCCGCCCCCGGGTGGCCCGGGAACGGCGCGTGCGTGCTGTCGTTGGTGCTCACAGCGTGGATGCCACCGATCAGTGGTCGGCGTTCTGCGGGGGCAGGGCCGCGATGAACGGGTGGTCACGCTCGATCAGGCCGAGCTTGGAGGCGCCGCCGGGCGAGCCCAGGTCGTCGAAGAACTCGACGTTCGCCTTGTAGTAGTCCTTCCACTCCTCCGGAGTGTCGTCCTCGTAGAAGATCGCCTCGACCGGGCAGACCGGCTCGCACGCACCGCAGTCGACGCACTCGTCCGGGTGGATGTAGAGGGACCGCTGACCCTCGTAGATGCAGTCGACGGGGCACTCCTCGATGCACGCCTTGTCCTTCACGTCGACACAAGGCTGCGCGATGACGTAGGTCACGCTGTCGTTCCTCCTCGGAAGGGCTCCCGCCCTACTGTTTACTCGGTCGCGCGGTGCGCGCGGCGTCGTCGATGCCCGCCCCTAGTATCGCGGGTCGGGGGACGCAAATGCACAGGAGGTGCGGTTCATGGTCGGCGGAGTCCCGCTGGAGGCCCGTCCGGAGGTCCGGATAGGCCCGTCTGACGTGGGAAGACGCGTCTCCGTCCGGCGTGTTGACGGCGTGGCGGACGGCCGGCCCGTGTTCCGCGATGTGATCGGCGTGCTCACTGCGTGGGACGGCGACGGGTTGACGGTCGAGTCCCGCGGCGGCGCGCCGGTGCGCTTCGCCGCCGAACTGCTGGTGGCCGGCAAGCCCGTGCCGCCGTTCCCGGCCCGCCGCGTCCCGGCGCCGGAGAGCACCCCGGCCGGGCTCCAGCGGACCGCCGCCCGCGGCTGGCCCGCGATCGAACAGGAACCGCTCGGCGAGTGGGTGCTGCGGGCCTCCGCCGGATTCACCCGGCGCGCCAACTCCGTGCAGGCCCTCGGCGACCCGGGCGTGTCGACCGCCGAGGCCCTGGACCGGGTCCGCGACTGGTACGCGGCCCGCGGCCTGCCCGCCCACGTCGAGGTGACCGAGGGCGTCTCCCCGCCCGGACTGACCGCCGAACTCGCCGCCCTGGGCGCCGCACTGGCCCCGACCGCGGTGCGCACCGCCCCGCTCGGCGGACTGGCCCGGGCGGCCGCGCCGGACGGCTGGCGGCAGGTCCGGCTGTCCCGCACCGCCGGCCGCGCCTGGCTCTCGCTCTACCGCCGGGTCGGCGACGACCCCGCCCTGGAGGCGGCCGCGCACGCCGTGCTGCACGGCGGCCCCTCGGTCTGGTTCGCCCACGTACCCGGCCCGGACGGCAGGCCGCTGGCGATCGGCCGGATGTCGGTGGACGGCGACTGGGCCGGCCTCGGCGCGATCGAGGTCGCCCCGGCGGCCCGCCGCCGCGGACTGGCCACCACGCTGATGGCGGGGCTCGCCGCCCGCGCCGCCGAGGAGGGCGCCACCGCCGCCTACCTGCAGGTCGAGGCCGACAACCACGGCGCGCAGACGCTCTACAACCGCCTCGGCTTCACGACCAGTCACACTTACCACTACGCCCGCCTCCCCCAGCGGTAGCGTGCACCACCTGAAGACACGCCACGACCGCTGCTGAACCGAAGGCCGCAGTGACCGAGCAGAGCAGAATCCGCTTCCGAGCCGAAGCGCGGGCCGAACGCCCCGACCCCGTGCTGCTGTGCCTGCTCGCCGCCGCCGAGCACACCCTCGGCGACCCCGGCGACAGCGCCGAACCACCCGATCTGGACGCCGTCCTGAGTGCCTGTCAGGCCGCCCTGGACCGGCACGCCGCCGCCATCCGGCAGGCCGTCGCCGAACGCCGCCCGCGCGGCCCCGAGGAGACCGCCGCGCTCCTCGCGGCGGTGCTCGGCGGCCGCGAGCGGTTCCACGGCCGCCAGTCCGACTACCGCCGCCTGGAGTCCTCCCTCCTCCCGGAGGTCCTCCGGCGCCGCCGCGGGCTGCCGATCATGCTGTCCCTGGTCTGGACCGCGGTCGCCGCCCGGGCCGGCCTGACCGTCCACGGCATCGCCCTGCCCGGTCACTTCATCGTCGCGGTCGGCGGGCCGGACCCCGGCGACGACTACGTCCTCGCGGACCCCTTCCACGGCGGCCGCCTGCTCGACGTCCCCGACGTCGAGCGCCTGCTCGCCGCGTCCGGCCACGGCTACTCCCCCGAGCTCCTCACCCCCGCCCAGCCGCTGGACACCGTGCTGCGCGTCCTCGGCAACATCCGGCACTGGGCCGCCGAACGGCCCGAACACGCCCGCACCCAGCTCTGGGCCACCGAGCTCGCCCTCCTCCTCCCCCGCCACCCCGCCCAACTCCGCCTCGAACGCGCCGAGTTGCTCGTCAAGACCGGAGACTTCCTGGGCGGCGCCGCCGAGATGGACGCCTACGCGGAGATCCTCGACGCCTTCGACCCCGACAGTGCCAAGCGCGTCCGCGCCGAAGCCAGGTCCGCCCGCCACCGCCTCAACTGAGATGCCCGTTCGCCGCCGCTCCCCCTCCTACAGCCAGCCCTTCTCCCGTGCGACCCGCACCGCCTCCGCGCGGTTCCTCGCCGCCGTCTTCTGGATCGCCATCGACAGGTAGTTCCGCACCGTCCCCTCGGAGAGGTGCAGCCGGGCCGCGATGTCCGCGTTGACCGAGCCGTCCGCCGCCGCGGCCAGCACGTCGCGTTCGCGTCCGGTGAGCGGGTTCGCGCCTTCCGAGAGCGCCGCGGCGGCCAGTGTCGGGTCGATGACCTTCTCGCCGCGCAGCACCCGCCGGATCGCCTCGGCGAGTTCCGCCGCCGGCGCGTCCTTGACCAGGAACGCGTCCGCCCCGGATTCCATCGCCCGCCGCAGGTAGCCGGGCCGCCCGAAGGTGGTGGCGATGACGACCTTGGTCTGCGGCCGGACCCGGCGGATCTCCGCGCAGGCGTCGATCCCGGTCATGCCGGGCATCTCGATGTCGAGCACCGCCACGTCGATCTCGGACTCGACCACCGCCGCCGCGACGGCGTCCCCCCGCGAGACCTGCGCGACCACGTCGAGGTCGCCCTCCAGCGAGAGCAGCGCGGCGAGCGCCTCCCGCACCATTCCCTGGTCCTCGGCGAGGAGTACCCGTACCTGTCCGTCCGTCACGTGCCGCAGCCTATTCCCCGGTGGGGCCGGGTCGCAGCGGGACCAGGGCGCGCAGCCGGAAGCCCTTGCCGCGGTTGGCGGGGCCGGCGTCGAGGCGGCCGCCGACCTGTTCGAGGCGTTCGCGCAGGCCCGAGAGTCCGTTGCCGGGCTGGGACTTGCCGGGGCCGGGGCCGTTGTCGACGACTTCGAGGACGGCGTGGCGGCCGTCGTCCTCCCAGGTCTCGTCGAGGTGGACGGTGCACCGGGTGGCGCCGACGCCGTGCCGGACCACGTTGGTGACGGCTTCGCGCAGGGCCCAGGCGAGCGCGCCGGCCTCGTCGGCGCCGAGGCCGGGGCGTTCGTCGGCGAGCCGGGGGTCGGCGTCGAGCTCGATCCGACTGGCCGCCAGGGCGGTGCGGGCGGCGGCGAGTTCGACCGGCAGGGTGGGTCGGCGGAAGCCGCTGACGGCTTCCCGGACGTCGGTGAGCGACTGCCGGGCGACCTGTTCGATGTCGGCGACCTGGGCGCGGGCCTCGGCGGCCTTCTCGGCGTCCATCAGGCGGCCGGCGAGTTCGCTCTTGATGGCGATCAGGGAGAGCGAGTGCCCGAGCAGGTCGTGCAGGTCGCGGGCGAGGCGCAGCCGTTCCTCGGAGGCGGCGAGGTGGGCGACGGCGGTCCGGGCCTCGCGCAGTTCCCGCATGGTGGTGACCAGGCGCTGCATGCCGTACATGGCGAAGCCGGCCAGCAGGCAGGGCAGTCCGATCGCGACCAGGGTGGAGTTGTCGGCGCCGGTGGTGACGCCGATCAGGGCGAGGACGCCGGTGGTGGCGGTGACTCCGATCAGCGCGGTGCGGCCGGGCAGGACGATGGCGGCGCAGACCGAGGTGTAGGTGAACAGGGTGAGCCAGGCCTCGCCGAGGGCGATCGAGGTCCCGACGGCGATGGCGGCGAGCAGCGCGAACGGCAGGTACTGCCGGGACCGGGCGCTGCTCCGGCTGTTGCGGATCACCACCAGCGACAGGTAGGCGGCGAGGAAGACGACGAGCAGCACGGCTCCGGCGACGGTGCCGGCGGTGTCGTGCTGACCGGTCGTCAGGTCCTGGACGGGGTAGAGCAGGTAGAACGCCCACACCGACGTCCACATCAGCTTGACCAGCAGCTGCCGGCGGGTGTCGACGGGCGCGCCCGGGTAGGTGGTCCAACGGCCGTCCGGCCCGTCCTCCCCGTGGTGCTGGTCGGGGTGGCGGGCCGGGCCGGTGCTCTGCATGCGCGTCATCATGCCTGCTGGGCGTCCCGGCGGTACAGGTGGGCCGCGGCGGCGGTGAAGACGGCGAGGAAGGCGGCGAGGGCGGCGATCGCGGCGCCGGCCACGCCCTGGCCGTGGATGAACGAGGCCAGCTGGTTGTAGTCGTAGACCGGGTTGAACCGGGCGTAGGCCTTCAGCGAGTCGCTGACCGGGAACCAGGTGCCGCCGAACAGGGCCATCAGCATGTAGACGATCATCACGACGGGCTGGACGGCGTCCGGCTGGGCGGCGTAGCCGAGGGCGACGCCGAGCGCCGCGAAGACGAAGCTGCCGAGCCACAGGGCGGCGGCCAGGCCGAGCCACTGGACGGCGGTGAGGTCGACGCCCTCGATCGCGCCGATCACGAAGACGACGGCGATGGCGAGCAGGGTGGTGACGGCGCAGGCGGCGATCTTGCCGAGCGTGTAGGCCCGGCCGGGCAGTGCGGTGAGCCGCAGCTGCCGGGTCCAGCCGCTCTTGCGTTCCAGCGAGATGCGCTGCGCGGAGCCGGTGAGGACGGCGCCGACCGCGCCGAAGGTGGCCATCGAGACCATGAAGTACGACTTGACGGAGACGCCGCCGGCCACCGTGCCGCCGCTGCCGTAGGCGCTGATGAAGAACACGTACAGCAGGGCCGGGTAGAGGACGGTGAACATCAGGTACCGCTTGTTGCGCAGCGTGCGCAGGATCTCCAGCTGGATCAGGGTGGTCATCGCGCGCTCTCCTCTTCGCTCTCGGTGCGGTCCCGCTCGCCGGTGATGGTCAGGAACGCCTGCTCCAGTCCGAGGCTGGTGACCTCCAGCCCGCGCGGGTACAGGCCGGCCCCGTAGAGCGCGGCGACGCCCGCGTCGGCGTCGGTGGAGCGGATCCGGACGGTGTGCACGCCGTCGGCGCGGGTGCTGACGTCGAGTCCGACGGTGCCGGGCAGGCTCCGCAGCAGGGCCTCGTCGGGCACCCGGCCGTCGGAGGGGTGCAGTTCGAAGCCGATCCGGCGGGCGCCGGCCTTGGCCTTGATCTCGGCGGAGGAGCCGTCGGCGATCAGCCGGCCCTTGTGCAGGACCAGCACCCGGTCGGCGATGGAGTCCGCCTCCTCCAGGTAGTGGGTGGCGAACAGCACGGTGCGGCCGGCGTCGGCCTGGGCGCGCATCGCGGCCCAGAACTGCCGGCGCACCGAGACGTCCATGCCGGTGGTGGGCTCGTCGAGGACGATCAGGTCGTTGGCGCCGGCCACCGCGAGGGCGAACCGGACGCGCTGCTCCTGGCCGCCGGAGAGCTTGTCGACCCGGCGGTCGGCGATCTCGGTGATCCCGGCGGTCGTCAGCACCTCGTCGGGGGCGTGCCCCTTGGGGTGCACCTTGCAGGCCAGGGTGACCAGTTCGCGGACCTTGACGTCGCTCATCAGGCCGCCGCTCTGCAGCATCGCGCCGACCCGGCCGGCGGTGATCGCCTCGCGCGGGGTGCCGCCGAACAGTTCGACGGTGCCGCTGTCGGGTTCGCGCAGGCCCAGCAGCAGGTCGAGGCTGCTGGACTTGCCCGCGCCGTTCGGTCCGAGCAGGGCGACGGTCTCGCCCGGTCGCAGGACCAGGTCGAGTCCGTTCACCGCCTTCACCCGGCCGTAGCTCTTGCTGACGTTCCGGAAGGCCGCGACCTCCCCCGTTCCCGTTCCCATCCGACCTCAGTCCCTTCGGTGCCGTTTCTCTGCGACTCCTCAAGGCTCCTCGGAACGGGGGTGCCGGCGGCAGTGTGCACCGTCGTGACGTCCGCATGACGGATGTCACGGGTGCACCGGTTACGCCATGCCCAGGGCGTCCTTCAGGAAGCGGACCTGGAGCAGCAGCAGGTTCTCGGCGACGTCCTCCTGCGGCGTCATGTGGGTGACGCCGGACAGCGGCAGCACGGTGTGCGGCCGGCCGGCGGCGAGCAGCGCGGTGGACAGCCGCAGGCTGTGCGCGACCACCACGTTGTCGTCGGCGAGGCCGTGCACGATCATCAGCGGCCGGCGCAGCGAAGGCGCCAGCGCCACCACCGAGTTGGCCTCGTACACCTCGGGTTCCTCCGCCGGGTCGCCGTAGTAGCGCTCGGTGTAGTGGGTGTCGTAGAGGTCGTGCTCGGTGACGGGCGCGCCGGCCACGGCGGCGTGGAAGACGTCGGGCTCGCGGAGCACCGCGGCGGCGGCCAGGTAGCCGCCGTACGACCAGCCGCGGACGGCGACCCGGGACAGGTCGAGCGGGAACTCCTCGGCGAGCGCGTGCAGCGCGTCGACCTGGTCGGCGACGGTGATCTCGGCGGTGCGCCGGTTGATGGACTTCTCCCAGGCGGGGCTGTGCCCGGGGGTGCCGCGCCCGTCGGCGACGATCACCGCGAAGCCCTGGTCGGCGAACCACTGCGAGGTCAGGTGCGGGTTGTGCGCCTGCACCACGCGCTGCCCGTGCGGGCCGCCGTACGGGTCCATCAGGACCGGCAACTGCCCGTCGGTGTCCGGGTCGTAGCCGGTGGGCAGCAGCACCGCGCAGGGGATCCGCCGCTCGCCGGCGAACCGGAACACCGGGCGGGCGGTGATCAGCGGGGTGTCCGTGTGCGAGGCGATCACCAGCGGCTCGGCGCCGTCCCGCAGCACGCTGACGGTGGTGCCGGGCCGGCGCGGGTCGGCGGTGGTGAGCACGGTGGTGGCGCCGCCGCGCACGGCGCCGAGCGCGCCGTCGCCGATCTCCCGCACGCCGTCCGGGCCGTACTCGAAGACGCCGAGCCAGCCGGGCGGGCGGCGCTCGAACTCGGCGGCGCCGCAGGAGGCGGAGAACAGCACCTTCCCGCCGTCCAGGCCGAGCACCGAACGGACGTGCAGCCCGGCGTCGGTGACGGCCTGTTCACCGACCAGCAGGACCCGGGCGCCGTCCGCGTCGGCGATCCGCACCAGCTGTCCGTCGGCGCGCCGCACCGGCACGCCGGCGAACAGCTCCAGCCAGTCCTGGTCCCGCTCGGTGAGCAGCACAGTGGTGTCGCCGGTCGCCGGGTCGGCCTCCAGCACCAGCTGTTCGCGCTGGTCGCGGGCCTGCACCTGGAGCAGCGGCGGCCCGCCGGCCGACCAGTGCACCCGGGCCAGGTAGGGGTACGCGGTGCGGTCCCAGCGGATCTCGGTGCGGGTGCCGTCGAGGCCGAGCAGCCACAGCCCGACCTCGGCGTTGGGGGTGCCGGCCGCCGGGTAGGCGATCTCGACCGGCGGGCGGCCGGGGTTGGCGGGGTCGGCGATCCACCAGCGGCGCACCGGCGTGTCGTCGACCCGGGCGGCGAGCAGCGCGCCGCCGTCGGGGGACCACCAGTAGCCGCGGTCGCGGCCCATCTCCTCCTGGGCGATGAACTCGGCCTGCCCCCAGCTGACGCCGTCGCCGTCCGGGCCGGCGAGCAGCCGGTCGCCGCTGCCGTCGACGGCGGTCACCCGCAGTTCGCCGGCCGGGGTGGCGTAGGCGACGTGGCTGCCGTCGGGGCTCGGGCGCGGGTCCAGGAGCGGTGCGGCGGCGGGCAGTTCGCGGGCCTCGCCGCTGTCCGGGGCGACCGCGAACAGGCGCCCGGAGAGCGCGAACACGGCGGTGCGCCCGGCCGCGTCGAGGGCGTAGCCGACGATCCCGGCGGAGGTCTCCCGGCTGCGCTCGCGGCGGGCCTTCTCGGCGTCGGACAGCTCCTCGGCGCCGCCGCCGAGCAGCACCGCCGGGTCGGCGAGGACGGTCTCGGCGCCGGTGGCGACGTCGAGGCTCCACAGCAGGTTGGCGGGCGCGCCCGTGCCCCTGGAGCGCAGGAACAGCACCCGGGCGCCGTCCGGGGTGACGGTGAACGACCGGGGCGCGCCGGCGGTGAAGCGGTTGGTGCGCGCGTACTGCCGGGGGAAGGTGTCGTGCGGCTTCTCGGTGGTCATGCCGCCGACCCTACGGCCTGGCCGGCGGCCGATCACTCGGTCGGCCCAGCCCGCCCGAACTGCGGCGTACGGCCGTTCGGACCGTCCCTGACCGGCGGCGCAGTACCCCCGCGGGGTCGGCGCGACACCCCCGGCCGGGTCACGGTACGTCATCCGGAGGTCGCCGATCGGGTATCTGTGGACCCATCGTTCCGCCCGCTGCCCCCCGGGGCCGCGCACCCGAGGAAGGGTGTGAGCCGTCATGGCTGTGTCCGTCTCCGCCGTTGTGTTCATGCTGGTCGTGGTCTGCGTGCTGGTCCGCCGGTCGACCTTGAAGTTGAGCCACGCGCTGGTGTGCGCACTGCTCGGCTTCCTGCTGGCGTCCAGCTCGATCGCGCCGTCGATCCAACAGGTGACGGCCAACCTGGCCGGGATGATCACCGAGCTGAAGCTCTGACCGCCCGCCGCGCGCCGTCACGGCCTGTCCGGGAGTCGCTCCCGGGCAGGCCGTAAGCTGCCGGGCATGACCTCCGTACCTCCGGCCGACGCGCGCGGACTGCTGCTGGTGCACGCCCACCCCGACGACGAGTCGATCAACAACGGCTCCACCATGGCGCGTTACGCCGCCGAGGGCGTCCGGGTCACGCTGGTGACCTGCACCCTCGGCGAGGGCGGCGAGGTGATCCCGCCGGAGCTGGCGCACCTGGCGCAGGGCTGGGACGACACCCTCGGGGCCCACCGGATCACCGAGCTGGCCGCCGCGATGCGCGAGCTGGGGGTCACCGACCACCGCTTCCTGGGCGGCCCGGGCCGCTACCGGGACTCCGGGATGATGGGCGTCCCGGACAACGACGACCCCGCCTGCTTCTGGCAGGCCGACGTGGACGAGGCGGCCGGCCACCTGGTCGCGGTGATCCGGGAGGTCCGCCCGCAGGTGCTGGTCACCTACGACGAGCAGGGCGGCTACGGCCACCCCGACCACATCCAGGCGCACCGGGTGGCGCTGCGCGGCCACGAGCTGGCCGCCGACCCGGCGTTCCGGCCGGAGCTGGGCCCGGCCTGGCAGGTCGCCAAGGTCTACTACAACCGGATGCCGCGCTCGGTGATCGAGGCCGGGCTGCGCCGGACCGCCGCCGAGGCCCCGTTCAAGGGGGTCGCGCCGGTCGACCAGATCCCCGGCGTGGTGGACGACGCGGTCGTCACCACGGCGCTCGACAACGCGGCGTACCTCGGGGCGAAGGCCGCCGCGATGCGGGCCCACGCCACCCAGATCGTGGTCGAGGGGAACCACTTCGCGCTCAGCAACGACCTGGGCCAGCCGCTGATCGCCTCCGAGTACTACCAGCTGGTCCGCGGCACGCCCGGCCCGGGCGACCCGGAGACCGACCTGTTCGCCGGGGTGGCCCGGTGAAGTTCCTGCACCCCTTCCTCGGCACCCGCGAGGACCGCCTCGCCGAGCCGATGCCGCCGCGCGGCCTGCGGATCGCCGCCTACGCCGTGCTGTTCCTGCTGGGCGCGGCGGTCTCGGTGTGCGGAGCTTTCGTGCAGACCCTGTGGGCCCCGCTGGGCGTGCTGATCGCCCTGCTGGCCTGCGGCGGCCTGTTCTACGGCGGCCTGCGCGCGACCGGCACCAAGCTGGGCGCGGGCGTCCCGCTGGCCGGCTGGTTCCTGGTGCTCGCCGTGCTGCTGGCGCCCCGTCCGGAGGGCGACCTGGTGCTGTCGGCGACCGCGACGGCGTACGCCTACCTGTTCGGCGGCTCGGTGCTCGGCGTGGTGTGCGCGACCCTCCCGACCCGCTCCGGGTTCCTGTTCGGCGTACCGGCGCCGGAGCCCCGACGGACCGTCAAGGGCGGCGGGCGGTAGTCCCATACCGGGGGGATTCGGACCATTGGGATCTCCCGGTCGTCGGACGGGTCGCAGGCGCAGTCGGTATGGTGGTGCCTCGGCGGGCCCACCCCACCGTCCGGTCCGACCGGGCAGGACGGTACCTTCGGCACCACTCGCGTGACGGGGGCGTTGCCGCAGCCGACATGTGAACAGCTGATGTCCCAGGGGCCGATCGGCCCGCCGCACGCCGCACTCCGTCGTACGGCAGCCCACCCCGCCCCATACGCAGCGGACGGCCCAGCCGGCCCGGCCGCGAACCCGGAGCAGAGCAGCATTGAGCAGCCGCGAATCTGACAACGCCCACCCGCAGCCCCGCCGCGGCGGCCCTGACGCGTACCCGTCGGGCACCCCGCCGTACGGCACCGGCCTGCCCGGTGGGCTTGGCCCGGACCCGGCCGCCGCACGGACCGCTCCCGGCCCGCGCGCCGACGAGGCCGAGGTGCCGAAGACGGAGACCACGCTGACCACCCGGGTCCGGATCAACATCCCCGGCTCCCGGCCGATCCCGCCGGTCGTGGTGCAGAGCAAGGTGAAGGACGAGAAGCCCGCCGAGCCGGCCGGCCCGCGCCACCGCGGCGGGGGCGGCGACCCGGTGCTCGGTGTGATGGACTCCGGCACCGGCCGCACCTCGGCCGTCCCGCCGAACCTGCCGCCGGAGTGGCAGGAGCCCGCCGCGCCGAAGCCCTCCGAGTCGGAGTCCACCGGCGAGTGGTTCAAGCCGCGCCAGAAGGGCCGTCAGGAGCCCGCGGCGGCCCCGGCCGCCGCCCCGCAGGCGGCCCCTGCCCCGCCGGTCGCGGGCGGCCCGGCCGGCGG
>NZ_JBHWDS010000043.1:0-71808 GCF_042734615.1 Kitasatospora sp. NPDC059646
TGGCGTTGACTTTTGGCACGCTGTTGAGTTCTCAAGGAACGGACGCTTCCTTCGAGCCGCATTCCTGCGAACCCTCCGGGCGCTTCGTTCTTTCGCGTTTCCAGCTTATCAGATGTTTTCCGCTCCGTTTTCCGGAGTTTCGATCCGATTCGCTTTCGCCTTTCGGCGCTCCCGAACTCTATCAGAGTTTTTCGGCCTGTTTTCCCCGCCCCATTCGAACGAATTCGAGTCCTGGAGCGAAGCCGCACGACCGTGGGGCAACCCGGAAAACGTTACGCACCGGGCTGCCCCAGGTCAAATCAGGTCGGTCAGACCTCGACGACGACCGGGAGGATCATCGGGCGGCGCCGGTAGTTGTCGGCGACCCACTTGCCGATGGTCCGGCGGACCAGCTGCTGGACCTGGCGGACCTCCAGCACGCCCTCCCCGGCGGAGCGGGTGAGGGCTTCCTCCAGCTTGCCGGCGATGGGCACGAACGCGCTGTCGTCGATGCCGGAGCCGCGGGCCTGGATGGTCGGGCCGCTGACGATCTTGCCGTTGGTGGAGTCGACCACCACGAAGACCGAGATGAAGCCCTCTTCACCGAGGATCCGGCGGTCCTTGAGCGAAGCCTCGGTGATGTCGCCGACGGACGAGCCGTCCACGTACACGTAGCCGGCCTGGACCTTTCCGGCGATCCGGGCGACGCCCTTGTCGAGGTCGACGCAGACGCCGTCCTCGGCGATGACCACGCGGTTGCGCGGGACGCCGGTGGCGATGCCGAGGTCGGCGGCGGCGCGCAGGTGCCGCCATTCGCCGTGGACCGGCATCAGGTTCTTCGGCTTGCAGATGTTGAAGAAGTACAGCAGCTCGCCGGCCGAGGCGTGCCCGGAGACGTGCACCTTGGCGTTGCCCTTGTGGACGACCTTGGCGCCCCAGCGGGTGAGGCCGTTGATGACCCGGTAGACGGCGTTCTCGTTGCCGGGGATCAGCGAGGAGGCGAGGACGACGGTGTCGCCCTCGACGATGCGGATCTGGTGGTCGCGGTTGGCCATCCGGGACAGCGCGGCCATCGGCTCGCCCTGGGAGCCGGTGCAGATCAGCACCACCTCCTTGTCGGGGAGGTCGTCGAGGGTCTTGACGTCGACGATCAGGTTGCCGGGGACCTTCAGGTAGCCGAGGTCGCGGGCGATGCCCATGTTGCGGACCATCGAGCGGCCGACGAAGGCGACCTTGCGCTTGTACTCGTGCGCGGCGTCCAGGACCTGCTGGATGCGGTGCACGTGGCTGGCGAAGGACGCGACGATGATGCGCTTGTCCGCGTTGGCGAAGACGTTGCGCAGCGCGGCGGAGATGTCGCGCTCGTGCGGGATGAAGCCGGGGACCTCGGCGTTGGTGGAGTCCACCAGCAGCAGGTCCATGCCCTCCTCGGCCAGCTTGGCGAAGGTCGGCAGGTCGGTGAGCCGGCCGTCCAGCGGGAGCTGGTCCATCTTGAAGTCGCCGGTGGCGACGACCATGCCCGCGGGGGTGCGGACGGCGACGGCCAGGGCGTCGGGGATGGAGTGGTTGACCGCGATGAACTGGCAGTCGAACGGGCCGATCCGCTCGCGGTCGCCCTCGGCGACCTCCAGCACGTAGGGGCGGATGCGGTGCTCGGCGAGCTTGGCCTCGATCAGGGCGAGGGTGAGCTTGGAGCCGATCAGCGGGATGTCCGGGTTCTCCCGGAGGAGGTACGGGACGGCGCCGATGTGGTCCTCGTGGCCGTGGGTCAGGACGATGCCGTCGACCTTGTCGAGGCGGTCCCGGATGTAGCTGAAGTCGGGGAGGATCAGGTCGACGCCGGGCTGCTCGTCCTCGGGGAAGAGCACGCCGCAGTCGATGATCAGGATGCGGTCGCCGTACTCGAGGACCGTCATGTTGCGGCCGATCTCGCCGAGTCCGCCGAGCGGGGTGATGCGGAGGGCGCCCTCCTTGAGAGCGGGGGGAGCGCCGAGTTCGGGGTGCGGGTGGCTCAAAAGACTCTCCTCACGACGCACGCCATATGCCCGGGGGGTTCGTCCCCCGGTGACATATGGCGTGCGTCCATCGTGGTTACCTGACTGCCGATTGCCGCGCGCCGTCGGTCCCGGTCCAGCGGCGGACCCGGTCGGGTCCGGCGAGCCGGGGGCGCGCACGTCTGTTGTTGATTACAGGTGTACCCCGCCGGCGGCGAGATCCTCCCTCAACCGGGCGATCTCCGCGTCCGTGGCGGGGACCAGGGGCAGCCGGAGCGGGCCGGCCGGGTGTCCCTGCAGGTTCAACGCCGCCTTGGAGAGGATCACTCCCTGGGTGCGGAACATTCCGGCGTACACCGGCAGCAGGGTCTGGTGGACGGCGAGCGCCTTGGCGTGGTCGCCGGCGACGAACGCCTCGATCATGGCGCGCATCTCGGCGGCGACGACGTGGCCGACCACGCTGACCACGCCGACGGCTCCGACCGAGAGCAGCGGCAGGGTCAGGTTGTCGTCGCCGGAGTACCAGGCGAGGCCGGAGTCGGCGATCGCCCGGGAGGCCGCGGCGACGTCGCCCTTGGCGTCCTTGTTGGCGACGATCCGGGGGTGCTCGCCGAGGCGGACCAGGGTGTCGTGTTCGAGGGCGACGGCGGCGCGGCCGGGGATGTCGTACAGCATGACCGGCAGGTCGGTGGCGTCGGCGACGGCCACGGTGTGCCGGTAGAGGCCCTCCTGCGGCGGCTTGCTGTAGTACGGGGTCACCGCGAGCAGGCCGTGCGCGCCGGCGGCCAGCGCCTGGCGGGCGAGTTCGATGCTGTGGTGGGTGTCGTTGGTGCCGACACCGGTGATGACGTGGGCGCGGTCTCCGACCGCCTCGACCACGGCCCGGACCAGCTGGGCCTTCTCCGCATCGGTGGTGGTGGGCGACTCGCCGGTGGTGCCGTTGAGCACCAGGCCGTCGTTTCCGGAGTCCACCAGGTGGGCGGCGAGGCGCTGCGCGCCGTCGAGGTCGAGGGCGCCGTCGGCGGTGAACGGGGTGACCATCGCGGTCAGGACCCGGCCGAAGGGCGTCTGCGGTGTGGAGGTCGGAGCCATGGGTCCAAAACTACTCGTAGGGCGGTGGTCGGTAGCCACGCAGGTCCAGGGTTTGGACAGTCCGAAGGGCCGGGGGCCGGGCCCGACATGGGATTCCGGTGCTGCGCGCTCGGGGGTTCACGCAGCACCGGAATCCGTGTCCTGAGCGTATGGAGCGGCCGAGAATGCCGCAATCCAGACATGCCGGACGGTCCGGCCATCTGCCCGTCGGCGCAGGTCAGCGGCCGGATCGGGCGCCGTCCGGGACGGGCCGCACGGGTGAGCGCCGCGGGCCGGGATCCGACGGTCCGTCAGGTCCCGGCCCGGGGCCCGCAGGTCAGACCTTGCGCCAGCCGGGGACCCAGGCGCCGTCCTCGACGGTGTAGTCGCCGAACAGCGACGGGGCCTCCTTGACCATCAGCTCGCCGATCTTGCCGAACAGCAGCCGGATCTCCTCCTCGGCGCCCGGCGCGGTGCGGTTCTCGATGACGTGGCGCAGCGTGCGCACGTTCGCGGTCCAGACCAGGCCGGTGGCGAGGCCCTCGGGGGCGAAGCGGCGCATGAAGGAGGTCTTCTCCTTCTTCTCGTGGAACTTCACGCCCTCCTCGTCCAGCCCGAAGTGGTCGGCCATCCAGTGCTGGAACTCCTCGATCTGCTGCATCAGGCCGGTGGCGCGGCCCATCAGCTCCTCGTCCTGCTGGGCCCACTCGGGGAACCAGAACGGGATGTCGTCGAGGCGGACGAAGCGCAGCGACTCCTGGGAGACGGCGACGCCGGCCCGGTGGCGGACCAGCTCGTGGGTGACCACGCGGCTGACGTTGTGCAGGACGAAGGTGAAGGAGACGTGCTCCAGGACCGAGCCGTGCGCGCTGGCCAGGATGTTCTTCAGGTAGACGTCCTGATCGGTGCGGACCTTGGTGACGTTCGGGTTGAGGCCCGGCTTCCACGAGCGGTAGCAGATCCGGCCGGCGAACTCGGCGAGGTTCTGGGCGTCGTCCAGGTCGCCGCGGTCGACGCGCTCCAGCCAGCTCTCGCCGCCGACGTCCTGCAGGTAGGCCGCGACCTCGTCGTAGTCGAGCTCGGGGCGGGCGATCAGGTGGACCTGGGGTTCGACTGCGCGCATGGGTGATGTTCCTGGCTGTTGGGGGCGGTACGGGTCAGTTTACGGCGGTGGCCGCGGCGTCCTGGTCGTGCAGCTTGATCGCGTGCTGCATGGCCTTGCGGGCGCGCGGGACGTCGCCGGCGTCCGCGTAGGCGACGGCGAGCCGGAAGAAGTTCCGCCAGTCGGTGGGGCCGGCCTCGGCCTCGGCCTTGCGGCGGGCGAACACGGCGTCGGCGGAGGCGCGGTCGATCCGGCCGCCGCCGGTGCGCTTCAGCTCGTCGACGGGCAGGCCGCCCTCGGCCTCCAGCTCGCGGGCCAGCCGCTCGCTGGCCCGGCCGAAGCGGACGGTCTGGCGCAGGAACCAGACGCCGATCAGCGGGATGACGAAGGCGCACACGCCGATGCCGATGCCGAGCGGCTTGCCGGTGGCGACGAGCTGGACGCCCTCGCCGACGCAGACGACGCTGACCAGCAGCAGGACGCCGGAGAGGACGAAGAAGCCGGTGCGAGAGGTCATGTCACAGGTCCAGGAAGTGTTCCAGGCCGAAGGTCAGGCCCGGGTGGTCGGCGATCTTCCGCACGCCGAGCAGGATGCCGGGCATGAAGCTGCTGTGGTGCATCGAGTCGTGACGGATCGTCAGGGTCTCGCCGGTGTCGCCGAACATCACCTGCTGGTGGGCGAGCAGGCCGCGCAGCCGCACCGCGTGCACCGGGACGCCGTCCACGTCGGCGCCGCGGGCGCCGGGCAGGCTGTGCGTGGTCGGGTCCTGCTGCGGCGGCAGGCCGGCCTCGGCGCGGGCGGCGGCGATCAGCTGCGCGGTGCGGGTGGCGGTGCCGGACGGGGCGTCGGCCTTGCGGTCGTGGTGGAGCTCGACCACCTCGACGGACTCGAAGTACTTGGCGGCCAGCTGGGAGAACTTCATGCCGAGGATCGCGCCGATGGAGAAGTTCGGGGCGATCAGCAGGCCCAGCTCGGGGGCCGCGGCGAGCAGGCCGCGCACCGTCTCCAGGCGCTCCTCGGTCCAGCCGGTGGTGCCGGTGACCACGTGGATGCCGTGGGTCAGGCAGTAGTCGAGGTTGCCCATCACCGAGTCGGGGTGGGTGAGTTCGACGGCGACGTCGACCCCGGCGTCGGTGAGTTCGGTGAGCTTCGAGTCCCGGCCGAGGGCGGCCACCAGCTCCAGGCCGTCGGCGGCCTCGACGGCCTTGACGGCCTCGGAGCCGATCCGGCCCTTGGCGCCGATCACGGCGACGCGCAGCGTCATGTCAGTTGTCCTCTCGGGCGGGTCAGGCGAGCAGGTCGGCGAGCTTGGCGGCCCGCCGGTCGTTGATCGGGCCGATCAGCGCGAGCGAGGGCCGGTGCGCCCCCAGCACATCACGGGCGACGGCGTGCACGTCGTCCAGGGTGACGTCGGCCATCTTCTGCAGCATCTCGTCCACCGACAGGTGGTGGCCGTAGGAGAGTTCGGCCTTGCCGATGCGGTTCATCAGCGAGCCGGTGTCCTCCATGCCGAGCACGGTGGAGCCGGAGAGCTGGCCGATCGCGCGGCGCAGCTCGTCCTCGGTGATGCCTTCCTCGACGACCCGGGCGAGCTCCTCGCGGCAGATCTTCAGCACTTCCTCGACCCGCTTGGGCTGGCAGCCGGCGTAGATGCCGAACAGTCCGGTGTCGGCGTACGAGGTGGAGTAGGAGTACACGGAGTACGCCAGGCCGCGCTTCTCCCGGACCTCCTGGAACAGCCGGGAGCTCATGCCGCCGCCGAGGGCGGCGTTGAGCACGCCCAGCGCCCAGCGGCGCTCGTCGTGGCGCGGGATGCCGGGGACGCCGAGGACCAGGTGCGCCTGCTCGGTGGGCCGGTTGAGGACGGCGGCCCGGCCGGAGGTGCGGACCGCCTTGACGCCGCGGCGGACCTCGGCGGGGTGGCCGGCGGACTTGGCCAGCACCGGCGCGAAGGCCTTCTCGACCAGCTTGACCACCTTGGCGTGGTCGAGGTTGCCGGCCGCCGCGACCACCAGGTTCTCCGGCTTGTAGCGGCGGTGGTAGAAGCCGGCGATCTGGTCGCGGCTCAGCCCGGAGACGGTCTCCTGGGTGCCCAGGATCGGACGGCCGAGCGGCCCGGTCCCGAAGATCACCTTGGCGAACAGGTCGTGCACCACGTCGCCCGGGTCGTCCTCGGCCATCGCCATCTCTTCGAGGATGACGCCGCGCTCGGACTCCACGTCCTCGGGGCGGATCAGCGAGCCGGTGAGCATGTCGCAGACCACGTCGATGGCCAGCGGCAGGTCGGTGTCCAGGACCCGCGCGTAGTAGCAGGTGTTCTCCTTGGCGGTGAAGGCGTTCATCTCGCCGCCGACCGCGTCCAGCGCGGCGGAGATCTCCAGGGCGTCGCGCCGGGCGGTGCCCTTGAAGAGCAGGTGCTCCAGGTAGTGCGTGGCGCCGTTGAGGACCGGGGTCTCGTCCCGGGAGCCGACGCCGACCCAGATGCCGAAGGTGGCGCTGCGCACCGTCGGGAGGGTCTCGGTGACGACCCGCAGGCCGCCGGGGAGCACGGTGCGGCGGACGGTGCCCGCGCCGCCTTCGGTGCCCTTGAGCAGGGTCCGGGTGGTGCCGGGGCGCTGCTTCGCCGCCGAGGCCTGGGCCACGGGTGTTCCTTCCAGCTACTGCTTCACGAGTGGAGCTTCAACGAACTTCACGAACAGGGCGCGGCCCGCACGCGCCGGATGGGGCGTGCGGGCCGCGGGGTGTTACCGGGGTGTCACTCGGAGGCGGCGGCCTCGCCGCCCTCCTCGCCCTCGATGACGGGGATCAGCGACAGCTTGCCGCGCGGGTCGATCTCGGCGATCTCGACCTGCACCTTGGTGCCGACGCCGAGCACGTCCTCGACGTTCTCGACGCGCTTGCCGCCGGCCAGCTTGCGGATCTGCGAGATGTGCAGCAGACCGTCCTTGCCCGGCATGAGCGAGACGAAGGCGCCGAAGGTGGTGGTCTTCACCACGGTGCCCAGGTAGCGCTCGCCGACCTCCGGCATGGTCGGGTTGGCGATCTGGTTGATCGTCGAGCGGGCGGCCTCGGCGGCCGGGCCGTCGGCGGCACCGATGTAGATGGTGCCGTCGTCCTCGATGGTGATCTCGGCGCCGGTGTCCTCCTGGATCTGGTTGATCATCTTGCCCTTGGGGCCGATGACCTCGCCGATCTTGTCCACCGGGATCTTGATGGTGATGATCCGCGGCGCGTTCGGGGACATCTCGTCGGGCGAGTCGATGGCCTCGTTCATGACGTCGAGGATGTGCAGGCGGGCGTCGCGGGCCTGCTTCAGCGCGGCGGCCAGCACGGAGGCCGGGATGCCGTCGAGCTTGGTGTCCAGCTGCAGCGCGGTGATGAAGTTGCGGGTACCGGCGACCTTGAAGTCCATGTCGCCGTACGCGTCCTCGGCGCCGAGGATGTCGGTGAGGGTCACGTAGTGGGTCTCACCGTCGATCTCCTGCGAGATCAGGCCCATGGCGATGCCGGCGACCGGGGCCTTCAGCGGCACACCGGCGTTCAGCAGCGACATGGTGGACGCGCAGACCGAGCCCATCGAGGTGGAGCCGTTGGAGCCCAGCGCCTCGGAGACCTGGCGGATCGCGTAGGGGAACTCCTCGCGGGTCGGCAGGACCGGGATCAGGGCGCGCTCGGCGAGGGCGCCGTGGCCGATCTCGCGGCGCTTCGGCGAACCGACGCGGCCGGTCTCGCCGACCGAGTACGGCGGGAAGTTGTAGTTGTGCATGTAGCGGCGACGGGTCTCCGGGGAGAGCGTGTCGAGCTGCTGCTCCATGCGCAGCATGTTCAGCGTGGTGACGCCCAGGATCTGGGTCTCGCCGCGCTCGAACAGGGCCGAGCCGTGCACCCGCGGGATGGCCTCGACCTCGGCGGCCAGGGTGCGGATGTCGGTGACGCCGCGGCCGTCGATGCGGACCTTGTCCTTGATGACGCGCTCGCGGACGATCTTCTTGGTCAGCGCGTTGTAGGCGGCGCTGATCTCCTTCTCGCGGCCCTCGAACTCCGGGAGGAGCTTGTCGGCGGCGACGGCCTTGATGCGGTCCAGCTCGTTCTGGCGCTCCTGCTTGCCGGCGATGGTCAGCGCCTTGGCGAGCTCGTCCTTGACGGCGGAGGTCAGCGCGGCCAGCACGTCGTCCTGGTACTCCAGGAAGCGCGGGAACTCGCCGGTCGGCTTGGCGGCCTGCTTGGCGAGCTGCACCTGGGCGGCGCACAGCACCTTGATGAACGGCTTGGCGGCCTCCAGGCCGGCCGCGACGACCTCTTCGGTGGGGGCGTCGGCGCCGCCCTCGACCAGCTTGATGGTCTTGTCGGTGGCCTCGGCCTCGACCATCATGATCGCGACGTCGCCGTCCGGCAGGACGCGACCGGCGACGACCATGTCGAAGACGGCCGACTCCAGCTCGGAGTGGGTCGGGAAGGCCACCCACTGGCCGTTGATCAGCGCGACGCGGACGCCGCCGATCGGGCCGGAGAACGGCAGGCCGGCCAGCTGGGTGGAGGCGGAGGCCGCGTTGATGGCCACCACGTCGTACAGGTGGTCGGGGTTGAGCGCCATGACCGTGACGACGACCTGGACCTCGTTGCGCAGGCCCTTGACGAAGGACGGGCGCAGCGGGCGGTCGATCAGGCGGCAGGTGAGGATCGCGTCCTCGGACGGCCGGCCCTCACGGCGGAAGAACGAGCCGGGGATGCGGCCGGCGGCGTACATCCGCTCCTCGACGTCCACCGTCAGGGGGAAGAAGTCGAAGTGCTCCTTGGGCTGCTTCGAGGCGCTGGTGGCCGACAGCACCATGGTGTCGTCGTCCAGGTAGGCCACGGCGGAGCCGGCGGCCTGACGGGCCAGGCGGCCGGTCTCGAAGCGGATGGTGCGGGTGCCGAAGCTGCCGTTGTCGATGACGGCCTCGGCGTAGAAAACGTTCTCTTCCACCTGGAAGATCTCCTCTTTCGTACGTCTCCTCAGGAGCGCCCCTGCGCTTGCCTGCCGTGGCCCGGGCAGTTGGGCCGGTCTTCGATCGAAGCCACCGGTTCCGTCCCCGCGTGTCGGGGGTTCCGGCGGCCACTACCGAGGACCGGCGCCTTTCGGCGTGCGGCGGCGTCGGCGGATGGACGCTCCTGTGGTGCGGGCGGCTTCCGTTTGAAGCCTTGTCGGCCCGCAAGGGCGGGCATGCCCTTTACCTTACAAATTCACACCCTATCGAGCGCGGCTTTACGGCCGGCCCGTTCGCGGGGCGTGGTCGCGGGGTGGCGCGGAAAGCGCCGAGGGGCGGCTCCCCCGGTGAGGGGAGCCGCCCCTGCGAGCGGTGTCAGCGGGCGCCGCCGGCGGCACCGCGGCGGATGCCGAGGCGGTCCACCAGGGTACGGAAGCGCTCGATGTCCTTCTTGGCCAGGTACTGCAGCAGGCGGCGGCGCTGGCCGACCAGGATCAGCAGGCCACGACGCGAGTGGTGGTCGTGCTTGTGGAACTTCAGGTGCTCGGTCAGGTCCGAGATGCGGCGGGAGAGCATGGCCACCTGGACCTCGGGAGAGCCGGTGTCGCCCTCCTTCTGGCCGAACTCGGCGATGATCTGCTTCTTGACGTCAGCGGCGAGGGCCACGGGCATCTCCTTCGGTTTCTGCCGAGTGGTCCTGGTCGGAAGCACAGGACCTGACAAGACTCGGACGGATCAACGATAGCAGCGCGGCTCAGCCGGTCGCGCCGCGCACCACGTTGTAGATGTTGAGCACGGCCAGCGCCAGCGGCACCAGGGCGATCAGCATCAGGCTGTCGACCATGTCCAGGATGCGGCCCCAGAACGGGGAGACTCCGGAGCGCGGGACGATCAGCGCGATCGCGGTCATGATCGCGGCGCCGGCCGCGATGGACGCGGACAGCCACACGGTGCGCAGGTCGCCGCTGCCGCTGCCGGGCGTGGCCGCGGCGATCGCCAGGTGCAGCGGGGTGTGCAGGGCGAGGCCGAGGATCAGCAGCGCCAGGCCGGCCAGGCCGGCGATGGTGAGCGCGAACACCTGGGCGGTGTAGCGGAACAGCCGGGCGCGCAGCATGGTCGAGACGCCGATGGCCAGGGCCAGCAGTTCGGCCCAGGTGCGGTCGCTGAAGCCGAGCACGGTGCAGGCGCCGACGATGGTGGTGGCGGCGCCGCCGACCAGGCCGACCAGCACCTCGTGGCCGCGGCGGGCCTGGGCGGCGATCCGCTCGTACTGGACGGTCTCGGTGCCGGCGTTCTCCTCGCCGTAGGCGGTGCCGCGGGTGCGGGTCTGGCCGGGGGCGCTGAAGCCGACGGGCAGGCGGGCGAACCGGGCGGACAGCGCGGGCAGGAAGCCGACCGCGGCGACCGCGGCGACGCCGGTGACGGCGGCGATGTCGGTGATCGCGGTGCCGGACATCAGCACGGCGGCGAAGGTGGCCAGGGTGCCGGCGGCGGCCACGAAGGCGGCGGCGACGAACACCGAGTCCTTCTCCGGCAGCAGGCCCACCAGCAGGACCGAGACGACCAGCACGGTGACGCAGCCGACCAGGAACTGGAGGCGGCCGGGGCCGTCGCCGACGTTCGGGACGTCGATGATGCCGGAGCCGGCCAGCATGGCGTGCGGCAGCGCGCCGAGGCCGAGCGCGAGCGCGGCGACGTGGTCGTCGTAGACCCGGGCGCGGACGGCCGAGAAGGTCACCAGCACGACGGCGGTGACGCCGGACAGGATGCCGGGCAGGCCGAACATGTTGTGCCGCAGGTCGGAGAACCACAGCGCGAAGGCCAGCAGGGTGAGCAGCACCGCGCCGGCGATCAGGCCGAAGGCCCGCATCAGGTCGGGGCTCCAGAACCGGCGGTCCGCCTCGACCGCGGAGGCGATGGCGTCGGCGACGTCGTCGTAGACGGCCGGCGGCAGCGACTCGGAGAACGGACGCAGGCTCAGCAGGTCTCCGTCGCGGACCTGCTGGGCCGCCAGCGGCAGGCCGCTGTCGAGCACGGTGCCGTCCCGGCGCACCAGATGGAAGCCGGTCGGTGTCCCGTCCACCTGGGTCTGCCCGGAGAGCCGAAGCACCTCCGGGTAGATGTCCGCGAGCGGGACGTCCTCCGGCAGGGCGACGTCGATCCGGCTGTCCGGTGCCACCACGGTGACCCGGCAGAAACCGGTCGTAGCGTTTGTGCTCACCGGCCCTCTCCCCCTCGTTGGCTAGTCGGCAAGTCTGCTGACCACTCGTCGACGGGGTTCCGGAACTGTCACGGCCCGAACGAGAGTTGGCGCGGCGACACCTTACCCCCTCCTGGCAAGGGTGCACTGCGGCGGGGGCGTGGACGGTGCGGGGGCGGCGTGCGGGGATGGAGGCGGTGCGCAGGTGCGCCGGGGGTTGTGTGTTGACGCCGGGTCAGTACCCTGCGGGGTGGGCGACCCCGTGGACGAACGGCTTGGCGTGCGCAGTAGGATCGGCCCCTGCGCACGGCGTACGGGGGCGGCGATCGAAGACGCGACAGCCCCGGCGCGCCTGCGGTTCGGCGGAGCGGGGGCGGCGTCATCACACGGGGCGCCCTCACCGTACGTATCCAGATGCGTGAGGGCGGATTGTGAGCGAGCGATGGGGGTGCCCCCGACCCTGTGCCCGGGGAGGGCGCACCGTTGACGACGGGGAGTCGCGCGCTGCGGCTGCCGCTGGGGGCGGGGTGATCGCATGAGTACGGTGACGGTCAAGCGCCCGCCGCGGGCGTTCCCGCCTCCGGTGTCGGAGGAACCGGTCGAGCTGGTTCCGCCGCCGGAGCTGCCGCGGGGCGGCGGCGAGGACTGGATGATGTCGCTGCTGCCGCTGCTCGGCATGGGCGGTTCGGCGGCGTTCTTCTTCTCTCCGGGCGCGCAGGGCCCGATGAAGATGATGGGTGTCCTGATGGTCGCGTCGACCGCCGCGATGGCGGTGGCGCAGATCGTCAAGGCGCGCAAGGGCGGTAACGCGGCGACCTCGGACGAGCGCCGCGACTACCTGAAGTACCTGCAGCAGAAGCGCCGCGAGGTGCGTCGCACGGCCGAACGGCAGCGCGGTGCGCTGCTGTTCACCCACCCGGAGCCGGACCAGCTGTGGTCGATCGTGGCCGAGGGCCGCCGGCTGTGGGAGCGCCGTCCGACCGATCCGGACTTCGCGCAGATCCGGGTGGGCCTCGGCCCGCTGCAGCTGTCGACGCCGCTGGTGGCGCCGCAGACCGCGCCGATGGACGAGTTGGAGCCGCTCGCCGCCGAGGCGATGGGCACCTTCATCAAGACCCACGGCACGCTGCAGGACCTGCCGTTGGCGGTCTCGCTGCGCGCCTTCTACCACATCACGGTGTGCGGCGACCCGGACTCGGTGTACGGCAACGTCCGGGCGATGGTGGCCCAGTTGGCGACCCTGCACTCCCCCGAGGACCTGATGATCGGGGTGGCCGCCGCGCCCGGCGCGGTGGAGGAGTGGGAGTGGGCGAAGTGGCTGCCGCACACCCAGCACCGCAAGGAGAGCGACGGCGCCGGTTCGCGCCGTCTGATCGCCTCCGGGCTGGGCGAGTTGGAGGAGCTGCTGGCCAACGAGCTGGCCGGCCGCAAGGGCTTCTCCCGGGACAGCACGCCGAGCGCGGACCAGCCGCACCTGGTGATCATCATGGACGGCGCCTCGGTGCCGGTCGACTCGGTGATCGCCGGTCCCGAGGGCGTCCAGGGCGTCACCGTGATCGAGGTCGTCCCGGGTGACCTGGACGAGCCGAACGGACACCTGGTGATCACCGTCGGCAAGAACGACCTGCTGCTGGAGGCCGCGTCCGGGGCGAGCTACCCGGGCACCCCCGACAGCCTGTCGGGGTGGCAGGCCGAGGCGCTGTCGCGGCAGTTGGCGCCGTTCCGGGCGTCCGCGGGCGGCGACGACAGCGACCCGTCGCTGGTCTCGATGGACTTCACCGAGATGATGCACACCGGCGACCCGGGCTCCTTCGACCCGGCCCGGCACTGGCGTCCCAAGCCGATCCGCGAGAAGCTGCGCGTCCCGCTGGGCGTCGGCAGCAACGGCGAGTACGTCTGGCTGGACATCAAGGAAGCCTCGCTGGAGGGCATGGGCCCGCACGGCATGTGCGTCGGCGCGACCGGTTCCGGCAAGTCCGAGGTGCTGCGCACCATCGTGCTGGCGCTGGCGGTCACCCACTCCTCCGAGGTGCTGAACCTGGTCCTCGCGGACTTCAAGGGTGGTGCGACCTTCGCCGGCATGGCGGAGATGCCGCACACCGCGGCCGTGATCACCAACCTCGAGGGCGAAGCGACCCTGATCGACCGCATGCGCGACGCGATCGAGGGCGAGATGAACCGCCGTCAGGAGCTGCTCCGCGCGGCGGGCAACTACGCGAACATCAACGAGTACGAGCGGGCCCGCACCGCGGGTGCGCCGCTCGACCCGCTGCCCTCGCTGCTGATGATCATCGACGAGTTCTCCGAGCTGCTCACCGCGAAGCCGGACTTCATCGACCTGTTCATCCAGATCGGCCGCATCGGCCGTTCGCTCGGCATGCACATGCTGCTCGCCTCGCAGCGACTGGAGGAGGGCAAGCTCCGCGGCCTGGACACCTTCCTGTCCTACCGCCTGGGTCTGCGCACCTTCTCGGCCGCCGAGTCGCGGGCCGCGATCGGCGTGCCGGACGCGTACCACCTGCCGCCGATCCCCGGCGTGGGCTACCTCAAGTTCGGCTCCGACGTGATGGAGCGCTTCCGGGCCGCGTACGTGTCCGGCAAGTACCGTCCGCCGGGCCAGCAGCGCGCGGTCGGCGGGCGGGTCATCACCGCCCAGCCGGTGCTGTTCACCGCCGCCGAGGTCGAGGTCGTCGAGCCCGAGGTGGAGGAGATCCTTCCCGATCCGACGGAGGAGGAGGAGAAGGACGACGCGCTGCTGGACACCATGCTCGACGTGTTCGTCCAGCGGATGATCGGCCAGGGCCCGCCGGCCCACCAGGTGTGGCTGCCCCCGCTGGAGGCGCCGCCGTCGGTGGACAGCCTGCTGGAGCCGCTGCAGGTCAGCCCGGAGCGCGGTCTGACCCCGGCGTCGATCCGCCAGGGCAACCTGATCGTCCCGGTCGGCATCGTCGACAAGCCGCGCGACCAGCGCCGCGACGTGATGTACCTGGACTACTCGGGCGCGGCCGGCCACGGCATGATCGTCGGCGGTCCGCGGTCCGGCAAGTCCACCATGGTGCGCACCATCGTGGCGGGCTTCTCGGTCACCCACACGCCGGTGGAGACGCAGTTCTACCTGCTCGACTTCGGCGGTGGCGGTTTCGGCTCGCTGGCCGACCTGCCGCACGTCGGCGGCGTGGCGGGCCGACTGGACGTCGAGAAGGTCCGCCGCATGGTCAGCGAGGTGCACGGGGTGCTCAACCGCCGTGAGGAGCTGTTCCGCTCCCAGGGCATCGACACCATCGCCACCTACCGCACCCGCCGGGCGAACGGCCAGCTGCCGGACGAGCAGTTCGGCGACGTGTTCCTGTTCATCGACGGCTGGCTGACCTTCAAGCAGGAGTTCGAGGTCCTGGAGCCGGTCATCGCCGACATCGCGCTGCGCGGTCTCGGCTACGGCATCCACGTGGTGATCACCGCGGCCCGCTACGCCGAGGTCCGCCCGGCGCTGAAGGACCAGCTGCAGAACCGCGTGGAGCTGAAGCTCGGTGACTCCATGGAGTCGGAGATCGCCCGCAAGGTCGCCGCGAACGTGCCGGCGATCCCGGGTCGCGGTCTGACCCACGAGCAGCTGCACTTCCTGTCGGGCCTGCCCCGGATCGACGGCTCCAGCTCCACCGAGGACCTGGTGGACGGCGTCGCCGACATGGTCGCCCAGATCAACGCGGCCTGGACCGGCCCGCGCGCCCCGCAGGTGCGCATGCTGCCGCCGGTGCTGGACGGGAACTCGCTGCCCAAGGGCTTCGAGCACCCGGAGCTGGGTGTCGCGTTCGGTGTCGACGAGGTCGAGCTGGCGCCGGTGTTCGTCAACTTCGAGACCGACCCGCTGTTCGTCGTCTTCGGCGAGAGCGAGTCCGGCAAGTCGGCGATGCTGCGCATGCTGATCAAGCAGATCACCGAGCGGTACACCCCGGAGCAGGCCGGCATCGTGGTCGGCGACTTCCGCCGCTCGCTGCTGGGCGTCGTTCCGCCGGAGTACCTGGTGGAGTACGCGGCCGCCGCGCCCGCCATGTCGGCGATCGTGGAGATGCTGCGCGGGGCCTGCTCGCGTCGTCTGCCCGGTCCGGACGTCACGCCGGAGCAGCTGCGCAACCGCAGCTGGTACAGCGGCAAGGACATGTTCGTGATCGTGGACGACTACGAGCTGGTCGCCACCCAGTCGGGCAACCCGATGGCGCCGCTGGCGGAGTTCCTGCCGTTCGCGCGCGACATCGGTCTGCGTCTGATCATCGCCCGCAACGCGGGCGGCGCCGGCCGCTCGCTGTTCGAGCCGGTGATGCAGCGCATGCGCGAGCTGGGCGGCCAGGGCCTCGTGATGTCCGGTGACAAGGGCGAGGGCGCGCTGCTGGGCACGGTCAAGCCGCAGCCGCTGCCGCCGGGTCGTGCCGTGTTCGTCTCCCGCCGGATCCAGGCGGGTCAGACGGTGCAGACGGGTTGGCTGCCGATCCAGCAGTAGCCGCGGGGCGCAGTTCACGCACCGTGACCGATGGGGCCGGGTTCCGAAAGGGATCCGGCCCTTCGGCATCCCGGGGTGTGAACGGTGCCATAACGTTATCTTCCGTTTTTCGGCCCCCACCTTCGATTCCCGCACCCGGAACGCCCAACGACCTGGCTTTTCGGGCCGCAAACCCACCCCCGGGCAGGGCCTTTGAATCGGAGTTGCGCAGATCACTTCACCTTCGATTCAAGCGCAGTTCACCGGAGTTGACACCGCTGAAACATGTGTCCCACCCGCCGGACAGCTGCGTTCCGCAGGAAAGGGCCGGTTACGACAACGGATTCCGCAGCCGATCGCGCGTTGACGGGGCCTTTTCACCCAGGCAACCTGGCGCATCGGGAGCGATGCAGAACCAGACCCGCGAGAACGTGTTTCGGAGGCGATACCGCTCCCCTCCCCTCACCGCACAGTCGATCGGATGCCCCCATGACCGACACGCTTCCCCCGCAGGCAGCCGCGCCCTCCACGGGCGCCGCCACCGGCGCGGACGCCCCGAAGAAGCTCGCCCGATCGCTCGGCGTCGTGGGCGGCACCCTGCTCACGCTGTCCTGCGTGACCCCCGCGTCCTCGCTCTTCGTGCTCGTTCCCGACCTGTTCGCGGACCTCGGCACCTTCACCCTGATGGCCATCGCCATCGGCTCGGTGATCTGCATCGCCGTGGCGTTCTGCTACTCCGAGCTCGGCACCCTGGTGCCCTCGGCGGGCGGCGAGTACGCGATGGTCGGCACCCTGGCGGGCAAGTTCGCGGGCTGGCTGGTGTTCATCCAGTCGCTGATCGTCGTGATGATCGTGCCCTCACTGATCGCCATGGGCACCGCCGACTACCTGGAACCGATCGTCCACATCGACCCGAAGATCGCCGGCGCCGTGGTGATGATCGCGGCCACCGTCGCCGGTCTGCTGGACCTGCGGGCCAACGCCTGGATCACCGGCATCTTCCTGGTGCTGGAGGTCATCGCCTGCGCCGTGGTGTCCTTCCTCGGCTTCGCGCACACCGAGCGCGGCGCGAGCAACCTGGTGCACGGCGCGGTCGCGGACGCGGCCGGCGGCTCCAGCGGAGTGGGCTTCGCGGCGATCCTGGCCGCGATGGGCACCGCCCTGTTCGTCACCCAGGGCTTCTCCACCGCGATCTACCTCTCCGAGGAGCTGGAGAACCCGCGCAAGAACGTGGCCCGCACCGTGCTGTGGACGCTGGGCCTGTCGGTCGCCATCATCGTGATCCCGGTGGCCGCCATCACCCTGGGCGCGCCGGACCTGTCCGCACTGACCGAGGGCAACATCTCGCAGCTGGTGATCGGCTGGAGCAACACCGGCGTCGGCACCTTCATCAGCCTCTGCATCGCGCTGGCGATCATCAACGCCGGCATCGTGATGGTCATCCAGAACTCCCGGGTGCTGTTCGCGTCCGGCCGTGACAAGGCCTGGCCGGAGCCGGTGAACAAGGCCTTCGGCACCCTCAACAAGTTCAGCGCCCCGTGGATCTCCACCCTGGCGGTCGGCATCCCCGGCGCGGTGCTCTGCTTCGTTCCGCAGAACCTGCTGATGAACATCACCGGTGTCGCGGTCGCCGCGCTGTACCTGCTGGTCGCGGTCGGCGCGCTGTTCTCCCGCCGCGGCGAGCACAAGCACGCCCCGGCCTGGCGCCAGCCGCTGTGGCCCGCGCTGCCCGTCCTGGTGATCGTGGTGCTCGGCTACACGCTGACCCAGCTGGACGTCACCGCCCTGCTGTGGACCCTGGGCATCACCGTCGCCGCCAGCCTGTACTGGGCGTTCTACCTGCGTCCCCGCCAGGAGACCCGCTGGGTGATCACCCTCCCCGAGGACGAGCGGGTCTGACCCCCGCAGACCGCTCTCCGCTCGGCCCCGCCGGTTCCCCCCGACCGGCGGGGCCGACCCCTTTCCGGGGCCGGCCGCACGAGCCTGCGGAAGGGCTGCCGACGGGCCGTCAGCCCTGGTTGCGGCGGCGGCCCAGGTCGCGGGTGACGATCGCGCCGCCGGCCAGGCCGGCCACCAGCAGGGCGCCCACGCCGAGCACGAAGGTGCCGGTCTTCCGGTCCCGGTCGGCCTGCGTCTCGGCCAGGCCGAGCGGCTGCGCGACCAGCGGGGCGGTGTCCAGCTTGGTCGGGGCGTCCGGGTGCGGCAGCTCCTTCGGGCCCGGCACGGTCGGGTAGGTGACCGCCTTGACCGGGTCGACCACGCCCCAGCCGATCCACTTGTTGCGGCCGTGCTCGGTGCGCTGCGCGGTCTGCTCGATCACGGTGCGGATCTGCTGCGGGGTCCAGTCGCCGTGCATGCCCTTGAGCACCGCCGCCAGACCGGACACGTAGGGCGCGGAGAAGCTGGTGCCGTTGTCGGTGCACTGCCCGCCGGCCGGGACGGTGGAGAGCATGTCGACGCCCGGGGCGACCACGTCGACGAAGTCGCCGTACTGCGAGAAGGTGGCCCGCTCGTTGTTCCGGTCGGACGCGCCCACGGCCAGCACGGTGTCGTAGTACGCCGGGTAGGTGGGGCCCTCGGCGCCGTCGTTGCCGGAGGAGGCGACCACCACCACCTTGGCCGCCTCGGCGCGGTCCAACGCCCGCTTCAGGTCCGGCTCCTCGGCGAACGGCACGGCGTCGGCGGGCTTGCTCGGGTCGATCTCGACCCGGACGTCCTGCGAGATGTTGATGACGCCGGCGCCCATGTCGACGGCCTTGTTGATGGCGTCGATCAGCGTGCTGACGCTGCCGTGGCCCTCGGAGTCGTTCTGCCGGATCGAGATGATCGTCGCGTCCTTGGCCAGGCCGACGAAGCCGGAGCCGTCCCGCGGCGAGGCCGCGATGATGCCGGCGACCTTGGTGCCGTGGCCGACCTTGTCGGTCGTGCTGCCGCCCTCCGGCCGCTGCTGGCCGGCCTTCTGCTGCGCGTCGCCGAGCAGGTCCGGACCGGCCGTCACCTTGCCCTTCAGCTGCGGGTTGCTGTCGTCCACGCCGGTGTCGATCACGGCGACCTTGACGTTCTGTCCGCTGTGCGGCACCTTCTCGCCGGTGCCCCACAGCTCGTCCAGGAAGACCCGCTGGAGGGCCCAGGGCTTGGCCGGGACGTCCTTGGAGGGGAAGGTGCAGTCACCGGCCGCGGCGATGGCCACCGGGGCCCGGTAGGCCCCTCCGGAGGCCGCGGGCGAGGGCTCGGCGTAGGCGGGCGCCGCGGCGGCAGTGCCGACCACCCCGAGAACCAGCAGCACCGCACCGGTCCGGCGCAACGATCCTGACGACACCTGAAGTCCACCCCTCATTGCTTCCACCCGTGTTCGGCGCGTGCCCCGTGCCACGCGCGAAGGGCGGGCGCCCCGTGGGACGCCCGCCCTGAAGAAGAGCGCTACCGCGCAGAGTCCCGGTTCGGGAGCCTCAGCTCCAGAGACCCTCGTTCTGCTTCTCGGTGTTCTGGTAGCTCTGCGCGGCGTTGTCCAGCGCGCCGGCGATCTGGCCGAGCACCTGCTGCAGGTCGGCGGCCTTGGCGTCCCACTGGGCCTGGCGGGCCTGGTAGCCCTGCTGGGCCGCGCCCTCCCAGGAGGAGGCGATGCGCTGCACGCCCGACTTGAGGTCGTCCAGCTGCGACTGGATGCGAGAGGCGGTCTGGCGGACCTCCGAGCTCGCGTTCAGGATCGTCTGGAAGTTGACGAGAATCTGTCCGGACATGATTTGTCTCCTTGTCGATGGATGCACAGTGCGCCCCCGCGAGGGCGCGTGTGACGGTTACCGGTTCCGGCGTCAGCCGGAGATGCCACCGACCGCGGCACGCTGCTCTTCTTCGGTCATCGAGTAGAGCTTGGTGGTCGCCTCGATGGCCTGCCGGATCTCGTCGAGCACCTTGTTCAGCGCGTTGGCGTCCTCGTTGAAGCGCTCCTGCATCTGCTGGTACGCGGTCGCAGCCGCGCCCTTCCAGCCGGAAGCGATCTCGGAGACCAGGTTGTTGAGGCGACCGATCTCGCTCTGCACCTGCTGGTTGACCTCGCCGATGCGGTTAGCGAACGCGGTCATTTCCTCCGCGGTCGTCGTGAACTGACCTGCCATGATCCACCGTCCCCCATGAGACAGACTTCGTCCGGACGCCCCTGTGGCGAACGCCCGTACGGGCACCACTTGGTGTGGTGCTCTCCAGCACTGTAACGGCCAAGTGCGACAGACCCAACACCGGGTAGCGGGTAGTTACCAGACCATGACACTGAACCGCCGCACCGCCGTTGACGATCCGTCAGGCGTTCTGGGCCTGAAGTGCAGTGTTCGTGTTGAGCACCGGACCGGCCGGCACCAGCTTCGACCAGACGATCGGCACCTTCTGCGGGTTGACGGACTTGTAGCCCAGGCGCACCTGTGACTCGTTCGTACCCTTCTTCTCGCCGCCCTGCGGGTTGGGGCTGGCGCTCGCACCGCCGTTGCCGCCGTCGCTGTTGGCGGGCAGCGAGTAGCGCAGGCCGGAGTCGGTGATCAGGAAGTCGCTGCCGGAGCCGTCGTCGCCCCCGTTGCCGTCCAGCGCGCGGTACAGCAGGCCGTGACCGGGCGTCACGTGCGCGCTGACCGAGTCGGTGGCGATGTCCGCCGGGTAGGCGGTGCTGGCCCACACGGTGCGCTTGATCTGGTTGTTCTCGTAGCCGGTGAAGGTCGAGCAGATCACCGTGCGGGGCGTCTTGCCGGTCACGTTGACCGCCGGGGACTTCTGGGTCGGCAGGTTCTTGGAGCGCTCCATCAGCTCCTTGCTGATCTTCGACTGGAGCTTGCTGATGTCGCCCGCGCCCAGGTCGCCCATGGCCGGCGGGCCGCCGTACGCCGCCTCCTGGACGTTCGGGTCGTTCAGCATCAGGTTCGCCTGGAACTCGGTGATCTGGTACAGCTTCGAGGCGCCGACCGCGTAGAAGGTGTTGTCCTGGAACTTCATCACCCGGCCGACCTTCTTCTCCTCGGGCTGCGACAGTTCGAGGCCGGAGTTGGCGGGCCGCTTGGCGGCGATGCCCTCGATCCGGGGGAACTCCACCGGGTCGCCGTTCTCCAGGGTGTCCAGCCACTCGTTGGTGACCCGCTGCGGCACCGCGTCCGAGCCGAACAGCGCGGTCACCAGCGACCTGCGGTCGGTGTCGCTGGTGTCGAGCACGCCGACCGCGTGCTTCACGCCGCGGTTGTCCACCAGGTACATCGAGCCGGGACGGCCCGGCAGGTCCGGCTGCTGCACGAACAGCGACTGCCCGTCGCCGAGCATCCGGTCCGGCGCCTGCAGGGTCTTGACGTCCGCACCGGCCGCGACGAACACCGACTGGGCGATCGTGGAGGGCAGGTTGTCCTGGCCCTTCTTGTCGCACACCGACCACAGCTTGGTGGTGCCCGCGTCGTCGCCCTTGGGCAGCTTGTCCGGGGCGTACGGGATTCCGATGGCGGCGCCGCGCCGCGGGTACTTGTCCAGCACGTCGTCGGCGACGGTCTGCACGGTCGCGCCCTCGGACAGCACCAGCCGGGCCGAGGACATGTTCAGCACCTGGTGCAGGGTCGGCTTGTTGCCGTTCGTCGGGTCCGGCAGGATCACGTAGCGCGTGGTCGAGGACTTGCCCTGCAGGATGAACTTGCCGTTGTCCCAGTTCGGCGGCGCACTCGGCTTGATGACGCCCCACATGCCGAAGCCCGCCACGATCACGGCCCCGATCACGAAGCTCGGCAGCACCGCCCGGATCGGACGCGGCGCGTCCTCGTCGTTGCCGCCGCCCCCCGGCTGCAGGAAGGCCCCGACCATCCGCTTCCGGGCGAAGGTGTAGGCGTTCAGCTCGTCCCGGCGTGATGCCATGCTCGTCCCCGTCTCCCCTGTGTGACCCGACCTGCGGGTGTCAACGCGCTTGTGCTGTGCGTGAGTCTGCCACCCGACGGGCGTCCGGAACGGTCAACCCTCTACGATGCGGCAGCAGACGGTGAGTACGGTAACGGGTAGGCTCCGACGGTCCGCCATCCGGGCCGCCGACCCGGCCCGCGGCCGACGGCCCCTTCCGGCCGCAGCCGCACGGGGATCTGACGGCACATCTGAAGCAGAGAGGGCAATTCGGGGGATGCCAAGCCAGTCCGCTCCAGCACGACGACGCTCCACCTCGCACGGTCGGAGGCCGGACGCCCAGGGCGGCCGGCGGGCCCGCACCGCCCCGGCCCCGGTGCCCACCGGCCCGGTCGCCCTGCGGCTGCTGCCCAGGCCCGGGCTGCTCGCCCGCCGGCTCGAACTCAAGCAAATCGTCCAACTCGAGGTCGCCGTCGCACTGGTGGCCGTCGGCTGGTCGATCAACAAGCTGATGGCCGCGGTCTTCGCGGTGCCCGCCGTGGTGCTCGTCGTGGTCGCCCTGCTGCGCCTCGGCGGCCGCACCATGGGCGAGGCGATGAGCGTCCGCTCCGCCTACAACTCCCGTCGCCGGGAAGCCAAGTACAACGTCCCGCCGCCCGGCACCGACCCGGCGCTGGCGCCGGTGATGGAGCTGGAGCCGGCCCTGCGCACCTGCACCCACGCCATCGAGACCGACCTCGGCGACGGCCGTCCGCTGCGCCGCGAGACCGGCATGGTCGGCGACGGCACCTTCTTCACCTCGGTGCTGCTGGTGCAGTCCAAGGACCAGCCGCTGCGCCCCGGCCGGGCCACCTCCGCGCTGCCGCTGGACCTGATCTGCTCGGTCCTCCAGGTCGACGACATCCCGCTGGAGTCGGTGCAGCTGATCCAGCACACCCAGCCGGCGCCCGCGCCGCACCTGCCGGAGCACTCGCTGGCCGCGCGCGCCTACCAGCAGGCACCCGGAGGAGTGAACACCCCGGCGCTGCGGCTGACCTGGATCGCCGTCAAGCTCGACCCGGAGCGCGCCTCCACCGCCGTGCTGGCCCGCGGCGGCGGCGAGGAGGGCGCCCGCAAGGCCCTCCAGCGGGTCACCGACCAGCTCGCCGGCCGGCTGAACAGCGCCGGCTTCACCGCCACCGTCCTGGACGAGCGGGAGCTGATCGCGGCGCTGGCCATCTCGGTGTGCGCCAACCCGGTCGCGGTCGCGGGCCGGCAGGGCTCCGGCGGCGGCGGGGTCGGCGTGCGCCGGGCCCAGGAGTCCGCGAAGTTCTGCCGGATCGACGACCGCTGGCACACCACCTACTGGATCTCCAAGTGGCCCGAACTGTCCCGGCCGGGCGCCGGCGGCGGCCGGGTCGCCGCCCCGGACCTGGTCAACCAGCTCACCAGCACCCCGGCGTTCGCCTCCACCTTCTCGGTCACCGCGACCCGCGCGATGGGCGGCTCGGTGGCGCTCAGCGGGCACCTGCGGCTGACCGGCCGCAACGAGAGCGAGGTCGCCCAGGTGGGCCGCCTGGTGGAGTCCCGCGCCCAGCACGCCGGCACCTCGATGACCCGGCTCGACCTGGAGCACGCCCCGGGCCTGCTCGCCACGCTGCCCCTGGGGGGGACTTCCTGATGGCCTACCAGACCTACTCCGGCCAGGCCCCGCAGCCGACCGAGCAGCGCCGGGTCCGGGTCCGTCCCGGCTTCGGCCTGCGCGGCCCGCGCCGGGAGAAGCACGTGCTGACCGTCGAGGACCTGTCGGCGCTGTCCTTCCCGGTCGGCGACGACGGCGTGGTGATCGGCCTCGACCAGCAGCAGCAGCCCGCCGTGATCGGCCTGTTCCGGCCCACCCAGTACGACGTGGTGCTGGTCGGCGGCATGTGGACGGCGCAGCTGATCGCGCTGCGCGCCGCCGCGACCGGCGCCCGGATCGCGGTGGAGACCGGCCGTCCGCAGGCGTGGGCGCCGATGGCGCAGGCCGCGGGCGGCGGGCAGCCGTGCGTGACGGTGCACCAGGTGGGTCGCCTGGGCGCGCAGGGCGCGTCGGTGGCGTCACCCGTCCTGGTGGTTCGCGACCTGGGTGCGCGCCCCTCGCGCAGCCGGCTGTCGGCGTCGCCGTGGCAGACCACGCTGACCGTGCTGCCGTACCTCGGTCCGAACGCGAGCCGGGTGCTGAACGCCGCCGACCTGATCGGCCTTCAGCGGGTGTCGCCGCAGGAGTCGGAGCTGGTGGGCCGGTTGCTGTCGCTCGCTCCGGGCGACGTCAGCGCGCTGCCCACGCTGCCGGACCACATCACCCTGTGGGCGACCCGGATGCGGCGCCAGTACGTGATGACCAATCCGGGCGAGGCCGAGACCCAGGTGCTGGGCGGCCCGCGCCGCATGGACTGACGAGGTGCGGCCGGGCGGGCCGCATCCGTGCGGGCCGGCCGGCCGGCGCGCCCGTGGGGACGGTGTTCCCCGTGGGGCGGGCCGGTCGGCCGCGTCCGCTCCGATCCGCCGTCAGGTCGGGCTCCGCCTTCATCGGACCGCCCTGCACGGCCTAGTCTTGTTGCCCGACGGCAACCGCCGAAGCAATTCGGCGAGAACGAGGGAGCCCCAGTGAGCAGCGATCGGGACGGCGTCTACGTCGGCGACAACGCGGCCGAGGACGACGATGACTGGTCCGACGCCCCGGACTACACCCCTCCGTCCTGGTACACCCAGAGTGCCGCTCCCGGTCCGGCCGCGCCGCAGCAACAGCAGCCGCAGCAGCAGCCCGTTCAGCAGCCGCCGGTCCAGCAGCCCCCGGTGCAGCAGCCGCCGCAGCCGGTGCAGCCGGAGGTCCAGCAGCCTCCGGTGACGCCGCAGCCGCCGGTCGTGCCGGACGCGCCGCAGCCGCCGCAGCCCGTTCAGGCCCAGGTCCCGCCGCCCGGTCCGGTGGCGCCGGGCCCGCCGGGCCCCCCGGTGGAGCCGGTGACGGCCGTGCCGAACGCGGCCCCGCCGCCGCCCCCGCCGGGCCCCGAGCAGCAGGCCGGGCCGGCCACCGACGGGCAGGGCGTGCCGACCGCGCCGCCGGTGGAGCTCGCGTCCACCCCGAATCCGGTGCCGGACGCGCCGCAGCCCCAGCCGCCGGTCCAGCCGCAGCCCCCGTACCCGCAGCAGGGCCAGCAGCCGCCCGTCCAGCAGCCCCCGGTGCAGCAGCAGCCGCCGGTGGCGCAGCAGCCGTGGCCGAACCAGCCGCCGCAGCCGCAGCCCCCGTACCCGCAGCAGGGCCAGCAGCCGCCCGTCCAGCAGCCTCCGTACCCGCAGCAGGGCCAGCAGCAGTGGGCCGGGCAGCCGCCGGTGGATCCGCGGGCGGGCGGGTGGCCGCAGCAGGCCGGGCCGGGCCCGGCGTACCAGCAGCACTCGGGTCTGCAGAACGCCCCGCAGGCGCCGGCGCAGTTCCAGCAGCCGGGGCCGCAGGCGGCGGCGCACGGCGCGGCGCTGGGGTACACGGCGGCGGTCGAGCTCTCCTCGGACCGGCTGCTGCGCGGTCAGCCGAAGGTGCAGAAGCAGTCCCGGTTCCAGTTCGGCGGCAAGTCGGCGCAGGCCGGCAAGCAGCAGAAGCTGGAGCTGATCCGGCATCCGGTGATGACCTGCTACCGGATCGCGGTGATCAGCCTCAAGGGCGGTGTCGGCAAGACCACGACCACCACCTCGCTGGGCGCGACGCTGGCCAGCGAGCGGCAGGACAAGGTCATCGCGATCGACGCGAACCCGGACGCGGGCACCCTGGGCCGCCGCATCAAGCGGCAGACCGGGGCGACCATCCGCGACCTGGTGACGGCGATCCCGCACGTGCGCAGCTACATGGACATCCGTCAGTTCACCTCGCAGGACCCGAACTCGGGCCTGGAGATCGTCGCCAACGACGTGGACCCGGCGGTCTCCACCACCTTCGACGACTCGGACTACCGCCAGGTCATCCAGGTGCTCGGGCAGCACTACCCGATCATCCTGACCGACTCGGGCACCGGTCTGCTGTACTCGGCGATGCGCGGCGTGCTGGACCTGGCGGACCAGCTGATCGTGGTGGCCACGCCCAGCGTCGACGGTGCGTCGAGTGCGTCCACCACGCTGGACTGGCTGTCCGCGCACGGCTACGCGGACCTGGTGCAGCGGTCGATCACGGTGGTCTCCGGGGTCCGCGAGACCAGCAAGATGATCAAGGTCGAGGACATCGTGGCGCACTTCCAGACCCGCTGCCGCGGCGTCGTGGTCGTGCCGTTCGACGAGAGCCTGGCGGCCGGCGCCGAGGTCAACCTGGCGATGATGCGGCCCAAGGTCCGGGATGCGTACTTCGAGCTGGCCACCCTGGTCGGCGAGGACATCGCCCGGGCCCAGCAGCAGGCCGGCTGGCAGGGGCAGCAGCAGGGCGGCTGGCAGCAGGGCCCGCCGCCGCAGCAGCAGTACCCCCAGCAGTACCCGCCGCAGCAGCAGGGCGGTTACCCGGCGCCCGGCCAGCCGTGGCAGCAGCAGCCGCCGCAGCAGTACCCGCCGCAGCAGCCCGGCGGCTACCCGCCGCAGGGCCCGCCGGTGCCGGGCTACGGCTACCCGCCGCCGCACGAGGCCCCGCCGCCCGGCTACGGGTACCCGCCGCCGCAGCACGGCTGAGCGCACGTCAGAAAGCCCCCCGCGAAGGATTCTCTCCTCCGCGGGGGGCTTTCCCGTGTCCGCCGGTCAGGGGCGCTCGGTGAGCTCCCGGGCGCGCTTGACGTCCTCGGCCATCCGCTCCAGCAGGGCGTCGATGGAGTCGAACTTCTCCATGCCGCGCAGCCAGGCGAGGAAGTCGACGGCGACGTGCTTGCCGTACAGGTCGAGGCCGACCCGGTCGATGGCGTACGCCTCGACGGTGCGGGTGGTGCCGTCGAAGGTCGGGTTGGTGCCGACCGAGATCGCGGCGGGCATGGTCTCGCCGTCGGCGGTCAGCCAGCCGGCGTACACGCCGTCGGCGGGGATCGCCGAGTGCGGGACGGTGTCCACGTTGGCGGTGGGGTAGCCGAGCTCGCGGCCGCGCTGGGCGCCGCGGACGACCTCGCCCTCGACCCGGTGCGGGCGGCCGAGGACCTCGGCGACGCCCGCCATGTCGCCGGCCGCGACCAGCCGGCGGCACAGGCTGGACGAGAACGGCTCGCCGTCGCCGGCGGCGCCGCGCACCTGCAGGTCGACCACCTCGACCGCGAAGTCGTCGGCCCGGCCGAGCTCGGCGAGCAGCTCGACGTTGCCCGCCGCGCGGTGCCCGAAGCGGAAGTTGGGGCCCTCGACGACGGCCTTCGCGCGCAGCGCGTCGACCAGCACCGACCGCACGAAGTACTCCGGCGACTCCTTGGAGAACTCGGCGGTGAACGGCAGCACCAGCACGGCGTCCACGCCGAGCTGCTCGACCAGTTCGGCCCGCCGCGGCTGCGGGGCGAGCAGCGGCGGGTGGCTGCCCGGGCGGACCACCTCGCTGGGGTGCGGGTCGAAGGTGACGACGACGGACTTCGCCCCCAGCTCCCCGGCCAGCTCCACCACCCGATTGATGATCAACTGGTGTCCGCGGTGGACCCCGTCGAACGATCCGATGGTGACGACGCTGCGCCCCCAGTCCCCGGGGATCTCCTCCAGGCCGTGCCAGCGCTGCACCTGACCGCTCCTTGTTCCTACGGTGTGCACACCCGGTGCACTCGAAAGACCGAAACCGAACCCCTATAGCGTGCCATGCGACCGACCCTGCCCAGGTACCGGAAGGCCCCCGGTGTGACCGGTCAGACGGCCGCCGGGGCGGTCGACCTGCCGTTCCGCCTCCGCGGCGGCGTACTGCGGGTCGCGGCCGGCCGCGGTGAGCGCCCGCATCACGGCCAGGCGGGGCCCTGCGGGCGGCGGCGGGGCGTCCGCGGGCCAGTCGGCCAGCAGCCGGGCGAAACCCGCCCAGCGGCCCGCGCAGCGCACCAGGACGGCGTCCGCGCCGGGCCAGCGGTCGGCGACCCGGCGGAGCAACTCGCGTACCCGCGACGGCGGGTGGCCGGCGTGCCGGGCCGCCAGCGCCTCCACCACGGCGCCCAGCACCACCGGTTCCCGCTCGGCCGCCAGCAGGGCGTCCAGCAGCCCCGCACGGCCGTTCCCGGGGGCGGCCAACACCGGCGCGAACCTGGCCCGCTCGGGCGGGGCGGCGGCCAGCACCGCGGGCAGCAGCGGGCGGCCGTCGCGGCCGGCGTCCAGCAGCCGGTCCAGGTGGTCGGCGATCTGCCCGGCCTGCTCCGGCCGTTCGCGCAGCAGTTCGGCGGCGAACAGCATCCCGGAGCGCACCACCGCCGGGTCGACGGCCCGGCCGAGCGCCCGCAGCCCGTCGCCGGCCCGCGCCCCGGGCACCGCCAGCCGGGCCCGGACCGCCTCCAGCACCTCCACCGGGTACTCCTCGACGAGTTCGCCGAGCACGTCGTCGGTCAGGAACGGGTCGCCCGCCCGGTACGCGGCCAGCGCGGCCGGCAGGTGCTCGGCCCGGGCCTGCGGGTCGCGCACCAGCAACGCCAGCGCGGCACCGTGCAGGCCCGGTTCGTCGTCCCGGGCGAGCAGCGTGCGGGCGGCCAGCCGCAGCAGCTGCGCGCCCGAGCCGCCCGCGTGCGGGGCGGTGCGCAGGGCGTGCACGGCGGCGGCCACGTGCCGTTCGGGGCGCGGGTCGTGGCTCCACCGGTCGACCGCGCGGCACAGCGCGGACGGTTCGCGTTCGGCGAGCCGGCCGAGCAGCGCGTCGGCGCGCGGGTGGGCGGCGGCGACCAGGGCCTCCGTCAACTCGTCGAGCGCCAGCGCCCGGTGCTCGAACAGCAGGGCGTCGGCGAGGTCCGCGGCGGCCGGCCCGGCCTGCTCGTACCAGCCGCACAGCAGCGGCAGCACGGTGCGCGGGTCGGCGGCCAGCAGCTCGGCGGCGCTCCCGCGGACCGTGCCGACCCGGTCGGCGGGGCCGTCGGCGAGCCGGCCGAGCAGGGCGATCCGGTCGGCGGCGGGCAGCGGGAGGCCGGCCCAGAACGCGGGGCCGAACCGTTCGTCGTGGCCGGCCCGGGCGGCGAGCAGCTCCAGCAGTTGCCGGTGCGCGCCGGGCTCGGGGCTGCCGGCGATCCCGGCGGTCAGCAGCCGGCCCGCCCACCAGTCGGCGTCCCCGCCGCGTTCGGCGCGTTCCAGCGCCAGCCGGATCCGGTGCAGCCACCCGTCCAGCGCGCCCGCGCCGCGGGCCGCCCCCACCCGCCGCAGGGCGCCCACCACCACGCCCACCCGGGCCCGGCCGACCGGTCCCTGACGGATCGTCGTGCCGCCGGCGGGCGGCTCCTCCGCCGGCGGCAGCGCCGCCGGTCCGCCCGCGCCGACGGCGGCGCCGGCGCTCCGGCCGTCCTCCGCGAGCAGCTGGCGCAGCGCCGCGCCGAGGTCCAGGTGCAGGCTCTGCAGCCACTCCCCCCACGCCTCGTGGCCGGCCCGGTGGCCGGCGCCGGCCGGTACCAGCAGGTGCTCCTCGCGGACGGCCCGCGCCCAGCCGCCCGCGGCCGGGAACAGCCGGTCGAACTCGTCGGCGGGCAGCGCCCCGTCGCCCGCGCCGAGCATCAGCCGGGCGGCCTCGTGCAGCCGCCCGGCGGCGACGGCGGCCAGCCGCCGCACCTGCCGGGCGTCCTCACCGGGCGGGACGGGCGCGCCGCGCCGGTGCCGGCGCTGACCGCCGGACGCCTGGGCGACCCGGCGGGCGACGGCCAGGCAGGCCAGGTCCAGCCAGCCCTCGAAGAGTTCGGCCCGGTCGGCGACCGGGCCGTGCACGCCCGCCGCGCGCAGGTCCCCGGCCAGCCGCAGGGCCAGCGGGTGGCCGCGCTCGGCGGGGCCGAGGAAGCCCTCCGGCAGGCCGTAGCGCCGCCCGGCCCGGGCCGCCGCGTCGTCGGTGAGCGGGCCCAGCCACAGCGCCCGGGCGGCGGTCCGCCACGGGCCGAGCTGCTCCCAGCCGTCCGGGCGGCAGGCGACCAGCGCCCGGGCGCGGTGCGCGCGCAGCCAGTCGAGGCCGGCGGCCAGCCAGTCGGCGGACAGCGCCAGCGGCGCCTCCTCGGGCCCGTCGAGCACCACCAGCAGCGGGCGTCCGCCGTCCGCGCAGCGTTCGGCGAGCTCCGCCGGGCCGGCCTCGGGGAGGCCGGAGCGGCGGGCCGCGGCGGCGAGCCGGCGGCGCAGCGCGTCTTCGAGCGAGGCGTCGCCGGCGGCCAGGTCGGCGCCGCGCAGCCAGAGCGTGGGCAGCGGTTCGGCGGCGCCGGCCCGGCGGACGGCGAGCGCGGCGAGTTCGGTGCTGCGCCCGCTGCCGGCGTCGCCGAGCAGCACGGTCAGGGTGTCCTGCGGTTCCTCGCCGCTCAGGCCGTCCGGCCGGTCGACCCGGTCGGCGGCGAGTTCGGTGATCCGGCCGGGGCCGGCGGTGGCGGCGTCCAGCTGGGCGGCGGTCAGGCGCAGCCCGCCGGCCAGGTTGAGGGCCCGGCCGAACGCGGGCACGCCGGCGGCGTTGCGGGCCAGCAGCCCGCCGAGCGGGCCGTCCCCGGACGGCCGGTCGACGGCGAGCGGGACGGCGGCCACGCCGGGCCCGGGGACGGCGCGCACCCGGGGCGCGACGACGGCCAGCACCGCGCCGGTCGCGGGGTCGAGGACGGGCGAGCCGGCCACCGGCGCCGCCGCGAGGTCGAGCAGCAGCACGCCGGGCACGGTGCGGACCTGTGCGCCGTCGCCGCAGCGGCCGTTCTCCCGGCCCAGCGGGCCGCCGCGGGCCAGCGCCGGTGCGCCGTCCTCCCAGCGCTGGTGCGGCACCACGACCTGGCCGTCGACCTCGCCGCGCCCGATCGGCAGCGCGGGGCCGGGCACGCCGCCGACCGCCGCCGTCCGCAGCAGGGCCAGCCCGCGGTCGGGCAGCAGGTCGACGCTCTCCGGGCCGAGCACCCGGGACTGCCCGCCCGGGGTGTGCAGCACCAGCCGGGGCAGGCCGGCCACCACCTCGTGCGCGGTCACCACCGTGCCCTGCCGGTCGGCGACGAACCCCAGGCCGCACAGCCGGCCCTGCACGTCCCGGATCCGCAGCAGCCCGTGCGCCGGGTCCGCCACGAAGCCGGCGCTCGCGCCCTCGCCCATCCCGCCAGTCCTCCCGCCGCTCTACCAGCCGCCGGTCAGCCTGCCCCCCACCAGCCCCACAGCACCCCGCGCGCCCCGCTCACCACACCCGTTCACCTCGCGCGCCCCCGGCGACACGCCGCGCACCGCCCCGGCCGCCCCGCTCCCGCCGCCGGAAAACCGCGTGCCGGGCGGCTCCCCCGCTGTCACCATCCCGGCATGGATGTCCGCCTCGTTCCCTGGTCCGAGTCCCACTTCTCGCTGCTGGAGCGGATCAACACCCCGCTGATGCGCCGTCACGTCGGCGGTCCCGAGAGCGCCGAACAGCTGCTCGACCGGCACCGCCGCTACCTCGGGCTCCCGTCGCTGGGCGGCGTGATGTTCGCGGTCCTCGCCGACGGCGCCCCGGCCGGCTCGATCGCCTACCACCGCCGCGACTGGCAGGGCGAGGAGATCTACGAGACCGGGTGGAACGTGCTGCCGGAGTTCCAGGGCCGCGGCCTCGCCGTCGCCGCCGGCCGCCTGATGCTCGCCGCGCTGCGCGGCGCCGTCGCCGCCGACCCCGCCGCGCCCGGGACGCTGCACGCCTTCCCCGCCACCGGCAACGCCGCGTCGAACGCGCTCTGCGCCCGCCTCGGCTTCACCGACGCCGGCCCCTGCGCCTTCGAGTACCCGCGCGGCTCCGGCCGCTTCCTGCACAGCAACGACTGGCGCCTGGCACTGCGTTGAGACGCCGAGCGGCCCCGGCGGATGCTCCACCGGGGCCGCTCGCGCCGCATGACGGGCCGTCAGCCGACGAACACCGCGACCGGCTTGGCCTTGCCGCCGTGCTCCTCCACCAGGGCCAGGAAGCGGCCGTCCGGGTCGAAGACCGCGATCGGGCCGTCCACGCCGAGGCCGGGGGCGGGCAGCCGCATGCCGTTGGAGAGCAGCCTGGCCTGCTCGGCGTCGATGTCCCAGCGCGGGAACGCGGCCGCGGCGGCGTCCGCGATCGGCAGGACGTCGAGCTTCTCCTCCAACTGCTCCAGGGTGTGCGCCGATTCGACCGCGTACGGGCCGACCTTGGTGCGGCGCAGCGCCGTCAGGTGCCCGCCGACGCCGAGCGCGGCGCCCAGGTCGCGGGCGAGCGCGCGGATGTAGGTGCCGGAGGAGCACTCCACGGTGACGTCGAGGTCGAGCACCGGCGTGCCGTCCTCGGCGACGGCGCCGCGCACCTCGTGCACCGTGAAGGAGTGCACGGTGGTCGGCCGGGCGGCGAGTTCGAAGTCCTCGCCCTCGCGGACCCGCGCGTACGAGCGCTTGCCGTCGATCTTGATGGCGCTGACCTTGGACGGCACCTGCATGATCTCGCCGGTGAGCTTCGCGATCTCGGCGTCGATCGCCTCCCGGGCCACCCCGTCCGCGGGGGTGGCGGCGGTGACCTCGCCCTCCCGGTCGTCGGTGATCGTGGTCTGGCCGAGCCGGACGGTGGCGTCGTACGTCTTGGCGGTGAGCATCAGGTGCCCGAGCAGCCGGGTGGCCCGTTCCACGCCGATCACCAGCACGCCGGTGGCCATCGGGTCGAGGGTGCCGGCGTGGCCGACCTTGCGGGTGCCGGCCAGCCACCGGAGCTTGGCGACCACGCCGTGCGAGGTGATGCCCTCCGGCTTGTCGACGATCACCAGCCCGTCGGGGCCCGTCCCTTTACGCTTCATCGCTTCATCGCTTCATCGTCGTGTCGAAATCTGCACGCGTTCCCGCGCCGCAGCCGCCCGGGCAACCCGTCCCACCGGCCGGTCGGCGAGCCGTCCACCGAACCGGACGAGCCTAGCGCGCGCACTCCTCGGCCAGCGCCACCCGGAACCGCTCGACGGTCTCCGGCACCCCGTCGCGGGCGGAGAACCCGGCCGCGAAGACGTGCCCGCCGCCGCCCAGCCGGGCGCACACCGCGGCTACGTCGACCGCGCCGCGGGAGCGGCAGGAGCCGCGCAGCGTGCCGTCCGGGTCCTGCTTGAGCACCAGCGCGACGTCCGCCTCGGCGGGCTTGCGCAGCACGTCGATCAGGCCCTCGATCTCCTCGACGGTGACGCCGAACAGCGCCAGGTCCTGGTACGGCACCCAGGTCCACACCAGTCCGTTCCCGCCGGCCTCCTCGGGTTCGAAGGCGGCGCGGTCCAGCGCCCCGGCGAGCACCTTCAGGAAGCCGAACGAGGTGGTGTCCCACAGTTGACGGGAGATCAGGTCGTGCCGGATCCCGGTGGCCAGCATCCGGCCGGCCATCTCGTGGGTGGCGGGCGTGGTGGCCCGGTACTTGAACGAGCCGGTGTCGGTGGCGATGCCGGTGTACAGGCAGGCCGCGATCGACCGGTCCAGCGGGACGCGCAGCCGGCGCAGCAGTTCGTCGACCAGCACGGCCGTGGCGGGCGCGGCCGGGTCGATCAGCCGGACGGTGCCGAAGCCGGGGTTGGAGGCGTGGTGGTCGAGGACCACCAGCTCGCCGGCCGCGAACGCGTTGTCGCGCAGCAGGCCGAGCCGCTCCTCGGAGGCCGCGTCGAAGGCCAGCACCAGCGCGGGCGCGGCGGGCACCTCGGCGGCGGGGACGATCAGTTCCTGCCCGGGCAGGAAGGACAGCGACTCCGGGATGATCTGCGGGTCGTCGCCGAACGACACCCGGACCCGCTTGCCCAGCCCGCGCAACGCCAGTCCGGCGGCCAGCGCCGAGCCCAGCGCGTCGCCGTCGGGGCAGATGTGGCAGATCAGGTCGATCTCGTCGGCGTCCGCGACCAGTTCCAGGGTGCGCGCCCACTGGGCCTCGAACGGCCCTCCGGAGTCGGGCGACGACTCGCTGCGCTGGCCCGGAAGCACCGCGAGGGCGGTCTCCACCTCGACAGTGGAGACCGCCCCCGCGGCGCCGGACTCGGCCGGCTTCCCGGCCGTGGTCACTCGTCCTCGTCGTCGTCGCGGGCCGACTTGTAGGGGTCGGCGTCGCCGGCGTAGGCGGCCCCGGCCGCGGCGGTGCGGACGGCGGCGTCGGAGATCCGCGCCTTGTCCAGCAGGTCGTCGATGTTCCGGGCGTTGTCCGGCAGGGCGTCGGCGACGAAGGTCAGGGTCGGCGTGAACCGCACCCCGGTCTGCTTGCCGACCTCGGAGCGCAGGATGCCCTTGGCGCTCTCCAGCGCGGCCGCGCTGGACTCCCGCTCGGTCTCGTCCCCGTAGACGGTGTAGAAGACGGTGGCCTCGCGCAGGTCACCCGTCACACGGGCGTCGGTGATGGTGACGTACCCGAGTCGCGGGTCCTTGATCCGGCGCTGCAGGGTCTCCGCCACGACCACCTGAATGCGGTCGGCGAGCTTGCGCGCCCTTGCGGTGTCGGTCACGTTGCCTCCTCGTGCAGTAGGCGCGGTACCCGGGTCATCACGCTCGACCCGGTGGGGCCCTCTCCCCAACGTACCCGCCCGCGCCCAGCCTTGTGGGCGCTCTCGGTCCGGTGCGGGTGTGACGGTGGTGACGCCCGCAGGTCATTCGTCGTCGTCGTGGTGGTACCGCCTCCTCGCGGAGAGCAGCATCACCTCGGGGCGGCCGGCGACGAGCCGCTCACAGCTGTCCAGGATCTCGTTGACGTACCCGGCGTCGCCGGACACCACCGCACAGCCGATCTCGGCCCTGCGGTGCAGATCCTGGTTCCCGACCTCTGCGGCGCACACGCTGTACTTGCGCTGCAGTTCGGCCACGATGGGCCGCACGATCGACCGCTTCTCCTTCAGCGAGTGCACGTCGCCGAGGAGCAGGTCGAAGGTGAGAGTTCCTACGAACATGTAGTGACAGGCCTGGCCGGCCTGGGGGCCTCGAAGGATTCCCGACAGCCAGGACCCTAACAGCGCGGCCGGGGCCGGCCAACGGGATAACTGCACCCCGTCGGCCGACCCCGGTCAGCAGCCGTTACGCGCGCGGCTTCTCGCGCATCTCGTAGGTCTCGATGACATCGTCGATCTTGATGTCGTTGAACGAGCCCAGCGTGACACCGGCCTCGAAGCCCTCGCGGACCTCGGTCGCGTCGTCCTTGAAGCGGCGCAGACCCTCGATGTTGAGGTTCTCCGCCACGACCTTGCCGTCGCGCAGCAGGCGGGCCTTGGTGTTGCGGCGGATGATGCCTTCGCGCACCAGGACACCGGCGATGTTGCCGAACTTGGAGGAGCGGAACACCTCGCGGATCTCCGCGGAGCCGAGGCGCACCTCCTCGTACTCGGGCTTGAGCAGGCCCTTGAGCGCGGCCTCGATCTCCTCGATCGCCTGGTAGATGACCGAGTAGTACCGGATGTCGACGCCCTCGCGCTCGGCCGCGGTACGGGCACGCCCCTCGGCGCGCACGTTGAAGCCGATGATGATGGCGTCCGAGCCCATCGCCAGGTCCACGTCGGACTCGGTGATGGCACCCACACCGCGGTGCAGGACCCGCAGCTCGACCTCTTCGCCCACGTCCAGCTTGACGAGGGCGTCTTCCAGGGCCTCGACCGAACCGGAGACGTCACCCTTGATGATGAGGTTGAGCTTCTCGATGTTGCCGGCGGCCAGCGCGGCCTCGAAGCCCTCCAGCGACACGCGGACGCGGCGCTGGGCCATCGAGGCGTTGCGGTCGCGGGCGGCGCGCTTCTCGGCGATCTGACGGGCCGTGCGGTCCTCGTCGACGACGATGAAGCTGTCGCCGGCGCGGGGCACCGAGGTCAGACCGAGCAGCAGCACCGGACGGGACGGGCCGGCCTCGGAGAGGCTGTTGCCGTTCTCGTCCAGCATCGCGCGGACGCGGCCGTAGGAGTCGCCGACGACGATCGAGTCGCCGACCCGCAGGGTGCCGCGCTGGACGAGCAGCGTCGCCATGGCGCCGCGGCCCTTGTCCAGGTGGGCTTCGATCGCGATGCCCTGGGCGTCCTGCTCCGGGTTGGCGCGCAGGTCGAGCGAGGCGTCCGCGGTCAGGACCACGGCCTCCAGCAGTTCCTCGATGTTGAGGCCCTGGCGGGCGGAGATGTCGACGAACATGGTGTCGCCGCCGTACTCCTCGGCCACCAGGCCGAACTCGGTCAGCTGGCCGCGGACCTTCGTCGGGTCCGCGCCCTCGACGTCGATCTTGTTGACCGCGACCACGATCGGCACACCGGCGGCCTTGGCGTGGTTGAGCGCCTCGACCGTCTGCGGCATGACGCCGTCGTTGGCCGCGACCACCAGGATCGCGATGTCGGTGGACTTGGCACCACGGGCACGCATGGCGGAGAACGCCTCGTGACCCGGGGTGTCGAGGAAGGTGATCGGGCGCTGCTCGCCGTTCACCTCGGTGACCACCTGGTACGCACCGATGTGCTGGGTGATGCCGCCGGCCTCGCCCGCGACCACGTTGGTCTTGCGGATCGCGTCCAGCAGTCGGGTCTTACCGTGGTCGACGTGACCCATGACGGTCACCACCGGCGGACGCGGAGCCAGCTGCTCCTCGTCGCCCTCGTCCGCGCCGAAGTCGATGTCGAACGACTCCAGCAGCTCGCGGTCCTCGTCCTCCCGGCTGACGATCTCCAGCACGAAGCCCATCTCGTCCGCCAGCAGCTGCAGCGTGGCGTCGGAGACCGACTGCGTCGCGGTGACCATCTCACCGAGGTTGAACATGACGGAGACGAGCGCGGCCGGGTTGGCGTTGATCTTCTCCGCGAAGTCCGTCAGCGACGCACCGCGCGACAGGCGAACGGTCGAACCGTTGCCGCGCGGCAGCATCACACCGCCGACGGACGGGGCCTGCATGGCCTCGTACTCCTGGCGCTTCGCGCGCTTCGACTTCCGGCCGCGCGCCGGACGGCCACCGGGGCCGCGACCGAACGCACCCTGCGTGCCGCCACGGGCACCCGGGCCACCGGGACGACCGCCGAAGCCGCCGGGACGGGCACCGCCGCCGCCGAAGCCGCCGCCACCACCGGCACCGGCCGGACGGGGACCGCCGAAGCCGCCACCGGCCGGACGCGAGCCCGGACCGGCCGGACGGCCCTGGAAGCCGGGACGGGCACCACCCGGAGCACCCGGACGCGCGCCGGGACCACCCGGACGCGGACCCGGACCCGGGCGCGGGCCCGGACGCTGCGGCATCATGCCGGGGTTCGGACGGGGCATCCCGGACGGGCTCGGCGCACCGGGGCGCGGAGCGGCCGGACGCGGCATGCCGTCGGGACGCGGAGCGCCGGCACCCGGACCACCGGGACGCGGGGCGCCGCCGGGACGGGGACCGCGCTCACCGGCCGGGGCACCCGGACGCGGAGCGCCGGCACCCGGACCACCGGGACGCGGGGCACCGGCGGGACGCGGACCGCGCTCGCCGGCCGGACCGCCCGGACGCGGAGCACCCGCGCCGGGAGCACCCGGACGCTGGCCGCGCTCGCCGGCCTGACCGCCCGGACGCGGGGCGGACGGACGGGCCATGCCCGACGCGCCGCCCGAGGTGAAGGGGTTGTTGCCCGGACGCGGGCCGGCCGGACGCGGGCCCGGACGGGCCGCGGGGTTGGCCGGGGCCGGCCGCGGAGCGGCCGGACGCGCCGGAGCCTCACCGGCCGGAGCCGGGGAGGAGAACTCGGCCGCCGGGGCGGGCGCGGCCGGAGCGGCCGGCGAAGCCGGACGGGCGGCCGGGCGCGGGCCCGGGGTCGGCGCCCCGGCGGGCTTCGGCGCAGCCGAGCCCGCGGCGGGCGCGGGGGTGGTCGGACGGGGGCCCGGCGTCGCGGTGGGACGCGGGCCGGGGGTGGGGGCACCCGGCTTGGGTGCAGCCGCACCGGCACCGCCGGACGGCTGGGGCGCCGCGGGCTTCCGCGGGCCAGGCTTCGCGGACGACGCGCCGCCGGACGGCGGGGTCGCTCCCAAAGCGTCAGTCAACTTGCGCACGACCGGCGCCTCGATCGTCGAGGACGCCGAACGCACGAACTCGCCCAGCTCGGTGAGCTTGGCCATGACGGCCTTGCTCTCCAAGCCAAGCTCCTTGGCGAGTTCGTATACCCGGACCTTAGCCACTTCGCTCCTGTCTATACGTCCGGGGTATTCGTCCGCCGGACTGTCGCTACTTCATGGGCGTACTCATCGCGTACTCATCGAGTGCTCATCGCAATCTCGACCTACTTCCATCTCGCGAGGTACCTGACCTTGTGGCGCACGGCGGCGTACCCACTGCCGTGCGCTGGTGCGTGTTGCCGGGCGCGATGCCCGTCAGCGGGCCGACTGACCGTCGGCCGGACTTGCTCCTGCCCCGAGGTACTCCCGCAGGGCGCCGGGTTCGAGCGCGCCCTGGACCCGGAGGGCCCTCGGGAACGCCCGGCGGCGGACCGCGAGGTCGAGGCAGGTCGGGACGGGGTGCAGATACGCACCCCGGCCCGGCAGTGTGCCGCGCGGATCGGGGACGCACTCGCCCTCGCCCGCCACGACACGCAGCAGCTCGTGCTTGGCCGCCCGCTTGCGGCAGCCCACGCAGGTGCGTTCAGGGCATGCGCGGACATGCGTCCGGCCAGACACGCTCAAGTCTACCCCTCCGAAGGGACTCGCCGCCTCCGAGTAGATCTCCGAAGGCTTTGTTCAACGCTGGTACTGCCCGGCCTGTTCCCTACTGGGCGTCGGCCGGGGCCTCGGTGTCCGGGCGGATGTCGATCCGCCAGCCGGTGAGGCGGGCGGCCAGGCGGGCGTTCTGCCCCTCCTTGCCGATCGCCAGCGACAGCTGGTAGTCCGGCACGATCACCCGGGCGGAGCGCTGGGCCAGGTCGACGATCTCCACCTTCGTCACCCGCGCGGGGGACAGCGCGGCGGCGACCATCTCGGCCGGGTCCTCCGACCAGTCGACGATGTCGATCTTCTCGCCGTGCAGCTCGGCCATCACGCCGCGCACCCGCATGCCGTTCGGGCCGATGCAGGCGCCCTTGGCGTTCAGGCCCGGTCGGCGCGACCAGACCGCGATCTTGGTGCGGTGGCCGGCCTCGCGGGCGATCGCCGCGATCTCCACCGAGCCGTCCGCGATCTCCGGGACCTCCAGCGCGAACAGCCGCTTCACCAGGTTCGGGTGGGTCCGCGACAGGGTGACCGACGGGCCGCGCACACCGCGCCGCACGCCGACCACGTAGCACTTCAGCCGGGTGCCGTGCCGGTAGTCCTCGCCCGGGACCTGCTCCTGCGGCGGCAGGATGGCCTCCAGCTTGCCGATGTCGACCAGGATGTTCTTCGGGTCGTTGCCCTGCTGGACGACACCGGTGACGATGTCGCCCTCCTTGCCGGCGTACTCGCCGAAGGTCTGGTCGTCCGCGGCGTCCCGCAGCCGCTGCAGGATGACCTGCTTGGCGGTGGACGCGGCGATCCGGCCGAACCCGCTCGGGGTGTCGTCGAACTCCTTGGGCTCCACGCCCTCGTCCAGCTCGGCCGCGTCCTCCAGGGCCCACACCGTCACGTGGCCGGTCTTGCGGTTCAGCTCCACCCGCGCCCGGCGGCGCGATCCCTCGGTGCGGTGGTACGCGATGAGGAGGGCCGACTCGATCGACTCGACCAGCAGGTCGAACGGCACGCCCTTCTCGGTGACCAGCCCGCGCAGGGCACTCATGTCGATGTCCACGATTACGCCTCCTCTTCCTCTTCGTCCGTGTCCGCGATGTCGGCGGCGGCGTCGAGCAGTTCCTCGTCCTTGCGGTTGAACTCGACCTGCACCCGGGCCCGCGCGATCTCCGCGAACTCCAGTCGGCGCTCCTTGGGGCGGCCGCGCCCCTTCACCGGCTGCACCTCGACCAGCGCGCCGTCCTCGTCGCTCTCCAGCACCCGCGCGGTCAGCTCCGCGCCGTCCACCAGCTTGATCGCCGCCAGCCGGCCGGTCGCCCGGCGCCAGTGCCGCGGCTCGTTCAGCGGACGCTCGGCGCCCGGCGAACCGACCTCCAGCACGTACGGGGCGTCGCCCATCAGGTCGGAGTCGTCCAGCGCCTGGCCGACCAGGCGGGAGAACTCGGCGATCGCGTCCAGGTCGACACCGCCGTCGGCGTCCACGTCGATCTGCACCTGGCGGCGGCTGCCGGCCTGGGTCACCTTGACCTCTTCGAGGTCCAGCCCGGCCTCGGCTGCCAGCGGCTCCAGCAATGTGCGCAGCCGGTCAGTGGGGGTGGTGCTCATCCGGGTGACTCCTCGGCCGCGTCTGCTGTTGTCAGAGGTGCTAACTCACGGCGAAGCCTATCCGGTCAACCCCCGAACCGCCGATTCCGACCCTCCCCCGGCCCCAAGGGGGAACTGGGAGGCGCCCCCGGCCGGGCCACCCCGCTGCGAGGAAGGTCACACCGACCCGGTACCGTCCAAGCTCCCGCCGGGCGCGCCCGGCTCCGGTCAAGATTCTCCCGACGGGGGCTTGCGGCCCCCCGAACACGCTGGAGTGCCGATGCCCGCGCCCACACGGCGGACCGTCCTGGCCCTCGGGGCGCTCGGCGGCCTCCAGTTCCTCTGCGGCTGCACCGGCGACCACTCCCACGCCGCCGACAAGGCGGCCGAGGACACCGACCGACCGCTGCGCCTGCGCCAGCTCGCCGCCACCGACGCGCTCCTCGCCGACTACGACGCCGTGCTCGCCGCCGCCCCCGCCGACCCGGACCGGCTCGCCGACCAGCGCGACGACGTCGTCCAGCACCGCGAGGCGCTCGCCCGGTCCCTGCCCGCCTCCCCGCCGTCCGCGAGCCCGGGTGCGAGCGCCTCCGCGGTCCGCACGGTCGCCGACCTGGCCGCGTCCGAACGGCGCACCGCGGGCCTGCGGCTGGCCGACCTCGCGGCCGCCTCCCCCGCCCTGGCCAGGACGCTCGCCGCGGTGTCCGCCTCCGGGGCCGCGCACGCCGCCGCCCTCGGCGACACCGGCCCGGTCGCCGCCGACGGCCCCGCGCCGTCGGCGACCCCGTCGCCGTCCGCCTCCCCGTCCGGCTCGGCGACGCCCGCCGCCCTGGCGAGCGCCGACTCGGACGCCCTGCAGGCGGCGCTCGCCGCCGAGCACGCCGCCGTGTACGGGTACGGCGTCGTGGGCGCGTTCCTGCCGGTCGGCCCCCAGCGCGAGGACGGGCGCGCCGCGTACGCCGCCCACCAGGCCCGCCGGGACGCCTGGCAGCGCCTGCTCGCCACCGGCGGCGTCTCCCCCACCGCGGCCGCCCCCGGCTACCGGCTCCCGTTCCAGGTGACCGACGCCGCCTCCGCCGGCCGGCTCGCCGCCTTCCTGGAGACCCAGCTCACCGCCGCCTACGCCGACCTCTGCGCCGCCCCCGCGCTCCGCGCGCAGGCCGCCGCAGCCCTCCGCGAGTCCGCCCTGCGGGCCGCCCACTGGGGCGCCGACCTCCCCGCCCTGCCGGGCCTCGCCGCCGACCCCGCGCCGTCCGCCTCCGCGACGTGACGGCCCGGCGGCTGGGCGATGATGGACCGCATGTCCGCACAGCCCGCGCAGTTCACCGTCCCCGAGCGTCTGGTCGAGTCCGTCCGGTCGGGGGGTGACCCGGAGGACGCGCAGTGGCTGGCCGCGCTGCCGGGCCGGTTCGCGGAGCGGGTGGCGGGCTGGGGGCTGGTGCCGGAGCGGGTCGCCGTGCCCGGCGGACGGGACAGCCTGGTGGGGTACGCGCACCGGGCCCGGGACCGCACGCCGGTGGTGGTGAAGGTGCCCCGGCCCGGCGCCCGCGTGGCGGGAGAGGCGGCGGCGCTGCGGGCCTGGGCCGGACGCGGGGCCGTGCTGCTGCTGGACGAGGCGGACGGGGCGCTGCTGCTGGAGCGGCTGCACGGCGAGATCCCGCTGCGCTCGCTCGCCGAGGCGAAGGCGACGCTGGAGGCCACCAGCCTGCTGCGCCGCCTCTGGGTGCGGCCCCCGGCCGGGCACACGTTCGACACCCTGGAGGAGCGGGCCGGGCGGCTGGCCCGGCGGATCGCCCGGCACCGGGCGCTCGCGGCGGACGCGGCGCCGCTGGTGGACGAGGCGCTGGAGGCGGTCGCGGCGGCCGCGGACGACGACGGGTGGCTGCTGCACGGGGACTTCCACCACGGGCGGGTGCTGGCCGCCGACCGGGCGCCGTGGCTCGCGGTCGGGCCGCGCCCGCTGGTCGGCGACCGGGCGTACGACCTGGCCCGGCTGGTACTGGACCGGGTGGACACCCTGGCGGCCTCGCCGGGCCCGCGCGGGGCGGCCCGGCGGAGGCTGGCGCAGCTGTCGGAGGCCGTGGAGCTGCCCGCCGACCGGGTGCGCGCCTGGACCCTGCTGCGGGCCGTGGACGCCGCGCTGACGGCCCTGCGGCGGGGTGACGCGGCGGGGGCGGAGCTCCGTCTGGAGTTCGCGGCCTGGCTGTGAGGACGGGCCGCGCGGACTCCCGGGACGGCAGGTAGTAACGTCCCGCTACATGGAGCAGCGCACCGGGGTGACGATCGAGGCCATCGACCTGGCGGCGTGGGCGCCCGCCGTGCTGGAGGTCCAGGCGGTCGCGTTCGGGCTGGGTCCGCAGGAGGTGGCGGTGCGGCTGCCGATCGTCGGCCGGCACGCGCTGCAGCCGGGAGTGATCGCGCTGGGGGCGATGGCGCAGGGCCGGCTGGTGGGGTTCGGCTACGGGATGCCCAATCAGCGCACCCACTGGTGGTCGACGGTGATCGAGCCGTACCTGGCGGCGCGCGGCCACGCGGACTGGCTGGACGGGGTGTTCGCGGTGACGGAGCTGCACGTGCTGCCGGAGTTCCAGGGCCTCGGGGTGGGCACCCGGCTGATCCGGGCGCTGTGCGAGCGCTCCGGCCTGGACCGTTCGATCCTGTCGGCGATCGACGCGGAGACCCCGGCCCGCCGGCTGTACCGCTCGCTCGGCTACCGGGACCTGGCCCCGGCGGTGCGCTTCCCGAACACGGTGCGCCCGTACGCGGTGATGGGCGCGCACCTGCCGCTGCGCGACCCCGCCCGCCCCTGAGGCGCCGTCAGAACAGCACGCTCATGAACGCGCCGACCTCGCGGAAGCCGACCCGGCGGTAGGCGGCGCGGGCCCGCAGGTTGAAGTCGTTGACGTACAGCGACACCACGGGGGCGACCTCGGCCAGCGCGGTGTTGACGACGGCGGCCATGCCGCTCTCGGAGAGCCGCTTGCCGCGGTGCTCGGGGGCCACCCAGACGCCCTGGATCTGGCAGGCGCCGGCGGTGACGGCGCCGATCTCGGCCTTGAAGACGACCTTGCCGTCCTCGTCGAAGCGGGCGAAGGACCGTCCGGAGGAGACCAGTTCGGCGACCCGGGCCTGGTAGAGCAGGCCGCCGTCGCCGGCCAGCGGGGAGATCCCGACCTCCTCGGTGAACATGGCGACGCAGGCCGGCATCAGCGCCTCGATCTCGCCGCGGTGCACCCGCCGCACCAGCGGGTCGGGTTCGACGTCGGTGACGGGCGTGGAGGTGGCCATCAGCGGCTGGTGGCCGCGCACGTCGCGGGCCGGGCCCCAGGAGCGCTCCAGCAGCGCCCACAGGGCGGCGGTGGGTTCGGCCGGGCCGACGATCGAGGAGCAGCGGCGGCCCTGCCGGCGGGCGCGCTCGGCGAACGCGCGGACGGCCTCCGGGCCGGCGTTGACGGGGACCAGGTTGGCGCCGGCGTAGCACAGCGCGTCGAGCCGCCCGTCGGCGTCGTGCCAGCCCCACATCTCGCCGCCGAGCCGCCACGGGTCGAGGCCGACGGCCTCCACCCGGGTGGCGACGAAGGCGTTGGCGACCGGGTCGCGGTGCAGGATCTCCAGCGCCTCGTCGAGGTCGGGCGCCTCCAGCACGCGGGTTGCGGCCAGTGCCCGGGCGACCTGGAACGGTCCGGGCAGCATCACACCTCGGTCGAGCACGGGAGGCACCTCTCGCAGGGGGGCGGGACCGTCCGGGGACGGCCCCGCCCGGGGAGTTCAGACCGTCACTCGGCGGCCACGACGACGGGAGCGCCGGACTCGACGCCCTCCTCCTGCATCTGCTCGGCCAGCTTCATGGCCTCCTCGATCAGGGTCTCGACGATCTTCGACTCGGGGACGGTCTTGATGACCTCGCCCTTGACGAAGATCTGGCCCTTGCCGTTGCCGGAGGCGACGCCCAGGTCGGCCTCGCGGGCCTCGCCGGGGCCGTTGACGACGCAGCCCATGACGGCCACCCGCAGCGGCACCTCCATGCCCTCCAGGCCGGCGGTGACCTCCTCGGCGAGCTTGTAGACGTCCACCTGGGCGCGGCCGCAGGACGGGCAGGAGACGATCTCCAGGCCGCGCTGGCGCAGGCCCAGCGACTCCAGGATCTGGTTGCCGACCTTGATCTCCTCGGCCGGCGGGGCGGACAGCGAGACCCGGATGGTGTCGCCGATGCCCTCGGCGAGCAGCGCGCCGAACGCCACCGCGGACTTGATGGTGCCCTGGAAGGCGGGGCCGGCCTCGGTGACGCCCAGGTGCAGCGGGTAGTCGCAGGCGGCGGCGAGCTGCCGGTAGGCGTTGATCATCACGACCGGGTCGTTGTGCTTGACCGAGATCTTGATGTCGCGGAAGTCGTGCTCCTCGAACAGCGAGCACTCCCACAGCGCGGACTCCACCAGCGCCTCGGGGGTGGCCCGGCCGTACTTCTCCAGCAGGCGCTTGTCGAGCGAGCCGGCGTTGACGCCGATCCGGATCGGCACGCCGGCGTCCTTGGCGGCCTTGGCGATCTCGCCGACCTTGTCGTCGAACGCCTTGATGTTGCCCGGGTTGACGCGCACCGCGGCGCAGCCGGCGTCGATCGCGGCGAACACGTACTTGGGCTGGAAGTGGATGTCGGCGATCACCGGGATCTGCGACTTCTTGGCGATGATCGGCAGCGCGTCGGCGTCGTCCTGCGAGGGGACCGCGACCCGGACGATCTGGCAGCCCGACGCGGTCAGCTGGGCGATCTGCTGGAGCGTCGCGTTGACGTCGGAGGTCAGCGTGGTGGTCATCGACTGCACCGAGACCGGCGCGTCGCCGCCCACCGGTACGTTGCCGACCATGATCTGCCGCGAGTACCGGCGCTTGGCCAGCGGCTTGAGCGGCAGGGAGGGGATACCGAGCGAGATCGCGGTCATGTGCGCAGTGTTTCCTCTGCAGAATTTCGGTGAGCCGACGCACGCCGCAACCGGCGCGCCCGGCGTCCAACGGTACGGCACGGCCGGGCGGCGGAGCACACCCGGCCGTGGTGGCGCGGCTAGTTGAGGCGCACCGGATTGACGATGTCGGCTGCCATCACCAGGGCGGTGAAGCAGATGAACACCCCGGCCACCACGTAGGCCAGCGGCATCAGCCGGGCCACGTCGAACGGTCCGGGGTCGGGGCGGCGCAGCAGCCGGGCGGCGCCGCGGCGCAGCGACTCCCACAGGGCGCCGGCGATGTGGCCGCCGTCCAGCGGGAGCAGCGGCAGCATGTTGAACAGGAACAGCATCAGGTTGATCCCGGCCAGCAGCTGGACGGTGAACGCGAGCTGCTGGGTGGCGGGCAGGTCCATCGCGAAGACGTCGCCGCCGAGCCGCGCGGCGCCCACCATGCCGATCGGCGAGTCGGTGTCGCGCGGGGTGCCGTCGACCACGGCGTGCCACAGGCCGGGAATCTTGCCGGGCAGCTGGGTCAGCGACTCGATGCTGTGCCGGGCCATCGAGTCCATCTGGTCGACGCTCTCGCCGAACGACAGGTGGTGCACGCCGGTGGCGGGGGTGATGCCGAGGAAGCCGGCGGTGACGGTCTGCCCCTTGATCGGGGTGCCGTCCTTCTCCTGCGCCTGGAGGGTGTTGGTCTTGATGTCGGCGCTCAGCGTGGCGAGGCTGCCGTCCTTGTGGCGGACCTCGATGGCGACGTGCTTGCCGGCCGAGTCCCGGATCAGGTTGGACAGCTGCGGGTAGTCGTGGATCGGCACGCCGCCGAAGCTCAGCACGGTGTCGCCGGCCCGCAGGCCGGCCAGGTTGGCCGGGGTCTTCTCGGCGCCGGGCTCGCAGGTGTCGGTCTTCGCGCCGACCGGCACCACGCATTCGCTGACGGACTGCACGGTGGGCACCGACTGCTGGATGCCGATGCCCATGAACAGGGTCAGGAACAGGCCGATCGACAGCACCAGGTTCATGCCCGGGCCGGCGAACATGACGATGACCCGCTTCCACGGCTTGCGGGTGTAGAACAGCCGGTTCTCGTCGCCGGGCCGGATCTCCTCGTAGGACGCCGCCCTGGCGTCCTCGATCATGGTCCGCCAGGGCGAGCTGGACCGCTTCGTTATCCGGCCGTCCGCGCCGGGCGGGAACATGCCGATCATCCGGATGTAGCCGCCGAACGGGATCGCCTTCAGGCCGTACTCGGTCTCGCCGCGCTTGACGGACCAGATGGTCTTCCCGAAGCCGACCATGTACTGGGGCACCCGGATGCCGAACAGCTTCGCGGTGGAGAGGTGGCCGAGTTCGTGCCAGGCGATCGAGAACAGCAACCCGACCACGAAGATCAGGACGCCCAACACCCACATCAGCTTGTCCACCGCGTCGCCTCCGTCGTCCTACTGCCTCAGCCGGCCGCCAGTTCGCGGGCCCGGGCGCGGGCCCAGCTCTCCGCGTGGAGTACGTCCTCCACCGTGAGCGAAGTTCCCGACTGCGGGGTGCCGTGTTCGGCGACCACCTTCGCCACAGTGTCCACGATTCCGGTGAAGGGCAGCGCGCCCTTCAGGAAAGCGTCCACACATTCCTCGTTGGCGGCGTTGAAGACCGCCGGGGCGGTCCCGCCGAGCGTACCGACCTCGCGGGCCAGCTCCACCGCCGGGAAGGCCTCGTTGTCCAGCGGGAAGAACTCCCAGGTGGCGGCCTTCGTCCAGTCGCAGCCGGGGGCGGCGTCCGGCACCCGGTCCGGCCAGCCGAGGCCCAGTGCGATCGGCATCCGCATGTCCGGCGGGCTGGCCTGGGCGAGCGTCGAGCCGTCCACGAACTCCACCATCGAATGAACGACCGACTGCGGATGGACCACCACCTCGATCCGGTCGAACGGCACGTCGTACAGCAGGTGCGCCTCGATCACCTCCAGGCCCTTGTTCACCAGGGTCGCCGAGTTGATCGTCACCACCGGGCCCATCGCCCAGGTCGGGTGCGCCAGCGCGTCGGACGGCGTGACGCCCGCCAGCTGCTCGCGGGTGCGGTTGCGGAACGGGCCGCCGCTGGCGGTCACCACCAGCTTGCGGACCTCGGCGCGGGTGCCGCCGGCCAGCGCCTGGAACAGCGCGGCGTGCTCGGAGTCCACCGGCACGATCTGGCCGGGCTGCGCCACCGCCTTCACCAGCGGGCCGCCCACGATCAGCGACTCCTTGTTGGCCAGCACCAGCACCCGGCCGGCCCGCAGCGCGGCCAGCGTCGGCGCCAGGCCGATCGAACCGGTGATGCCGTTCAGCACCGAGTGGCACTCCACCGCGGCCAGCTCGGTCGCCGCGTCCGGGCCCGCCAGCACCCGCGGCAGCGGCGCCCCCTGCGCCCTCGCCGCCAGCGCCTCGCGCAACGGCCGCTCGGCGGCCGGGTCGGCCACGGCGACGGTGTGCACGCCCAGCGCGACGGCCTGCTCGGCGAGCAGCTCCACCCGGCCGCCGGCCGCGGACAGCGCGACCACCCGGAACCGGTCGGGGTTGCGGAGCACCACGTCGACGGCCTGGGTGCCGATCGACCCGGTCGAGCCGAGGACGACCAACTCCCGCGGCCCGTCCGGGTCGGCGACGGTGGGGGTGAAGCGCAGTTGCGGATGGGCGAGCGAGTTCATGCCCCCCATTGTGGCGGGTGCGGTGCAGTGGTCACCGCCAGGCCCAGAGCTTCCCTTCGGCGTCGCCGTCCGCCGAGGTCTCCCATTCGAACACGCCCGCGACGCCGCGCAGTTCGGCGAACTCGGGCGAATCGCTCTCGTACACGATCGCGCCGCGGAAGCTGTTGCCGCCGCTCTCGGTGAACGTGCCGACGCCGTGGCCGCGCCAGCTCGCGTGCGCGCCGCCCGGGCCCATCAGCACGCCCTGGCCGGCGCCCTCCAGGGTGCCGTCCGCGCGCAGCCGCGACGTGTAGGTGCCCAGGTCCCGGACCCGGACGCCCAACAGGGTGCCGCTCGCCGCGAACGAGGACTCCACCGTGGGCGGCAGCCCGTGCTCCCCCGCCAGCACCCGCTGACCGGTGATCCGGCCCTTCTCCTCGCCGATGAGGTCGCCCAGCATGACGGGACCTCCTTCCTTCCTGCCTCCCGGCCTACGCCCGGCCCCGGGAGCTGTCAAGGCAGGCCGACGCCCCGCCGCCGCAGGCGCGGTGACGGGGCGTCAGGAAGCGGCCCGATCAGAGGTCGAGGCCGGTCAGCACCATGACCTTCTCGAAGGTGAAGTCGTCCATCGCGTAGCGGACGCCCTCGCGGCCCACGCCGGAGTCCTTCACGCCGCCGTACGGCATCTGGTCGGCGCGGTAGGACGGCGCGTCGCCGATCACCACGCCGCCGACCTCCAGCTCGCGGTGGGCGCGGAAGGCGGTCTGCACGTCGTGCGTGAAGACGCCCGCCTGCAGGCCGAAGTCGGAGTCGTTGACCATCGCGAAGGCCTCGTCGGTGGACGACGCCTTGTGCAGCGACAGCACCGGGCCGAACACCTCGGACTTCGCCAGGATCGCGTCCGCCGGCAGGTCGGCGAGCACGGTCGGCGCGTAGGCGGCGCCGTCCCGCTTGCCGCCGGTGAGCACCTTGGCGCCCTTGGCGACGGCGTCCTCGACCCAGGACTCGACGCGCTTGGCGGCGTTCTCGTCCACCAGCGGGCCCACGTCGGTGGCCTCGTCGCGCGGGTCGCCGGTCACCTGCGCCTGCACCTTGGCGACGACCTTCTCCACCAGGCGGTCGTAGACGCTCGCGTCGGCGATCACCCGCTGCACCGAGATGCAGGACTGGCCGCCCTGGTAGTTCGAGAACAGCGCGATCCGGGTCGCGGCCCAGTCGAGGTCCGCCTCGGAGCTCCAGTCCGCCAGCACCACGGCCGCGGCGTTGCCGCCGAGCTCCAGGGTGACGTGCTTGCGCGGCACCGAGTCCATGATCTGGTACCCGACCTTGTCCGAACCGGTGAACGAGATCACCGGCAGGCGCTTGTCCTGCACCAGCGCGGGCATCTTGGCGTTCTCCACCGGCAGGACGCTCCAGGAGCCCGCCGGCAGGTCCGTCTCGGCCAGGATCTCGCCCAGCACCATGGCGGACAGCGGGGTCGCCGGCGCGGGCTTCAGGATGATCGGCGCGCCGACCGCGATCGCCGGGGCCACCTTGTGCGCCACCAGGTTCAGCGGGAAGTTGAACGGCGCGATGCCCAGCACCACGCCGCGCGGGAAGCGGCGCACCAGCGCGTAGCGGCCGGTGCCGCCCGGGTCGGTGTCCAGGCGCATGGTCTCGCCGTTGGTCCGGCGGGCCTCCTCGGCGGCCCAGCGGAACACCGACACGGCACGGCCCATCTCGCCGCGCGCCCACTTGATCGGCTTGCCGTTCTCGGCGGTGATCAGCTGGGCGATCTCCTCGGTGCGCTCCGCCAGCCGCTTCGCGACGTGGTCCAGCGCGGCGGCGCGCACGTGCGCCGGGGTCGCGGCGAACACCGGAACCGCGGCGGCGGCGGCCGCGACGGCCTCCTCCACCTGCGCGTCGGTCGGCACACTGACCTTCGCCACCAGGCTGCCGTCGTGCGGGTGGCGGACCTCGAAGTCCGCCTCGCCGCTCGCCCGCTGCCCGGCCAACCAGAACTCGTACGTGGTGGTCACGGTCGCACCGGCCCCTTCCCTCGAATGCTTCGCTTTCCCGTTCACGGTAGGGGGAGGGGGACGGCTTTCCGATTGGACGGACGGGTGGAAAGCAGCCCGTCGATTTCTACGGACAGGACAGGCCCGTCCGGGGCGGGACTCAGTCCTCGCCCGCCCGCAGCGCCAGCCACAGCTCCATCCGGACGTCCGTGTCGTCCAGCGAGCGGCCCAGCAGCTCCTCGACCCGGCGCATCCGGTAACGCAGCGTGTGCCGGTGCACGCCGAGGTCGGCGGCGGCCGCGTCCCACTGGCCGTGCCGGGACAGCCAGGCCCGCAACGAGGCGACCAGGTCGCCGCGGGCGGTGCGGTCGTGGTCGCGCAGCGGACGCAGCAGGCCCTCCGCGAACGCGGTGACGGCCTCCTCGCCGAGCAGCGGCAGCAGCGAGCCCGCGCCGACCTCCTCGTGGTCGACGGTCCGGCGGCCGCCGCGCTGCGCCACCGCGAGGGCCCGCTCGGCCTGCGCGTGCGCGGTGCCGGCGTCCTCCAGGGCGGCGGGGGCGGAGACGCCCAGCGCCAGGCCCTCGTGCTCCTCCACCGCGCCAAGGCAGGCCCGGTGCACCGAACCGTTGTCCAGGGCGAGCACCATCAGACGCGGGCCGTGCGCACCGTCCTCCCGGGCCACCAGCAGCTTCTCGCCGACCTTGCCGCCCGCCTGCTCGGCGCGGTCGCCGAGCTCGCCGAGCGCCTCGGCGGCCTCCGGTCCGGGCCCGGCGGCGGCCACCAGCACCCGGACGGTGCCCTCCGGCAGGCCGCCGAACAGCCCCGCGGCCACCTGGCGGGCGGTGCCGACCTCGCCGGCCAGCACCATCCGCAGCAGCGCCGCGCCCATCTTCTCCTCGGCCTGCCGCAGCTCCCGGGAGCGCTCCAGGGTGAGGGTGAGCAGCGCGACGGCGGCGTTCAGCACGTACCGCTCGGTCGGGGTGATGCGGTCCTCGGTGCCGACCGCGAGGAAGCCGCGCGGGCGGCGGTCCGCGCCCAGCGACTGCACCACCACGTAGTCCTCGTCGGCGGTGTCGATGGTGCCCGCCCGGCCCTGCAGCGCGGCACTCGACGGCGCGGGGCGGCGGCGCAGCCGGTCCACCTCGGCGGCCAGCCGGCCGGCCCGGCGGGCGGCCCAGTCCGGGGCGACCGCGGACAGCGCGCCGGAGCCGTCGTACAGCGCCGCCCAGCCGCCCAGCCGGGCGGCCAGCCGGCGGACCACCGCCGTGGTGCCGTCCTTGCCGAGCGCGGCCCGGGTCAGCTCCTCCTGCGCCTCGAAGCTGGTGGTGACGGCCTCGTACTGCTCGGCGGCGAGGGCCGCGGAGACCGCCTTCGAGATGGCGATGAACGGCGTCGCCTCCGGCACCCGCAGCAGCGGCAGCCCGCGCTGCGCGGCGGCGTCCACCAGGGCCTGCGGCACCTCGGTGTGCGAGAGGCCGACGCCCAGGCCGAGCCCGACCACGCCGGCGTCGGCCAGCCGGTGCACATAGGCCTGCAGGCCGGCGGCGCTCTTGCCGAGCTTGATGCCGGTGGTGAGGAGCAGCTCGCCGCCCTCGAGGAACGGGGTGGGGTCGTCCAGCTCGCTGGTGTGCACCCAGCGGACCGGGCGTTCCAGGTGGTCCGCGCCGGCCAGCACCGTCAGGTGGAGCGTGCTGGTGCGGACGACGGAGGCGAGTGTGGGGGGCATGGCACCTTCGGTGGTTCGACCTGGTCGCGCCGTTGCGACCGGGCGAGTGAGGGTTCTCCCCCCATTATGGACGCTCCGGACAAGCCGATACGCCGAAATCCGCCGGTCCGTAACTTCCGTGACCCAATGCTGACCGCCCCGCGACCCCGACCTCAGTGCCGCAGGTCGACCAGCAGCGGCGGCACCTGCTCCCCCGACACCGAGGTCAACGAGATCACCGCGTGCCCGGACGGCAGGGCGTGCGCCAGGTCGGACGGCGACCAGCGGTGCCGCTCGACGTCCCGGGTGGTCACCGACTCGGTCTGCGCGGTGGTGCCCGACAGCGCCTTGCGGACCAGCCGGCCGGCCCGCCGCACGGCGCCGCCGGAGGTGTCCGGGGTGTGCGTGACCGCGGTCTCCCGGACCAGGTGAGTGCCCCAGGCCTCGGAGAACAGCCGGCCGTCCCACGGCGCGATGCCGGGGAAGGCCATCCGGTTGCCGACCGCGCCGAACAGCGGCGCGCGCAGCGCCTCCGGCAGGTCCGACAGCGTGCGCAGCAGCAGCACCACACCCGCGTTGGCACCGCGCAGCCGCTGGATCCCGCGGATCGTCTGGGCGTCCACGGCGGCGGTGGCGTCGTCCAGCACCAGGCCGGCGAACAGCTCCCGGTCGGCCCGGTCGGCGGCGGCCTGGGTGAACTGGCCCAGCAGCAGCCGCGACAGCATCCGCGCGGCCTCCGGATGGCTGCGCTCCGGCAGCTTCACCCGCACCCGCAGCGGGTGCTCCAGGGCGCGCATCGCGAACGCCGGTTTGGCGTCCGGGCCACCGGAGAAGCCCGGCGCCAGCGCGGGACGGTCCAGCAGCGCCAGCCGGTCCGCGAGCAGCGCGCCCGGGTCGTCCACCCGGCCGTGCATCCGCTCCCGCTGCTGCACGTCCGCCTCGAACTCCGGCCGCCGGCCCGACTTCTGCAACTGCTCCGCGAGCTCCGCCCAGCCGTCCGCGTCCCCGGCCAGCAGCGCGCGCAGCTCCCGCACCCCCGGGTAGCGGCCGTACGCCGCCCGGAACGGCCCGACCACCTGCTGCATCGCCGTCCGCGCGCTCTCCGCGCGCGGCGCCAGCTCGTCCGGCAGCAGCGCGTCCGCGAGGCGGGCCGCCGCCTCGTCCGGGTTCGGCGCCGCACCGTACAGGTCCAGGCCGTACGGGGCGGACGGGTCGCCGGGGGCGATCACCACGTCGTACCAGTCGTCCGGGCCCAGGTCCGCGTCGGACGCCCCGACCACCACCGCACAGGCCGCACCGGCCAGCGCCTGCAGACACAGCGCCTCGGCGACCGGACGGGCCAGCGCGGCGGTCTTGCCGGTACCGGCCGGGCCGACCGCCAGCAGCGAGGTGCCGAGCAGGGCGGGGTCCAGCGCGAAGCCCGCGTTGCGGTGCGTCGGCGGGTTCTTCGGCACGTCCTGCGCGGTGCCCAGCCGCACCTGGCGCACCATCAGGTCGTGCCGCGCGGCCCGCCCGCCCGGCAGGTCGCGCTGCTCGGACGGGTGCGCGCAGGCGGCCGCACCGCGACCGGCCACCTGCGCGGCGAACTCGTGCCGGCCGGCCGCGTCCGCGCCGACGCTCCGCCAGGCCTGGTGCAGCCGCACGTAGTCCACGTCCCCGACCGGCTCGCCCTCCAGCCGCCGCACCGCCTCGCCGGCGGGCCGCAACTCCGCCCACACGTCCACCACGGGCGCGGCCTCGGGCTCGGGCGGCACTTCGGTGACGGTGCGGGAGACCAGCGGCCGCAGGAAACGGCGGCCGACTTCGCGCCAGCGGCCCATCCGGCCGAAGATCCTGATGACCAGGGCGATGACCAAGAGGTTCACCAGCAGTGCGAGCAGGATGGTGGGCGTGGTCGGCAAGTCACCGAGTCCCAGCATTCCGAGGCCGGAGAGCGCGAAGCCGCGGCCGTAGATGAAGACGAACCAGGCCACCACCAGGTTCAGCGCCGCCCGCAGCAGCAGCGGCCCCGCCGGGGTCTCGGCGTCCCCCGCCTTCTTCGGGTCGTACGGGGTGTGGTGCTGGCGGTAGATGCCGGGCGGGGCCTGGGGGCGGGGGGCGGTGGCCCAGGTGGGGAGGTGGAAGGGGGTGCGGGGCGGGGGGAGGTGGGGGTGGGCGTGCTGGGTTCGCGCGTCGTTCTGTTCCACTTCGGGCCCCTCCTACGTTGCCGGCGGTGCCGGACCCGCTCCGCCGTCCCGCCGACACACCCGGGGCCAATGTAGTGGAGGGAGCGGGGGCGGGAGCCGATCTTCGGCCACTGGCCGCGCAGGACAATTCGTACAGCGCAGCAGTACCGAGTGGCGCATGCCCGCCGAACGGGGCCGGTCGTAGCCTGCGTCTACCGCGCCTTGAGAACTTGGAGATGACAGATGAGCGCTGCAACGCCGCTCCCGCAGGAGCGCCGCCTGGTCACCGCGATCCCCGGCCCGAAGTCGCAGGAGCTGCAGTCGCGCAAGCTCGGTGCGGTCGCGGCCGGCGTGGGCACCACGCTGCCGGTGTACGTGTCGCGCGCCGGTGGCGGCGTGCTGGAGGACGTGGACGGCAACAGCCTGATCGACTTCGGTTCGGGCATCGCCGTCACCAACGTGGGCAACAGTGCCGCCGCCGTGGTGGAGAAGACCACCGCGCAGCTGGCCGCGTTCACCCACACCTGTTTCATGGTGACCCCGTACGAGGGTTACGTGGCGGTGGCCGAGGCGCTGAACGAGCTGACCCCGGGCGACCACGAGAAGCGCACCGCGCTGTTCAACTCGGGTTCCGAGGCCGTCGAGAACGCGGTGAAGATCGCCCGCGCGTACACCAAGCGCCAGGCGATCGTGGTGTTCGACCACGGTTACCACGGCCGCACCAACCTGACCCTGGCGCTGACGGCGAAGAACATGCCGTACAAGCAGGGCTTCGGTCCGTTCGCCCCCGAGGTCTACCGCGTGCCGGTGGCCTACCCGTACCGCTGGCTGACGGGTGCGGAGAACGCCGCGTCCGAGGCTGCCGCGCAGGTGATCGAGGCGATCAACAAGCAGATCGGCGCCGAGAACGTCGCCGCGATCATCATCGAGCCGATCCAGGGCGAGGGCGGCTTCATCGAGCCGGCCAAGGGCTTCCTGCCGGCGATCGTGGAGTTCGCGAAGGCGAACGGCATCGTGTTCGTCGCGGACGAGATCCAGACCGGCTTCTGCCGCACCGGCCAGTGGTTCGCGTGCGAGGACGAGGGCATCGTCCCGGACCTGATCACCACCGCCAAGGGCATCGCGGGCGGCCTGCCGCTGTCGGCGCTGACCGGCCGCGCCGAGATCATGGACGCCGCGCAGACCGGTGGTCTGGGTGGCACCTACGGCGGCAACCCGGTGGCCTGTGCGGCTGCGCTGGGCGCCATCGAGACGATGAAGGAGCAGGACCTCAACGGCAAGGCGCAGCGGATCGGCGAGATCATGCTGGGCCGCCTGCGGGCGATGCAGGAGAAGTTCGACATCATCGGTGACGTCCGCGGCCGCGGCGCGATGATCGCCGTCGAGCTGGTGAAGCCGGGCGGCAAGGAGCCGAACGTGGAGGCCACCGCGGCCATCGCGAAGGCCTGCCACGCCGAGGGCCTGGTGGTGCTGACCGCCGGCACCTACGGCAACGTGCTGCGCTTCCTGCCGCCGCTGGTGATGCCGGAGCACCTGCTGATCGAGGGCCTGGACATCCTGGAGTCGGCCTTCGCGGGCGTCTGACCCTCGGGCGATTCCCCCTGAGCGACGCGGGGGCCGGACGGAAGCGGATCCCGTCCGGCCCCCGCGTTTCGTCTTCTCCGGCCCTGCGTCCGCCGCTGCCCGGCCTGTTCCCGTTCTCCCCCCTCCTCCCGTTCGCCCCGCCGACCCCGTGCGTTCGTCCCGCCGGTCCCGCGCGTTCCGGCTGTTCGGTCCCGTGCGTGCGGCCGTTCGGACACCGGGTGGAGGTTGCCCCGCCGGTGGTGAAGATGCTGTGCACGAAAGCCTGTCGGCCGTTGGTGCGCCTCGGCTTTGACGTACTGTCATCACAGATGGACAGCGAACCTCAACCACTGCCCACATCGCCGTCCGCCGTCGAGGCGGGCGCACTGGACCGATCGACCGGCCGTCCCGCCCACACCCCCCGGGCCGCACGGCGCGGCGATCGCCTTGGCCGCCCCGGAGCTCTCCCCCCTGCTCCGGGGCGGCCTGTTTTTGCTGTTCTGCCCATGACACTCGCGGTGCTGCTGGTGGCGATCTCCTGGCAGGTGGCGGTGGACGGCCCACTGCTGGGAGTGGACACGGCGGTGCGCGACGGGGTGCGGGAGCTGCGCGGGGCGCTGCATTCGGCACTGCTGAACCGTCTCGGGGTGGCGCTGTCCGATCTCGGCGGCGGGGTGCCGGCGGTTCCGGTGCTGCTGGGGTCTGCGGGGCTGGCGGCCTGGCTGGCCCGGCGGGACGGCCGGCCGCGCTGGTGGACGCCGGTGCCGGTGGCGGTGCTGGCGGCGGTGCTGGTCCCGCTGCTGGTGGTGCCGGCCAAGGCGTGGTTCGCCCGGCCGGGCCCGTTCGGGCTGCCGCTGGCCGCGGACCAGTGGGGCTGGTACCCGTCGGGGCACACCGCGACCTCGGCGATCGCGTACGGGACGGCGGCGCTGCTGCTGGCCCGGGTGCTGCCGCCGTCGCGGGCCCGGCAGGTCGGACGGGCCACCGTGCTGGTGTGCGTGGGGGTGGGCGCCGGGCTGGTGTGGAGCGACTTCCACTGGCTGCTGGACGTGCTCGCCAGCTGGTGCCTGTCGGGCCTGCTGCTGCTCGGCCTGCACCGGCTGCTGCCGAGACTCGCATCGAGCTGACTGCCCGTCAGGCTGCGGTTCGGTCCAGACCATTGACGCCTTCCCGGCTCGCGCGCACCCTGTTCCCCACCCATCAGCACGCGATCGCCGGGAGGCGAATGTGCGTTCCCCAGTCATGCCCATGACGCGTTTCTCGGTGGCGGCCTCGCTGCTCGCCCTCGCGGTGACGGCACTGCCCGCACCCGCGACCGCGCTGCCCGCACCCGCGGCGACGGCGGCCGCCGCCCCGATGCAGGTCTACGGCGCCTGGCACTGCAGCGACGACGCCTGCACCTGGGCGAAGGTCCGGGACATGGCGCAGTTCGACGCCGCCAACCACTGGCTGGTCGACCGCGGCGACGGCCGGCCCTCGGTGAACGTGGTGGTGCTGAGCTTCGTCAATCCGCTGCGGCTGCTGAACGGCACCGACGACGCGGGGGACGCCGCGGGCGTGCCGGTGGGCATGAACCAGCAGGTGGTGGACTACTTCACCGCGCGCGGGATCCGGGTGATGCTCTCCATCGGCGGCATCACGTACACCGGCGACTGGGACTCCGCGCTGGCCCAGGACGGCGGCCTGCTCGGCCGGAAGGCGGCCGCGCTGGCGTCGAAGCTCGGGGTGGGCATCGAGATCGACTACGAGAACAGCAGCAGTCCGAACCTGACGGGCCTGCAGGCCTTCGTGGACGCCTACCGGGCCGTCCACCCGTACGACGCCTCGGGCGCCGACCCGACCGCTCGGCTGACCATCGACGTGGCGGCGGGCGACCGCTGGCTGATCGGCATCGACCAGTACGCCACCGCGCACTGGCTGACCACCGCGAACCCGGTGCTGGACTACGCGAACGCGATGGTGCCGAACAGGCAGCCCTCGGCGTCCACGGCGATCGCCAACTGGCAGGAGCACCTGGACGGCAAGCCGACCTACAACCCCGCCATTCCGCCGCTGGCGCCGGCCAAGTTCACCGGCAGCCTGTACATCGCGGAGGGCTCGCAGGTCCGCCCGGAGTGCACGAACTTCGCCAACTCGGTGCAGAGCGCGACGGGCAGCTGGGTGCAGAGCGCCGCGCCGAACGGCGCGGGCACCAGCGCGGGACTGCTGGGCTTCATGTTCTGGGCGGCCGAGAAGCCCTCGACCCGGGGCGTGACCACGGCGCCGCCGAACAGTTGCCAGGGCGGTGTCGGCGCGGGGGCGACGGCGTTCTCGGTGCCGGTGCCGATGCCGCCGCTGCGGCAGGGCTGAGCGGGCGGCCGGTCAGTCCTCGTCGCCGGTCAGGCGCTGGACGGTGCCGGCCTCGCCGCTCTCGCGCTGCCAGGCGACCACCAGCTCGTCGCGGGTGCCGAAGCGGACCAGGTGGCGGCCGACCACGTCCTCCAGTTGGGGCAGGTTCTCCTCGGCGCCTTCGACGGCGAGCAGCAGCGCGCCGTCCTCGGCGGTGAGTTCGGCCTGTCCGGCGCCGAAGGTGAGCGTGCCGCGGCCGGTCTCCTCGGACCAGTCGGCGGGGATCTTGCGGCCCATGTGGGCGGCGAGCTGCTTGGCGTAGCGGCCGGGGCGGTCGGTGGCGACGCGGGCGGTGGAGCGGGCCATGGCGGTACTCCTCGTTGGACACGGGTGACTTAGGTTGACCTAAGTTACTCGATTGCTGAGCCAAGCTCAACATATTTCCGGGAGCAGGCCCAGGCCGCCCCCGGGCCGCCCGCTAACCTTTGCCCATGACCTCCCCCGGCCCCGCCGACACCGCCGCGGAACTCGCCGACGCCCTCACCCGGGCGATGAAGCGGATCCGCCGGCGGACCATGCAGCGGCTGGAGCCGTACGGCATCACCCCCGCCCAGGGCCGGGCGCTGCGCACACTGGCCCACGCGCCCGGCTGCGAGAGCGCCGAAACGATGCGGCTGAGCGAACTCGCCGAGCGGCTGCGGATCGCGCCCCGCTCGGCGACCACCGTGGTCGACGCGCTGGAGGAGGCCGGCCTGGTGGCCCGCACCCCGGACCCGGCGGACCGCCGTGCGGTGCGCCTGGTCCTGACGGCCGCGGGGCACGGCGCGCTGGAGCGGATCTCGCAGGTCCGGCACGAGGTCGCGCAGGAGTACTTCGGCCCGGTCAGCGCTGCCGAGCAGGACGCCCTGCTGCGGGCGCTGCGCCGCGCCGAGGAGGCGTACGAAGCCGGGCCCAGGCCGTAGCGGGCACCGCGCCCAGCCCGATCCCGGCGATCACCAGCACCGTCGCCGCACCCGCGAGCAGGCTGAACCGCTCGCCGAGCAGCAGCGCCGCCGAGGACATCCCGAACACCGGCACCAGCAGCGAGTACGGGGCGACCACCGACGCGTCGTAGCGGCGCAGCAGGTGGCTCCAGGCGACGAACGCGAACAGCGTGGAGACCAGGCCGACGTACAGCACCACGCCGACGCCCGCCCAGCTGATGGCGCGCAGTGCGGCCCAGTCGGCGTCGGGGCCCTCGACCAGCAGGGACAGCGCGAGCAGCGGCAGCGGCGGCACGGCGGAGACCCAGACCATCCAGCGCAGCGCGTCCGGCGGGGCGGCCTTGCGGGTCAGCACGTTGGCCAGGCCCCAGGCCATGGCCGAGCCGATCAGCAGCGCGAACGCGCCGGCCGGGCCGTGCACGCCGTGGTCGACGGCGGCCAGCGCGATGCCCGCGAAGGCCAGTGCGAGGCCGGCGATCCGCAGCGGGGCGGGGCGTTCGCGCAGCAGGACGGCGGCGAACAGCGCGGTGAAGCCGGCCTGGCCCTGCAGCACCAGCGAGGACAGTCCGGCGGGCATGCCCGCGTGCATGCCGAGGAACAGCAGCCCGAACTTCACCACGCCGAGGGCCGTTCCGACGCCGAGCACCCAGCGCCACGCCACCCGGGGCGGGCCGACGAAGAACACCGCGGGCAGGGCCACGACGGCGAACCGGAGCGCGCAGAACAGCAGCGGCGGGAAGTCCTTCAGTCCGACCTCGATCAGCACGAAGTTCAGGCCCCAGACGGCGGCGATCGCCACGGCCAGGGCGATGTGGCGGGCGCCCATGGCGGCGGACGGGGACGGCAGGGCGGGGGATGACGGCATGGTCAGACCTTCGCGCACCCCGACCGTTCAGCACCAGCGACAGTTTCTCGGGTTCACCGTTTAGCATCGCTGCATGATGGATCTGGGACGCCTGCGCGCCCTGCACGCGGTCGCCGTGCACGGCTCGGTCGGCGGCGCCGCGGCGGCGCTCGGCTTCACCCCCTCAGCGGTCTCCCAGCAGATCGCCAAGCTCGAACGCGAGACCCGCACCGTCCTACTGGAGCGTCAGGGCCGGGGCGTGCGACTCACCGACGCCGCGCACCGGCTGGCGGACACCGCGCAGCGGGTGCTGGCACTGGTCGAGCAGGCCGAGGTGACGCTGGAGGAGCAGCGCGGCCGGGCCGCCGGGCGGCTGCTGGTCGCCTCCTTCGCCACCGCGGCGCGCGGTCTGCTGCCCGGCGTTCTGGCCGAACTCCACGACAGCTGCCCGGAGTTGGAGGTCCGGCTACTGGAGAGCGACCCGTACCCGGCGGCCGAGCTGGTGGCCCGCGGCGAGGTGGACCTGGCGGTGGTGCAGGACTGGGCGTCGGTGCCGCTGCCGGTGCAGGACGGCCTGGACCGGCTCGACCTCGGCACCGACCCGGTCGACCTGCTGCTGCCGGCCGCCCACCCGCTGGCGGCGCTCGACGCCGTCCCGGTGACGGAGCTGCGCGGGCAGCGCTGGACCAGCGTGCCGCCGGGCAACATCTGCCACGACTGGCTGCTGCACACCATGCGCGGGATCGGCGAGGAGCCCGATGTGCGCTACCTGGTCGGCGAGTTCGAGACCCAGATCGCGCTGATCGCGGTCGGGCTCGGCCTGGGCCTGGTGCCGCGGCTGGGCCGCGGTCCGCTCCCGCCGGGGGTGGTCGCCCGCCCGGTCACGCCCGAGCCGTTCCGCCGGGTGTACGTGCTGTGGCGGGCGCAGACCTCGCGCCGCCCCGCCGTCACGGCCGCGCTGGACGTGCTGCGCCGCCACTGGGCCGCCCTGGACCTCCGGGCCGGGCAGTTCGCCTGACGTCAGGTCAGTCCGATCACCAGCCACATGAAGCCGACGCCCAGCACGGTGCAGGCGAGGGTGGTGCGCGACGGGTGGGGGCTGTGCGCCTCGGGGAGGATGTCGGAGGTCGCCAGGTACATCAGGAAGCCGGCGAAGAAGCCCAGGTACAGGCCGAGCAGGTGCTCGGGGATGGTGAACAGCAGGGTGATCCCGGCGCCGGTGACGGGTGCGACGGCGTCGGCGACCAGCAGGGTGACCGCCCGCCGCCGGTTGTTCCCGTACAGCCGGGTGAGGGTGTACGTGTTGAAGCCGTCGGCGAAGTCGTGGGCGACGACGGCGATGGCGACCACGGTGCCGACGGTGGTGCCGGCCTGGAACGCGGCGCCGATCGCGAAGCCGTCCATCATGCTGTGCAGCACCAGCGCGGAGGCGGCGGCGAGTCCGACGCCCTGTTCGCGGTGCCGGTGCCCGGGCCCGTGGCCGTGCCCGTGGGTGTGGCTGTGCGCGGCGTACTCGCCCTCGTGGCCGCGGTGGATGGCGACGGCCCGTTCGACGATGTGGATGAGCAGGAAGCCGGCGGCGAACATCAGCAGCGCCTCGGGGACGCCGTGGAGTTCCTCGGGGGCCTGGGCCATCGCCTCGGGGAGCAGGTCGAAGGCGACCACGCCGAGCATCAGTCCGGCGGCGAAGCCGAGCACCAGGTGGCGGCGGTCGCCGGTGCGCTGGGCGACGAAGCCGCCGATCAGGGTCATCAGGAAGGCGCCCGCGGCGACCAGCACGGCGGTCAGTTCCGGCCTCCCCCGGTTCGTGCCAGGGGCCGGACGGCTGCGCGGACCGCTGCCCACGGTTGCCCAGTCGTCCGGCCCGGGCCGGACGGTGCCGGGCCCTGCACTCCACTGTGCGGGGCGGCGGGCCGGGCCGCCGCCCGGGCGGGCCGTCGGGGTGACACGCCATCATCCTGACGAGCCGTCAGCCGTCTCCCGCGGCACGGTAGATCGCGGCGAGCTGCGGGGCGCCCTGCTCGGCCCAGCCGGTGCCGAGGGCGGTGACGTCGAGTTCGAACCCGGTGGCCAGCACCATCAGCGGTCGGCCGTCGGCGGCCAGCCGCCAGGTCGAGCCGGGGATCCGGCGGCGGATCACCGTGCCGAGGTACAGGCCGGCGTCGGTGCCCAGCCACCGGGAGACCTGCGGGTCGTCGCGCCAGCGCGGCAGCAGCTGGTCGAGCGCGGTCAGCGAGTCGACGGTGTCGTCGAGCCTCACCCCCGAGGCGTCGGCGAGTTCGCGCAGCAGGCCGCACTCGGCGTACATCGCGGCCATCGCCCGTTCGCGGGCCTGCTCGGCGGTGTGCCGTTCTGCGTTCTCGGCCGGGCGCCGGTCGGACCGGCGGCCGAGGTATCCGTTCTCCACGGTCCAAGCCTGTCACTCCGGACGGCGCAACGGCCGAAGGCCGGTCGGGACCCGCCGGGGCTCCCGACCGGCCGTCAGGCGGTGAGCGGCAGCGACAGGTGGGTGAGGGCGAGTTCGCGGATTCCCTGACCGTCGATCAGGTGGATCCGCTGGTGGCGTTCCTCGGCGGTCAGGTCGACGGCCTCGTCGGTGAACCGGCCGCAGGTCATCCGCAGGCCCCGGTCCGCGCCCTCCTCGCGGACGGCCTCGGACAGCGTGGCGATCTCCTCGGCGGTGACGGGCGCGGGCCCGCGGGACGCCCACACCACCCAGCGGCCGGGCAGCCGGCTGCCGGGCTGCCCTTCGGCGGTGGCGACCAGGCCGGCCGGGCCGCGCAGCCGCACGCTCCAGTCCTCCAGGCCGCCGGCGGTGAGCACCGCCCGGACCAGCAGGGCGAATTCGCCGGGCGAGAGCTCGCCGAGCGCGGGGACCGCGGCGGCGGCGCCGCCCCACGGCACCACGGCCTCGTCGCCGTACGGGTCGGGGGTGATCACGGCGGCCAGGGCGCGCAGCCGCAGCAGCGACTCGTCGTGCTCGGCGTCCGCGTACACGCCGTCGTCGCCGAGGTGCCCGGAGTCGGGGACGAGGCGGGTGCGGGCCAGCGCGTCGCGGTCGGCGTCCACGCTGAGCAGGCAGCGCGGGGGCCGGCCGGGCTCGCGCAGCCAGCCGTTCAGCACCACTCCGGCGAGGACGTCGTCGGTGTCGACGGCGTCGGCGGCCTGCAGGGCGCGCAGCGCGAGGCGGGCGGCCAGGCGCAGGTAGTCGGCGCGGACGTCGGCCTCGGGGCGGTGGACCGGCTCGACGGCGCCGTCCTCGGTGAGCCGGTAGCCGGACAGCGCGGGGACGGTGTCCAGCGGCGGCAGGTCGAGGTCGAGGACGGCGGTGCGGGTCAGCGCCCGGAACACCGCGCGGCAGGGGGCGGGCAGGTCGCGGGTGGAGCCCTCGGCGGCGGCCAGGGCGCGCTCCAGCAGCGACTCGACGGCGGCGGGTTCGGCCTCCCGGTAGGCGCGGCGGCACTCCTCCAGGCTGTCGTTGTACTCCTGCACGGCGCGGGCCCGGGCCCGTTCGGCCTCCTCGTGGGCCTGCCGGGCGGCGGCCGCGCCGCTGTCGGCGAGGTCGGCCTGCCGGGTCCGCCACTCGCGCAGCGCGCGCTGGTGGCGCAGCCGGGCCTGGGCGAGTTCGCGCTGGTAGCCGGAGTCGAGCAGGCGGCGCGAGCGGGGCTGGTCGGGGTCGGCGTCGGCGGGCTCGGGCGGCGCGAAGTCGGCCCAGGCGGGCTCGGGTTCGCTGTCCGGCGCGGCGTCCGGGTACGGCTTGGGCCGGTAGCTGCGCAGCTGGCTCTCGAAGTCCATCGCGGAGACCGGCTGGGCGGCGCGGCGCAGCAGGTCGGCGAGGCGTTCGTGGTCGGCCTGCACGGCGAGGGTGCGGTGGTGGGTGAGGGCGGCGGCCCGGCCGTGCGCGGCCACCGGGTCGTCCGCGGGGGCGGGCTCCGGTTCGGGTGCGGCGTCGGGCGCGGTGCGCGGGTGGACGACGGCCGCGGCCTGCGGGGGCCCCGGGTGGGCGTACTCGCCGGGCGCGGCGTCGTCGGTGCGCGGGAGCGGCTCGGTGGGCGGCTCGTCCTCGTCGGCGCCGAGGTCGCGGAAGAGCGAGGCGAGGAAGCCGGGCTGGAGCACCGTGGCGGTGCCGTCGGCGCGGCCATCGGATGGGTGCTGCATCGGCGGTCGTTCCCCCTGCTCGTCCGGCGCACGTCGGAGGGCCGCCGTCGGCGGGGCCCGAGCAGCATTGTCCCCCGTCCGGGGCTCCGGGTCAGCCAACCTCCGGGGTTTGGCCGACCGTTGACACCGGATCGGCCGACCGCCCCGGCTCCGGTGCGGGCCGGGGCGGTCGGCGCGGACCGCGTCGCGGCGGTCAGTTGGTGCGGGTGTTGGTCAGGTGCAGCCCGATGTAGCCGACGTAGATCCGGCCGCTGCCGGAGCAGTCGTCCAGGTAGTGCACCCGGGGGGCGGTGCCGCCACCGCCGATCCGCAGGTGGGCGCCCATGAACGCACGGCAGGACGAGTCGACGACGGCGGGGACGGGCAGCATCCGCTGGCGCTTCCACTTGCCGTGGCTGGCGACGGTGCGGGACTCGCCGCGGACGGCCTTGCGCGGCGGGAAGCGGTGGCAGCCGGGCGGGGTGTGCTCGCACCACTGCTTGAAGTCGCCGCCGGCCTCGCCGCGGACGGCGGCGTCCGCGTACTCCTGCAGCGCGGTCAGGCCGTCCCAGGTCAGCCGGGCCCAGCCGGGGCCGTCGGCCTGGCCGTCCAGGGCGAGCGTCTCCTTGCTGTCGCCGGTGAACTCCAGCAGCGGGAACTCGTGGAAGCGGTCGACCAGTTCGCCGAAGCTGGCCGGGTCGGTGCCGCACCGGGAGCGGCGCGGGGGGCGGGGCTGCTCGATCCGCAGCCGGCAGCGTTCCAGCCGGACCGCCGGGTGCGCGGGCCGCTCGGGGGGCTTGCGCGCCTCGGGCGGCAGCCACAGCTGCGGGACCGCCGCCAGCGGTGCGGGCAGGGCGAGTCCGGCGGCCACCCGGCGCGGTTCGCGGGCCAGCAGGGCGGCGGCGCGGCGCAGGTTCTCGTCGATCCGCTGGCGCGGCAGGACCGGGTGCCGGGCGGCGTCCGCGCGGGACGCCGGGTCGACGTCGGGCAGGAAGGTGCGGATCGCCCCGCCGTACACCTTGTGGAATTCGAGGGCCAGGTTGAACCGGGGCAGCGCGGTGTGCCCGAGCACGTACATCGAGGCCAGGCCGGGGAGTTGGCGCAGCAGCGGACCGAGGACCGTCTCCTGCCACTCCTCGATCGGCACGGCGGGCGGGACGCTCGCCACCACGGTCGGCAACTGCCGTTCCGGGTCGCACAGTTCGTCGATCAGATCGTCCAGGTCGGCCGGTCCGAGCACCCGCGGGGCGACCGCCAGCGGCACCGGGCCCTCGGCGGCGTCCAGCAGCGGCAGCAGCCGGCGGACGAGTTCCGGGACGGGGACGCGGCCGTGGCCGGCCAGGGCGGGCCCGGAGGGCAGGTGTTCGGCCTCGACGCGCAGCCGGGTCGGGCCGTCGGCGTCGTCGGAGGCGAGGACGAGGGTCAGTTGGTCGGTGCCGTGCGGAGCGGGCGTGCGGAGTCTGCGGCGGCTGTAGCGGGCGTCGGGGCCTCGGCCGGGCAGCGGTCCGCCGTCGCGGTCCAGCAGTACCCGGTCGCCGAGCCGTAGTCGCTCCGGCGGGGCCCCGTGGTCGCGGGGCGGGGGCTCGTCGTGCCCCTCCGCCTTCAGCCAGGCGGCGAGCAGGTCGTCGACGAGGGCGGTCGTGTCGTGGTGCGGGCGGGGTGTCGCGGCCGTCAGCCGGTAGGGCGGCTGGGCGTGGTCGGTGGGCATACGCGGAACCTCCCGAGGTGCGGTGCTGCGGTCTGCGAGTCCTCCTTCCGGTGCCGTCCCGGATCGTTGCTTCCTGTTACTAGGAGACGAAGTGACCCGGAGCGGAAGTTCCAAGTCCGGCCCCGGTTCCTTCGTTCGAGTGTCATCGGACGGCTACCCGAACTCCATCCGCGCCGCCTCTGCTACCCGCACGCCCGCGGTTGATGCAGTGTCCCGATCCGCTGTCCGATCCCGTTCCCCCACCGGGAATTGGCCGGAAACCGCCTGCCGTCCGGACCGGACGCCGGGCTGCCGCCCGGCCGTCGACCCGGCGGACCGCCTCAGACGTCGACCTCGACGAAGGTCCGCCCGGCCGGCTGCGCGCTCGCCGAACCGCCGGTCGCCTCGGCCAGCCAGGTGTGGAACTCCGTCACCTCCGGCTCGGGGACGCCCACTTCGATCCGCACCCCGTCCGGCAGGTACTCCAGCCCCGCCACCGGGTAGCCCGCCGCCCGCACGTCGTTCTCCAGCCGCCCGGCCCGGGTGTGGTCCACCGTCACCGACAGCAGCGCGACCGGCCGCCGCTCCAGCAGCCCGATCTCGTCCAGCGCCTCCGACACCGCAGCCCCGTACGCCCGGACCAGCCCGCCCGCGCCCAGCTTGATCCCGCCGAAGTACCGGGTCACCACCGCGACCGTGTCGGTCACCCCGCGCCGCCGCAGCACCTCCAGCATCGGCACCCCCGCCGTCCCGGCCGGCTCCCCGTCGTCACTGGACCGCTCGCGCGGCTGCTCCTCCCCCACCACGAACGCCGTGCAGTTGTGCCGGGCGTCCCAGTACTGCTTGCGGATCCCCGCGATGAACGCCTGCGCCGCGTCCTCGTCCGCGACCCGCGCCAGGTGGCAGATGAACCGGGACTTCTTGATCTCCAACTCGTGGCTGCCATCGCCCCGGACGGTCAGGTACGGCTTCGGGCTCGGCTCGGCCATGACGCTGGTGCTCTCCGCTGTCGCTCTCCTACCCGGCACCACCGCGCACAGCAGCCACCGGCCTCACCGCCCAGCCTAGTGCCGGCCCGGGCGGATCCCGCCGGGCCCGGAGGCTCAGCGGCCGGCCAGGGCGTGCAGGCGGGAGCGGTCCAGGCCGGTGCGGGCGGTGATCTCGGCGGGGTCGAGGGCACCGCAGTCGAGGCCGCGCAGCAGGTGGCCGGCGAGGGCGCGGGCGGTGGCGGGCTCGTCCAGGACGGCGCCGCCGGCCTTGGCGAGGTAGGCGGTGAGCCGGGCGCAGGCGGCGTCCAGGCCCTCGCGGTAGAAGGCGTAGACGGCGGCGTAGCGGGTGGGCAGTTGGGCGGGGTGCAGGTCCCACCCCTGGTAGTAGGCGCGGGCCAGCGAGCGGCGGACCAGGCGGTGGTGCAGCCGCCAGGCGGCGTGCACCTGCTCGGCGGGACCGGTCGGCAGGACGTTGGTGGAGCCGTCGGAGAGCCGGACGCCGGTGCCGGCCGCGGCGGCCTGCATGACGGCCTTGGCGTGGTCGGCGACCGGGTGGTCGAGGCTCTGGTGGGCGGCGCCGACCCCGCAGGCGGCGCTGTAGTCGTAGGTGCCGTAGTGCAGGCCGGTGGCACGGCCCTCGGCGGCGTCGATCATCAGCGCGAGGGTGGCCCGGCCGTCCGGGCCGAGCACGGCCCGGGTGGTCTCGATCTGGATCTCGAACCCGAGCCGCCCGGCGGGCAGCCCGGCCTGCCGCTCGTAGTCCTCCAGCAGCCGCACCAGCGCGGTGACCTGGGCGGTGTGACTGACTTTCGGCAGGGTGAGCAGCAGCCCGTCGGGCAGTCCGCCCTCGGCCAGCAGGGTGCCGAGGAACAGTTCGAGGATGCGGATGCCGCGGGCCCGGACGGCGGCCTCCAGGCACTTGGTGCGGATGCCGAGGTACGGCGGCGCGCTGCCGTCGGCGACCGTCGCGGCGACCAGCTGCGCGGCCCGCACCGCCGCGGCGTCCTCCTCCGCGTCGGGGCGCGGGCCGTAGCCGTCCTCGAAGTCGATCCGCAGGTCCTCGACCGGTTCGCGCGCCAGCTTGGCCCGCACCCGGGCGTGCACCTCGGCGAGCAGTGCGTCGTCGGCCACCCCGAGCGCCCGGGCCAGCCGCCCGGGCGTCCCGGCGTGCTCGTCGAACACGGCGAGCGCCTGCGCGCCCCACTCGCGGACGGTGTGCGCCCCGAACGCGTCGGCGGGCACGTACACGGTGTGCACGGGCTGCCGGGCGGCCCGCTCGCCGGGGTAACGGCGCGTCAGTTCGGCGTCCACCGGCGTCAGCAGGGACTCCACCGCGGCGCGGGCGCCGGCGGAGAAGGTGACCGGCGCGGCCGGGCCGGCCTCGGGGGGCTGCGACATCCTGGGCTCCTCCGCTCACCGCACGCGTTCGACGAATGGTGCGGTGAAGGTAGTGCGGGGCCCCGGAGGCGTCAATGGCCGCCCGCCGGAACGGGCGGACGGCCATCACGCCGGGTGCGGAGCAACGGGAGAACCGATGCGGCGTCGGCACCGGCCGCCGGCGGTCACTCCCGGCCGGACAGGATGTACCGCTCCTGGAGGTCCCGCCAGACCTTCTCGACGTCCTTCACCGACACCCCGCCGTCCGGCCGCGAGCCCGGCACGCCGCGCTGCGACAGGTACTCGGCGAAGCGGCGCTCGTCCGGCTGGTGCTGGTTCGTCTCCATGTAGCTGACCAGCGCGTCGAAGCACTCGTCCGGGTTCAGCGGCTCCACCCCGCCCGCGAACGGCCGACGCGCCGGGGTCTCCTCCGCGCCCTCGTCGAACGGCAGCGTCTCCGCCTCCATCATCGCGTCCAGCCGGAGCGGCCGGCCGCCCAGCCGGATCGGCTCGGCCTCCTGCCCCGGCGCCGCCTGACGGCCGCTCGGCTCCGCCGGCCGCGGCTGCGCCCCCTGCGGCCGGACCGGGCCGCGACCGTTCGCCGCTACCCGCTGCTGCTCCGCCCCGGCCGGCCGGTAGCCCTCCGGGTAGCCGCCCCCGGCGGGGTGTCCCTGCTCCTGGTAGCCGTGCTCCTCGTAACCCTGCTCGTCGTAGCCCTGGTCCGGGTAGGCCTGCTCGGGGTAGCCGTCCGTCGGCTGGTAGCCCGACTGCGGACGCTCCTGCGTCGCGGCGTCCTGCGGACGCGGCGCCTTGAACCACGGCGACGCCTGGCCCGGCACCCGCGCCGTGTGCACCTGGTCCGGCTCCGCCACGTGCGAGCGCACCGGACGCGCCGTCCACACGTTCACCTCCGAGGACGGGTCGACCACCGGCGCGGCCTGCGCCGCCGCCGGGTCCTGCTGGTCCCGCAGCCGCACGGCGGCCAGCTTCGCCAGCGTCGGCACCGCGACCGCGGCGGACACCGGCGGCACCGCCGGCTGCTGCGACTGCTTCGGCTGCCCCCCGGGTGCGGCCTGCGCCGGCACCGGCGCCTGGCCCGGCACGGGCCCCTGCGCCGCGACCGGAGCGGCGAGCGCGGCCGGCTGACCCGGCGTCACCTCCCCTGCCACCGGGGCCGTCCGCTCCGGCTGCACCGACTCCCCGGCCTCGACCGCCGCACCGCCGGGCACCTGCAGCGGACCGTCGATCCGGTCCAGCACCGTCGGGTCCAGCGGCACGCCGTACTTCGCCAGCTTCAGCGGCAGCAGCGCCTGGAACGGCGCCGACCGCCGCCAGCCCCGCCCGTACCGGAACCGCAGCTGCGCCCGGTACACCAGCCGGTTCTGCTCCAGCCGCACCGTCTCGTCGTAGGACCGCAGCTCCCACAGCTTCATCCGCCGCCACAGCCGGAACGTCGGCACCGGCGACAGCACCCAGCGCATCAGCCGCACCGACTCCATGTGCCGGTCCGCGGTGATCGCCGCGATCCGCCCGACCGCGTGCCGCGAGGCCTCGACCACGACCACGAACAGCACCGGGATCACCGCGTGCATCGCCATGCCCAGCGCGTCGCCCCAGGACGCCGCCGCGTTGAACGCGATCGTCGCCAGCGTCAGCAGCCAGGCCGTCTGCCGCAGCAGCGGGAACGGGATCCGCAGCCAGGTCAGCACCAGGTCCAGCGAGAGCAGCACCACGATGCCCGCGTCGACGCCTATCGGGAAGGCGTAGGCGAAGGCGCCGAAGCCCTTCTCCAGCGCCAGGTCCCGCACCGAGTTGTACGACCCGGCGAAACCGATGCCCGAGATCACACACGCGCCGACGGCCACCACGCCCAGCAGAGCGCGGTGCGCACGGGTAAGGGAAGGACGTGCCATTCGATGATCAACCCCTGGGACTCGGCAGCTGCCGTATACGACCTGTAGCCGCCGAGTACACGTCCCCGCCCGGGGCGCATCACCACGTGACAACGCGATACTGATGCGCCGTTGACAGACTCGGCCCACCGGATACTACTCGTACGGGCGTTCACCCCTGTCGCCAGGCCGGACCGGCACCACTCCTCCACTGGTCCACACCACCGCGTACACCGTCCGACCGCGGGCGCGGCCCGCCCGCCGACCCCACCCGCCGGGCGGACAGCCGCAGTTCGCCGCACGGCCGCGTCGGTGCCCCGGCCACCGCCCCCGCCCCCGCTACCCGGCGGGCGGCCGCTCCGCCGCGCCGTTGAGGTACGCCAGGACCGCCAGCACCCGCCGGTTGCCGTCCTCCGTCGGCGACAGCTCCAACTTCCCGAAGATGTTCGCGATGTGCTTGGCCACCGCCCCGTCACTGATCGTCAGTCGCGCGCCGATCGCCGAGTTCGAGCACCCCTCGGCCATCAGCCCGAGCACCTCCCGCTCCCGCGGCGACAACCGCTGCAACGGAGCCGAGCCCGCGTTGTGCTGCAACAGCCGGCCGATCACGTCCGGATCCATCGCCGTCCCTCCGGCCGCCACCCGCCGCACCGCGTCCACGAACTGGTCCGCGTTGAACACCCGGTCCTTCAGCAGGTAGCCCACGCCGCCGGTGCCGTCCGCCAGCAACTCCCGCGCGTACAACTGCTGCACGTGCTGCGACAGCACCAGCACCGGCAGACCCGGTATCTCCCGACGGGCCGCCAGCGCCGCTTGCAGCCCCTCGTCCGTCAGCGTCGGCGGCAGCCGGACGTCCACCACCGCGACGTCCGGCCGCTCCGACAGCAACGCCGCCAGCAGGTCGGGCCCGGTCTCCACCGCCGCCGCGATGGTGAACCCGTGGGCCTCCAACAACCGCGTCAGGCCTTGGCGAAGGAGGTAGAGATCCTCGGCGAGGACAACGCGCACGGCAGCTCCATCGTGATGGTGGTCGGCCCGCCCACAGGACTGTCGAGCGAGATCACTCCGTCGAACGTACCCAACCGCTTCTCGATCCCCCGCAACCCGCCGCCGGCCTCCATCCGCGCACCGCCGTGCCCGTCGTCCGTCACCACCACCCGCAGCCGGCCTGCCCGGTGCAGCACATCGACCCACACCTGCCGGGCTCGCGCGTGCTTCGCCGCATTCACCAGCAGCTCGCTGACGCCGAAGTACACCGCCGTCTCCAACGACGCCTCCGGCCGCCCCGGGAGACTGACCGTCACCTCCGTCGGCACCACCGAGGTCAGCGCCAGCTCCCGCACCGCGTCCGGCAGGCCGCGCTCGGCGAGCACCGGCGGGTGAATGCCCCGGACCAGGTCCCGCAGCTCCTGCAGGGCCTTCGCCGAGGACTCCCGGGCCTCCGCGAGCAGCTCCCGCGCCGCCGTCTGGTCACTGCTCATCAGGTGCTCGATCGTCCCCAGCGTCAGCCCGATCGCCACCAGCCGCGCCTGCGCCCCGTCGTGCAGATCCCGCTCGATCCGTCGCAGCTCCGCCGCCTGGGAGTCCACCGCGACCGCCCGGGTCTCCGTCAGATGCGCCACCCGCTCGGTCAGTTGCGCCCGGCTCTGCCGCGGCCCGCCGCCCAGCACGCGGGACGCCACCTCGTGGTGCGCCCGCACCGCCCAGGGCATCGCCAACAGGCCCACCGCGACGCCGGACCCACCGATGATCGCCGAGCACAGCAGGTTCACCCCCTGGTGGCTCAGCCCGAAGAACTGCCGGTGGTCCACCGGCACCGACGCGACGAACACCAGCCCGCTCACCACCGCCGTCATCGGCACGCCGATCAGCGCCAGCACCCCCAGCGGGTTGACGAACAGCCACAGCGCCTCACGCCGCACCTGCCGATCGCGCAGCACCCAACCGACGAACTGCACCAGCCGCGCGACCCCCTCCTTCTGGTGGTACGAGAATCCCGTCCACCAGAACCCCCGTTCGTCCCGCTCCAGCGGCGGCCGCGGCGAGTACACCACCCGCCACGGCTCCCCCGAGGACCGCTCCACCCGGCGACGCGTCCACTCCGCACCACGCCGGACGCACCAGTACGCCGACGCCAGAGCCACCAGCAGGGCGGCCGGGACCACCAACGGCAGCCCGCCGTCGAGGAACCGATCCAGCGTCACCCCTGTGAACACCGCCGCCACCACCGGCACCACCGGTGCCGCGCCGGCCGCGACCGCCATCACCACCGCCTGCCCACCGGCTCGCAACCCCACCCGGGCCCGCGCCTCCGCAACGGACCTGACGGCCGCACCGTCGAACCACGCTGTCGTCGCCAAAGAACCCAACTCCCCGAGAGTCGATCGCCGTCCCCAAGAACGCTCTCAGTCTCCCCGCGACGCCCGGCCCCGCGCATTGGCCGTGCCACCCATCTTTCAGGTGGACCTAACTCCACCCTGCGCACTGGTGACAGACCCAGGAAAATGCCCCGGAAACGCGAGAAAGCCCCCCGCCGTGAGGCGAGGGGCTTTCCCAGAAAAATTGTTCGGCGGCGTCCTACTCTCCCACAGGGTCCCCCCTGCAGTACCATCGGCGCTGTGAGGCTTAGCTTCCGGGTTCGGAATGTAACCGGGC
>NZ_JBHWDS010000044.1:0-70295 GCF_042734615.1 Kitasatospora sp. NPDC059646
GTCCGCGCCTGGCCGCGGCCCCGCCCCCGCGAGCGCCGGGCGCTACCGCCCCTGCCCCCGTCGGACCGCCCCCGGCGCCCGTCGGGCGGGCCGGTCCGCGCGGTTCGCCGACGTCAACTGCCACGGCACCGATATGACCATCACCCCGGGCGTGAACAGCAGTCGGCTCTTCAGCCACAGCGCCGACTGGTTGTGCAGCAGGTTCTCCCACCACCGTCCGACCACGTACTCGGGGATGAACACCGCGACCGCGTCCCCCGGCCGGTCCGCCTTCAGCTCCCGCACGTGCGCGACGACCGGCTTGGTGATCTCCCGGAACGGCGACTCCAGCACCCGCAGCGGAACGTCCAGCCCGCTGGCCTCCCACGCCGCCCGCAGCTCCGCCGTCGCCTCGGGCTCGACGTCCACGGTGACCGCCTCGACGGTGTCCGGCCGGAACGCCTCCGCGTAGCCGAGCGCCCGCAGGGTGGGCTTGTGGAGCTTGGAGACCAGTACCACCGCGTGCACCTGCCGGGGGCGCGAGCTCTCCGCGGCGACGTCCTCGACGGCGAGTTCGGCCGCGACCGTGTCGTAGTGCCGCCGGATGCCGCGCATGGTGAGCCAGAGCAGCAGCGCGGCGACCACGGCCAGCCACGCGCCCTGGGTGAACTTGGTGATCAGCACGATGACCAGCACCAGCGCCGTGGTGACGGCGCCCAGCCCGTTGATCAGCCGGGAGCGCTGGGCGGAGGCCCGCACCGCCGGGTCGGCCTCGGTGGCCAGGGCCCGGTTCCAGTGCCGGACCATGCCGATCTGGGACAGCGTGAAGGAGGTGAACACGCCGAGGATGTACAGGTGGATCAGGCTGGTGACGTCCGCCTTGTAGAACCAGAGCAGTCCGCCGGCCACCACGGCGAGCGCGATGATGCCGTTGGAGAAGGCCAGCCGGTCGCCGCGGGTGTGCATCTGCCGGGGCAGGTAGCGGTGCTGCGCGAGGATCGAGGCGAGCAGCGGGAAGCCGTTGAAGGCGGTGTTCGCGGCGAGGATCAGCACCAGCGCGGTGACGGCCTGGATGAAATAGAAGAGGACCGTGTCGGAGCCGCCGAAGACGGTCGCGGCGAGCTGCGCGATCACCGTCTGCTGGGTGTAGGTGTGGCAGTCCCCGGCCAGGCCGGTGAGCTGGCAGGCGTCCTCGACGTAGTGGACGTGCGAGGTGAGCGCGAGCAGCGTGACGCCGGCGAACATCACCACGGCGACGATGCCCATCACGGCCATGGTCGCGGCGGCGTTGCGGGACTTCGGGGCGCGGAACGCGGGCACGCCGTTGGAGATCGCCTCGACGCCGGTGAGCGCGGTGCAGCCGGAGGCGAAGGCGCGCAGGCCGAGCATCAGCAGGCCGAGGCCCTGCAGGGTGTCCTTGCCGTCGAGCGCGGTGACGCCGAGGGCGGCCGTGGGGGCCTGCGGGTTGTCGCCGAACGCGAGCCGGACCAGGCCGGTGACGACCATCAGCAGGATGCCGCCGATGAACAGGTAGGTGGGCGCGGCGAAGGCCCGGCCGGACTCGCGGACGCCGCGCAGGTTCATCGCGGTGAGCAGCGCGACGAAGCCGACGGCCAGCGCCACCCGGTGCTCGGCGAGCGAGCCGAACGCGGAGATGATGTTGTCGACGCCGGACGCCACCGAGACGGCGACCGTCATCACGTAGTCGACCAGCAGCGACGCGGCCACCACCAGGCCGGAGTTGGCGCCGAGGTTGCGGGACACCACCTCGTACGAGCCGCCGCCGCTCGGGTAGGCGTGCACCACCTGCCGGTAGGACATCACCACCACGGCCATCAGCGCGATCACGCCGGCGGCGACCCAGGGGGTGAGGTAGAGGAAGGCGGTGCCGCCGACGGTGAGGACGAGCAGGATCTCGCCGGTCGCGTAGGCCACCGAGGAGAGCGGGTCGGAGGCGAAGATCGGCAGCGCGAGCCGTTTCGGGAGCAGGGTCTCGCCGAGTTCCTCGCTGCGCATGGCGCGGCCGATCACGAGGCGCTTGAGCGCCTGGGGGAGGTTGAACACAGCACGGGAGCGTATGCGTCAGCGCCGTTAAGACAAGCAGCCCGTCAGATCCTGATACCGGCCACATTTCCGCAGGCCAGAGGCGGTACGACTGATCGATTCGAAGGCCGGAACGGCGTTAACGCCTGCCGTTAAGGATTCGTCAAGGTCGCGCGGAAGACGCCGCAAACCATCCGAAATCGGTCACCCGGCGGCCGGCAGGCGGGCCGCGACGGCGGCCAGCGCGGCCCGGATCGCCGCCACGTCGGCCTTGTCGGCGACCTGGTCGCCCTCCTTCAGCTTCACCAGCAGGGTGCCGCCGGGCTCCAGCACGATCAGCGAGGTCTCCTCGACCGCGTCGCCGCCCTGGTGCCGGATCGCCACGTCCAGGTCGGGCACCCGGATGCCCTGCCGGGCGATCGTCCGACGGTCGTACGCGCCGTCCCGGGCCAGCACCGTCGGCGTCCCGTCGAGCAGCCGGTTGAACCAGTCCCAGCGGGCCGCCTGCCGCACCAGCACCCAGTCCGCGACCAGCAGCACCAGCGCCCCGTACAGGCCGCCGACCACCGAGTTGTCGTCGCCGATCACCGCGTTCTGCACCACGTTCGACAGCAGCAGCATGACCACCAGGTCGAAGGTGTTCAGCTGCGCCAGCCCGCGCTTGCCGATCACCCGCAGCAGCACCAGCAGCGCCAGGTACACCAGCACCGTGCGCACCGTCTTCTCGCCGTACGAGATCCCCGCCTCGAACATGTCGTGCCACATGCCCGCCACCGTAGGCACCGGTCCGATCACCGCACCGGTGCCCACGCCCGCACTCGCCCGGACGGGCTACGGGCGGCGGGTGGCCAGCAGCAGCCCGGTCGAGCAGTCCAGGTGGGTGGCGTGCAGCCGGGGGTCGGTGGTCAGGCGGTCGACCAGCGCGGCGACGGCCTCGGCGTGGCCGGCGGGCCAGGTCGGCTGCGGCAGCAGGTCGTCGACCAGGTAGTGGCCGCCCGGGGCCAGCAGGCCCAGCGCCTGGTCGAGGTGGTGGAACTTGCCGGGCCAGGTGTCGGCGAAGACCAGGTCGAACCGGCGGCCGGCCAGCGCGTCGATCAGCTCGGCGCCCTCGCCCACCACCAGCTCCAGCCGCGGGTCGGACCCCAGGTGCTCGGCGGCGATCGCGGCCACCGCCGGGTCCTGCTCGACGCTCAGCAGGGTGGCGTCCGCGTCCATGCCGCTCAGCAGCCAGCTGGTCGACACGCCCGCGCCCGTCCCGAGCTCCAGGATCCGTCCGCCCGGCCGCGCCGCGGCGAGGGTGCGCAGCAGCTGCCCGGTCGTCGGGTCGCAGGACATCTCGAACCCGAGCGCCGCGCAGCCCTCGGTGATCGCGGCGAGCACCGCGGAGTGGGAGTCGGTCGTGAGCGTCATGGCACAGCCTCCGGTGACGTGACGGTCCGTCAGTGAGCGGACAACCTAGCGGCCGTGCCGGGGCCCGCGCGGCGCGTTCCACTCCTCGGACAGCCGGGCTCCGGGACCTCCGGCTCGCCGCGGCGCGGCGGGGCCGCCCCCGACGGGACGACGTCCGGTGGCGGATCGGGGGCCGCGCGGTGAGGGTGACTTCCTGGGGGGAGCCCCGGAACGCCTCACCGGAAAGAGCGAGAGATGCCCGTAGTCACCGAACCGTACGCGACCGGCACGCCGTGCTGGGTCGACCTGATGGCGAAGGACCAGCAGGCGGCGCTGGACTTCTACCGCGACCTGCTCGGCTGGCAGGGCAAGCCCGGACCGGCCGAGTTCGGCGGGTACGCGGTCTGCGAGCTGGACGGGAAGGCCGTCGCCGGCATCGGACCCGCGATGGCGCCCGAGGGCATGCCGGAGCCGCCCACCGTGTGGACCAGCTACCTGGCCAGCACCGACGCGCAGGCCACCCAGGACGCGATCGTCTCGGCCGGCGGCACCCTGCTGGTCCCGGTCGCGGACGTCGGCGACCTGGGCCGGATGGTGGTCGCCGCCGACCCGCAGGGCGCGGTGTTCGGCGTCTGGCAGCCGGGCGAGTTCATCGGCGCGCAGGTGGTCAACCAGGCCGGCGCGCTGACCTGGAACGAGCTGCACACCAGCGACATCCCGGCGGCCACCGCCTTCTACGGCGAGGCGTTCGGCATCGAGATCGAGCCGGTGGACGGCGTGGACTCGTACTGGGAGCTGAAGGTCGGCGGGCGCAGCGTCGGCGGCGCCACGCTGCTCGCCAACGACCCGCCCGGCACCCCGGCGCACTGGCTGACGTACTTCTCGGTCGACGACGTCGACTCCACGGTGGACGCGCTGGTGCGCTCCGGCGGCACCGTGCTGGCCCCGCCGTTCGACATGGTGGCGGGCCGGATGACGGTGGTCGCCGACCCGCAGGGCGCACCGTTCGCGATGATCCGGCCGCAGCCGATGTAGCCGCCGCACCGAACGCCCGCCGCCCGCCCGGACTGCCCGGGCGGGCGGCTCGGCGTGCGGTCAGGGCACCACGGGACCGCAGGTGAACAGCAGCGGCAGCACCGGCGCGGCGGCGGCGGTGAGGGCGGCGGCGGCGCGCAGCGCGGGGTGCGGGGCGGCGGCGGGGGCCAGCAGGCGGCGTACCCGCAGCAGGGCGGCGGTGCCGCCGGCGGCGAACGCGGTCTGCGGGACGGGGCCGCCGGCGACCCGGTACATGGCGGCGGCGAGCACGGCGCGCGGGTGCCGGCGGACGGCGCGGTCGTCGGCGGCCATCTCCAGCAGCAGCGGGGTCTCCCGGGCGGCGAGGCGGGCCAGCGGCAGGAACGGGAACGCGGCGGCGAGTGCGTCGGCGGCGGTGCGGGCCAGGTGGTGGCGGCCGGCGACGTGGGCGCGCTCGTGGGCCAGGACGGCGGCGAGCTGCTGGGGCGTCAGCAGGTCGAGGGCGCCGCGGGTGAGCACGATCCGGGCGCGGCGGCCGGGCAGGCAGTACGCGGCGGGGGTGTCGTGGTCGAGGACGTGCGCGCCGAGCCGCGGGTCGCGGGCGGCGACCAGGTCGAGCAGGGTGCGGTGGCGGCGGCGGTGCCGGGCGGTGCGGATCAGCACGGCGGCGTACCGGCCGAGCGGCCAGGCCGCCGCCGCGGCGGGCAGCAGCAGCCGCCAGGACTGGCCGGGCCCGGTGGCGAGCAGGCCGCCCGGGTGGTCGACGCCGCACAGGTGCAGCAGGCCGACCAGGCCGAGGTGCAGGTGGACGCCCGGGACGGCCAGGTGGTGGGCGGCCAGCACCAGCGCGGTGAGGAAGGACAGCGTCAGCCCCTGCCAGAGCGCGACGGCCAGCCGGGGCGCGCGATGGGTCCAGCGGGCCCGGGCCAGCGGCAGCGGGGCGAGCACGCCGACCAGCAGGGCGTAGCCGAGCAGGGCGAGGGCGGCGGTCACCGGGCGGCTCCGGGGGTGCCGTCGCCGGGCCGGCCGCCGGGCTGGTCGCGGTCGACGGATTCGATGGCGGCGCGCAGGGCGTCGAGCTCCTCGGGGGTGAGCTGTCCGACGAGGTGGGCGAGGGCGCCGGTGGGGTTGGGGCTCTCGCCGAGGACGTCGCGCATCAGGGCGGCGCTGTACGCCTCGCGGGTGCAGGCGGGCCGGTAGTTCCAGGCCCGGCCGGACTTCTCGCGGCGCAGCATGCCCTTGCGGTACAGGATGTCGGCGACCGTCATGACGGTGGTGTAGGCCAGCGGGCGGGACCGGTTGAGGTCGTCGACGATCTCCCGGACGGTGGCGGGGCGGTCCCAGGTCCACAGGCGGTCCATGATCTCCGCCTCCAGGTCGCCGAGTCTGCGCACTGCCGTTCCGCCCTTGGTGCCGTCGTCAGGTGGTCCGGCTCATCGTAGTGGGCGCGGGGTGGCTTGCCGGTCGTTCTACTGAACTACTAAGTTGTCTCGTAGTGATCGCCCGGACGGCGGGTGCCCCGACCCGAGGAGAGACCGCAGCGATGGGAACGCACCGCCGACCCCGACCCGCCGGACGCACCCGGACGGCCGTCCTCGGCGCGGCCGCCGGCGCCGCCGTCCTGCTGCCCGCCGGCACCGGCTGGGCCGAGCCCGCACCGAGTCTCGACCAGGTGAAGGCGAAGGTCGACGGCCTGTACGAGGAGGCCGAGGCGGCCACCGAGGAGTACAACAAGGTCGACGAGCGGGCCAAGCAACTCCAGGACCAGGCCGGGAAGTTGCAGGACCGGCTGGCCGGACAGCAGGAGAAGGTCCTGCAGTACCAGGAGACGCTGGGCGCACTGGCCGCCGAGCAGTACCGCAGCGGCGGGCTCGACCCCAGCGTGCAGCTGATGCTCAGCGCCTCCCCCGACGAGTACCTGCGGCGGGCCGGCCTGCAGGAGCTGGCCGGCGGACAGCAGGCCGACGCGCTGCGCAGCGCGCTGCGGCTCCAGCAGTCGATCGACCAGGAGCGCGCCGAAACCGCCGCCAAACTCGCCGAGTTGGACCAGGCCCGCACCACCCTGACCGCCAAGAAGGCCGAGGTGCAGGCCAAGCTCGGCGAGGCCTCCCGCATCCTGGCCGGCCTGAAGGCGGCCGACCGGGCCCGCGTCCTGGGCGACAACAACCAGGCGGCGTCCCGCAGTTCGGCCCGCGGCCAGACCTACACCGGCCCCGCCACCGGCCAGGTCAAGGCCATCCTCGACTTCGCCTACGCCCAGATCGGCAAGCCCTACCAGTGGGGCGCCGCCGGCCCGAGCTCCTTCGACTGCTCCGGCCTGACCCTGATGGCCTTCCGGGCCGGCGGCGTCAGCCTCCCCCGGGTCTCCCAGGACCAGTGGAACGCCGGCAAGCGCATCGCCAAGGCCGACATCCAGCCCGGCGACCTGCTCTTCTACTACAACGACCTGCACCACGTCGGCATCTACATCGGCAACGGCAAGCTCCTGCACGCCCCCCGCACCGGCAAGAACGTCGAGATCGTCGACATGGACGTCATGCCGTACATGGGCGCCGTCCGCCCCTGACCGCCCCGCGCCCTCAGCGCAGGCGGCGGGCGCTCACCTCCTGGTCGAGCCGCCAGGTGGCACCGCCGTCGGACGACCGCTCGTTGCGCCAGTGGAAGGCGTCGGCGGTGATGTCGGCGAAGGTCCAGCGGACCAGGGCGGTGCCGGTGGCGCGTTCCATGACGATCTCGTCGCCGATCCGACGGGCGTACATCTGCACCTGGTCGCCGCGGGCGGTGCCGTGGAAGGTGAACCGCCACAGCTGAAGCCGCGGGTCCCAGATCCGCACGCACAGGCCGCACTCCTGGTCCGCGGCACGGTCGGCGCCGGCGAGGTCCTGCTGCCCGGGCCAACGCCAGACGTCGAGGACCGCGCGGCCCTCCAGGGCGTAGCCGAACTCCCATTCGCCGCTGACCCGGTGGGCCGGCGAGCCGTCGGCGGGGTGGTAGGTGATGACGGTCGCCCAGTGTCCGGCCAGCTGCCCGAACTGCTCCATCTCGGCCGGGTGGTGCGGGCCGGGCCCGGCCGCGAGCAGGGTCCTCATGCGTGCGCCTCCGTGGCCGTGAGCGCGGACAGGGCGGCGGCCAGGCACTCGGCGATCGGGGCGGCATGGGCGCCGTCCGGGTCGCGCTCCGGGTCGTAGACGGCGACGTCCAGCCCGGCCACCCGGCCGGTGCCGACCAAGGCGGCGACCAGCTCGGCGAGTTGGGCGAAGTCCAGGCCGGGGCGGCCGGGCGAGTCCACCGCCGGCAGGACGCGTTCGTCGAGCACGTCGAGATCGAGGTGCAGCCAGCTGCGGTCCAGGGCGCGCCGCTCCAGGCGGTCGATCACCCGCTCGGCGAGTCCGGCGATGCCGAGCCGCCCGATCTCCCGGGCGGTGAAGCGGGCGACCGGCAGCACCTCGCCGTCCTCCCGGTCACCGATCTGGACCACGTCCTCGTCGGCGACCAGCGGCCGGCCCGCCACCGGCCAGTGGGCGAGCAGCAGTTCGCCGCGGCCGGTGGCCAGGGCCAGGTCCATGCCGGCCGCGGCGCCCAGGTCCGCGCCGGTGTCGTGACGGCCCGGGTGGCGGAAGTCGTTGTGCCCGTCCAGGTGCAGCAGGCCGCAGCGGCCGGCGTACCGGGCACCCAGCAGGCAGCCGAGCAGGATGCTGCAGTCGCCGCCCAGCACCACCGGGAACCGGTCGGCTGCCAGCGCGTCGCGGACCACCTCGGCGAGCCGCAACGAGTGCTCGCGGATGGTCACCCCGTTGCGGATCCTGGTCGCCGGCTGCGGGTCGAACTCGTACGGCGGACGGTCGAGTTGCACGACCCGGGCCGGCCGCAGGAGCGTCGCCAGCCCCGCCGACAGCAGCGCCTGCGGGGCCCGCCACGTTCCGGGCTCGCGGCCCGGGGCGGACGGCCGCAGGCCGAGGTTCCAGGGGGCGGCGATGAGTTCGACGGCGGCGGCCACGGCCGACTCCTTCCAGTCGCGTTCCGGTCGCGTGCCGGGCGCGTGCGGGGCGCGTGCGGGGCGTGTGCCGGACGCGTGCCGACAGCCTTCCGGCTGGCGGGATTCCAACCGGATAACATCCGTACACTGGTTGGACATGATCGGGCAAGAGCGGAGAGGCGGTCAGTCGTGGCAGGAACCGTCCAGGCCCACACCTTCGAGGCCCGCGACCTGCTCGGCGGGTACCTCGTCCTCGACCTGACGAACACCGTCACCGCGCGCGACACCGAGCCGGTCGACTGGCTCGACGGCTACCCGCGCCTGCTGGAATGGGCGGCCCTGACCGGCGAGTTCGACCCGACCGCGCTCGGCGAACTGCGGCGGCTGGCCACGGCCGATCCGGCCGGGGCCGCCCGAGCCCTGGACCGCGTCCGGGAGCTGCGCGAGGCCGTGCACGACCTCGTCACGACTCTGCTCGACGGCAGCGGGCCGGCTCCCGCCACGGCGGCCGAGCGCGTCGAGACGCACTGGAAGCCGGCGGTCGCCGCCGCGCGGCTCGCCGTCCGCGGCGGCTCGACGCGGCCCGAGGTCGACGTCGAGACCTCGGGGCTCGACTTCCTCGGCCACGACCTGGCGCTGCGCGCGGTCGACCTGCTTCGGTCGGCGCCATGGGAACGCGTCCGAGTCTGCGCCGGCCAACGGTGCGGATGGGTCTTCATCGACAAATCGAGAGGCGGAGGCCGCCGCTGGTGCTCCATGGCCACCTGCGGGAACTCCGCCAAGGGCCGCACCCACTACCGCCGCAAGCAGCACGCCACGCACCGCCACAACGAGCCCTGACCCCGACAGCCCAGTGCCACCCCCGCACGGGGGATGCACGCCGAGACACGCGAACGGCCGGCCCGCAGCCCCGGAAACGCGACAACTCCCGCCCCGCCCGCGAGAACTCCGCCACGGGCCGCACCCACTACCGCCGCAAGGAGCACGCCACGCACCGCCACGACGAACCCTGACCCCGACAGCCCGGTGCCAACCCTGGGCGGGCGGCTGCACACCGAGACACGCGAACGGCCGGCCCGCAGCCCCGGAAACGCGACAACCCCCGCCCCCGCCCGCGAGAACTCCGCCAGGGACCGGGCGCAAGCAGCAGACAGCCGACCGCCCCAACGAGCCCCGACCCAGCCCAGCCGGAAACCCCCGGCAGCCCGGCACCACCCCCCGCTCGGGGGCCGCACGCCGAGGCGCGCGAGCGGCCGGCCCGCAGCCCGGGAACGCGACCGCCCCCGCCCCCGCCTGCGGCACGGACCGGCCTCCAACGACCAATTGCCACCTGCGGGAGACTCCGCCACGGACCGGGCGCAAGCAGCACGCTGCGGGGGCCGCACGCCGGGGCACGCGAGCAGCCGGCCCGCAGCCCGGGAGCGCGTCCACTCCTGCGCGATGGGGGCTTCGTCGACAAGTCGTCACCTGCTGCCGGTGCTCATGAGGTGGGCGGGCCGGGCTCGCTGATGGGCAGGCACTCGGCGAGGAGGGCCAGGATGTCCTGCCAGGCGCGGGCGGCGTGCCGGGGGTGGTGGGCGACGCCGGGCAGGACCTCGTGGTCGGCGGTCGGGTGGTGGAAGGCGTGCTGGGCGCCGCCGTAGACGGTGAGGCGCCAGTCGACGCCGGCGGCCTGCATCTCGGCGGCGAAGGCGTCGCGCCGGTCGGCGGGCATGATCGGGTCCTCGGAGCCGACGCCGGCCCACACCGGGCAACGGATGTTCGCGGCTTCGCCGGGGCGGCCGGTGACGAGCGCGTTGACGGTGCCGATGGCGCGCAACGGGTAGCCCTCGCGGCCGAGTTCGAGGGCGATCGCGCCGCCGGTGCCGTAGCCGATGGCGGCAATCCGGTCCGGGTCGGTGCGCGGTTCGGCGTGCAGCACGTCGAGCGCGGCGTGGCCGATGGCGCGCATCCGGTCGGGATCGTCGAGCAGCGGGAGGGCGCGGGCCAGCATCTCCTGCGGGTCGGCGATCCAGCGGCCGCCGTTGATGTCGAACGCCAGGGCGAGGTAGCCGAGTTCGGCGAGGGCGTCGGCCCGGTGGCGCACGGCGTCGCTCAGGCCGGGGCCTTCGGGTCCGATCAGGACGGCGGGCCGGCGGCCGGTGCCGGCCGGCCGGGCGAGGTGGCCGACCATGGTGAGGCCGTCGGCGGGGTAGCGGACCGTGCGGGTGGTGACCGTCGTCGTCATGCGTTCGGAGACTACGGAGTGTCGGGCCCGGTCGGTACGGTCTTAGCTGCGGGCAGAGCGGAAGGGGCGAGCGGCATGCTGTTGCGCGATGTCGCGGCGGGGGACGTCGGGGCGTACGTCCGGATGCGCTGTGATCCGGTGATGATGGCCGAGTTGGGCGGTCCGCTGCCGGCCGGGGGGATGGCCGAGAAGGTCCGGCTGGATGTGGAGCGGACGGCGGCGGACGACTGGTGGGTCCGGATGATCGTGCCGGACGGCGCCGCGCCGGAGGTGGTCGCGGGGACGGTGGCGCTCTGGCCGCACGAGGAGGGCGGGGAGGCGATCTCCGAGATCGGGTGGATGGTGCTGCCGGAGTTCCAGGGCCGCGGGCTGGCCGGGCGGGCTGTCCGCGAGGTGCTCGAAGCGGCCGGCGCGGACGGGCGCTGGGGCCGGGTGCACGCGTTCCCGGGAGTCGCCAACGGAGCGTCGAACGGGCTGTGCCGCGCGCTCGGGTTCGAGCTGCTCGGCGAGCGCGGGACGGTGTTCGCCGGACGGCTGCTGCGGACCAACCACTGGGTGTTCGACACGTCCGGGCGGGCCGGACGGCCGGCCGGCTGACGCCCCGGCCCCGGCGGGGGGCCGGGGCGCGCGGTCACCACTCGCGGGGGCTGCGCGGCGGCCGGAGGGTGCGGGCGGGCGGGCGCGCGGTGAGGCGGACGCCGGCGAGCGGGCGGCGGGGCGCGGGGATGGCCGGCGGGCGGGACTGCTGGAACATGCGGAGGTCCTCGTTCTCGATCGGCGGCCCGCCCGTGGGACGGGGCGGGTCGTATGCGATCAGCATGGGCGACCCGCTCGGCCGCATCCGGACGGCGCAACGGGAAGCCACCCGAACGGGCCAGCGTCGACCTCCCGGCGGGGCCGGCGGGCGGCTGTGCCAGGATCGGGCAGCAGGCCGCCACGGCACGGACGCCCGCGGCCGGATCGGAGTTGGACCGTGGCACCTGTCGTCGCTCCCGAGCCCCTGCTGCTCCAGGACGGGCGGCCGGCCGCCGCCGGCTGGTCGCTGGACCCGTCGATGCGGCACCTCAACCACGGCTCGTTCGGGGCGGTTCCGCTGGCCGCGCAGCGCGAGCAGCAGCGGCTGCGGGACGAGATGGAGCGCTCCCCGGTGGTGTGGTTCCCTGCGCTCCCCCGCCGGGTCGCCCGGGCGCGCGCCGCGATCGCCGAATTCCTGCGCGTCCCGGCGGAGTTCACCGCGCTGGTGCCGAACGCCAGCGCGGGCGCGAGCGCGGTCTACGGCAGCCTGCCGCACCGGCCGGGCGGGGAGGTGCTGGTCACCGACCACGGGTACGGGGCGGTCACCATGGGCGCGGCCCGGCTGGCCCGGCGCTGGGGCGGCTCGGTCCGGACGGCGCACGTGCCGCTGGCGGCCGGGCCGGAGGAGGCCGCGGCCGCCGTGCTGGAGCAGGTGGGCGACCGGACGGCGCTGGTGGTGCTGGACCAGGTGACCTCCGCGACGGCGCGCCGGCTCCCGGTCGACCTGATCGGACCGGCCGCCCGCGAGCGCGGCGTCCCGCTGCTGGTCGACGCCGCGCACGTCCCCGGCCTGGCCGAGGATCCGCGGGCGGGCGTGGACTGCGACGCCTGGGTCGGCAACCTGCACAAGTTCGGCTGTGCGCCGCGCGGCACCGCCGCGCTCGTCGCCCGGGGCGGGCTCAGGCACGCGCTGTACCCGTTGATCGATTCGTGGGGCGCGGAGGAGCCGTTCCCGGAGCGCTTCGACACCCAGGGGACGGTGGACGCGACCGGCCCGCTGGCCGCGCCGGTCGCGCTGGACTTCGTCGCCCGGCAGTGGGGTTGGGACCGGGCCCGCCGGTACATGACCGAACTGGCCGACTACGCCGAGGCGTTGATCGGCGAGGCGGTCGGCGGGGCGACCGGGGAGCCGGCCGCGGCGGAGGTCGGCATGCCGGTCAACGCGCTGCGCCTGGTGCGGCTGCCGGCCGGGCTGGGCCGGACCCGGTTGGAGGCGGACGGCCTGCGGGACCGGGTGGCGGCCGAGTTGGGCGTCGAGGCGGCGTTCACCAGCTTCGCCGGGACGGGGTACTTCCGGCTGTCGGCGCACGTGTACAACACGCCCGCGGACTACGAGTACTTCGCCGAGCGATGCGTGCCGGTGCTGTGCGAGTGGGCCCTGAGGGCCCGTCAGGAGGCGTAGCGGGGTGGGTGGCTACCGCCGGGTCGGGGCCGGCGAGCGGCGGGTGCAGCTGGATCTGCCGGTGGAGCTGGCGGAGTGGCTGCAGGGTTTCGCGGAGCTCTCGCACCGCTCCCCGGCGGAGGTGGTGCGGGGGCTGCTGGAGGAGGAGCGGCGGCGGGTGGAGGCGAACTGGTCGTCCCGCGAGTGAACGCCTCCGACCGCCGCCGCCACCGCCGGGGTCGACCGCGCCGGCTACCGGCCGAGCTCGTAGTCGAGGTGGATGCGGTGGGTGCCGTCCTCGTCGATCACGATGCTGCCGGTGCCGGTGATGCCGGCCAGGCCCGCGGTGCCGCTGCCGGGGACGATCACGAAGTACTCGCCCTCGCGGCCCGCGCCGAGCGTGGTCGCGGAGTGCGCGAAGTTGAACGCGCCCTCGGCGTCGTGCAGGCGGCCGGCGAAGGACTCCATGGCGAGGTAGGTGCCGACGCCCGCGGCGTGGTCGAACGCTGAGGTGAACAGCGTGGTGGAGCGGCCCGCGATCTCGCCGTGGAACTCTTTGCGCATGGTGGCCACGCCGACCCCGACGGCGGTCCTGATGTCGCCCTCGGGGACGGGCGCGGGGGTGAACTCGGGGACGGTGAAGGTTCCTGATGCTCGCATGGGCGCGATGGTAGGGGCCGCCACCGACAACGGCGGTCAGGGCGCGCTGGCGACCCACGCCGGGTACGCGGCGGGCGCGGGGCGGCCGCGGCGGCGGGCCACCGCGGCGAGGACCGCGGCCACGACGAGGAGGGTCAGGCCGAGCAGGCCCGCTCCGACGACGACGGCCAGCCGGGCGGCGGTGCCGGGCATGTCGCGGGCCTTGACGGTGTCGACCGGGACGTCGCCCCAGATCCGGGAGTCGACGGAGTTGGCGCGGTGGTCGCCGAGCACGAACATCCGCCCGTCGGGGACGGTGACGTCGAAGCAGCGGTAGCCGTTCACGGCGCCGGCCTCCAGGTACGGCTCGTCGAGCGGCGCACCGTTCAACTGGACGGGCTGCTCGCCGCATTGGGAGACGTGGTCGCCGCCGAGCGCGATCACCCGCTTGAGGTGGTCGATGGCCGGGCTGCCGGGCTCGGCGGCGTAGCGGAACACCACCACGTCGCCGCGCCGCACCTGGCCGGGGTCGACGGCGGCCGTCATGAGGTGCTGGCCGGGCCGGTAGGTGGGCGCCATGTCGGAGCCTCCGACGAGCGTCGTGCTCGGGCGCAGCGCCAGCCCGTAGCCGAACCCGCCGAGCACCAGCAGCGCTCCGACGACCGCCACGACCAGTGCCGTCCTGCCGAGTCGGCTCCATCGCCGCATGTGCACACACCCGTTCCGCGCGTCGAACGCCCATGCGGTCCGCGTGGGCGTTCGGGAGTGTAGCGGGGGCCGGGCCCGGCGGTGACGGGCGGTCAGCCCTCGGTCCCCTCCCAGTCCTCGGGCTCCTCCGGCTCGCGCTCGGCCACCCGGGGTTCGGCCACCCAGCCGGCCGCCAGGACCAGTCGGGAGGCGCGGTGCACGGCGAGGAACGCGAAGGGCCGGGAGAAGTCGGCCTCGATCCGCCGTACCCGGTACGGGGGCCGGCGGGTCGGGCCGGTGCCGGCGCCGATCGCCGCGAAGGCGGTGACGGCGGCGGCCCGGAAGCCCTTCGGGCCGAACAGGGCGGTGGCGGACTGGGCGGCCGCGCCGATCGCGAGCGGCGCGGAGCTGATCCCCGGGAAGTGCCCCCGGGTGGCGTCGGTGGCGGCGCGCAGCCCGAACAGTTCGGCGTCGGCCAGCAGGTCGTGTTCCGCGGACAGCTCGAACTCGACCGTCCACTGCGCGAGTTGGTGTTCGCTCCGGTAGCTCGGGTGCCAGTACGACCGCAGCCCCGGGCCGGGCTCGCCGTCCGCGAGGGTGCTGCCGAGGCGTAGGGCGCGGGGTTGTTCGGCGGTGCGGACGGCGGCGGCGAGGACGGCGCCGGGGGCGGCGTCCTCGCCGCCCAGGCAGAGGTGGACGTCGATGCCGTCCAGGCCGAGCACGTGCAGCACGGTGAGCGGGCCGGCCTCGGTGTCGGCGACGCCGACCCGGTCGAGCAGGGCGGTGGTGCGGGACAGTCCGGTGACGTCCAGCCCGGCCCAGGGGCCGCTCCGCGGCCGGTACGGGCGGGCGGCGAACGGGCGGATCCAGTCGGTGCGCAGGGTGAGGGCGGCGGCCAGCAGGAGTTCGGTGTCCGGCCGGACGGTGACGGGCATCCGGCGGATCGCCCCGGCGGTCCGGTCGGCGGCCCAACGGTCCAGCTCCGCCTGGTTCTCGGCGGTGTCCGGGCCGAGCAGGCGGTGGCTGTCCGGGGGCAGGGCGGTGGTCCAGCGCAGTTCGACGGGCAGGTCGCCGCGGGTCCACACGCCGAGGGCGGCTTCGACGCCGCGCAACTCACCGAGCGCGCCGACCAGTTGCCGTCCGGCTTCGGCGGCCCGGTGCGGTGGGACGCCCAGCGCGAGCCCGAGTTCGGCGGCGGCCGACCCGGCGGCTCCGGCGGCGAGGAAGGCGAGCGGCACCCAGGCCGAGGGCGCGCTGACCACGGTGTTCCGCCCCGGCGCTGCCGCCGTCCGGGCCCACCGGGCCGTCAGGTCGTTGACGGCGCGGACGGTGTGGGACGGTATCGGCACGGCGGGGGCTCCTCTGACGGCGGTTCCGCCGGAGCGTAGGGCAGCGCGGCGGGGCGCCGCGACCGGTTATCCGGCGGCGGTCTCCGCGGTCAGCCAGGCCAGGTAGCCGGGCGCCCCGGCGGTGATCGGAACGGCGATCACCTCCGGGGTGTCGTACGGGTGCAACTCGACGATCCGGTCGACGAGTCGCTGGGCGCGCGCGGCCCCGGTCTTGAGGTCGATCCGCCACTCGGCAGCGTCCTGGAGCACGCCGCCCCACCAGTACACGGACCGGACGGGGTGGACCTGCGCGCAGGCGGCGAGGCGTTCGCGGACCAGGGTGGTGGCGAGGGCGCGGGCGGCGTCCTCGTCCTCATGGGTGGTGGTGACCACCAGGTGCTGGGGCTGGGGCTCGGTCATGGACCGAGCCTACGGGGGTCGGGAGGCAGGTCCTGGGTGGCTTCGGGGTGGCGTCGTGCGGGAGCGGCGCGCGGCACGCCATGGCGGCTCGGGCACCCCGCGCTCGAGCCGCCATGACGCTTGGCGGTCGTCGGCCGCACTCCCGGTTTTCCCCTCCCGGGGAGCGGGGCCGCGCCGCCGCTTCGGATGGCTTGTCGTGGGGGGGCCCCCCTCGTGGGGGTGGGTGCGGTCAGCGACGGGACCAGAGGGCGGGAACGTTCGGCGGTTCCCAGCCGGCGAAGGCGGTGTGCGCCTGGATGCAGACGTACGTCACGCCGTTGTAGGTCACCACGTCGCCGGCCTTGTAGCTGGTCCCGGCCTTCCAGGTGGTGGTCCCGCCGGGCGAGGAGCTCGGGCTCGGGCTCGACGATCCGGTCGGGCTGGTGCTGGGCTTCGGCGTCCCGTTGACGTTCAGCACGAAGTCGAAGCTGGCCTCGCGCCCGTTGCCGACCTGACGGACCGTCATGACCAGCGCCGGGTCGAAGATGGTGTCGGTGGCGTTGCGCGGCTCGTTCGGGAAGTACAGCTGGGTGGTGAGGATCGGCTGCCCGGGGGCCTGCACCTTGACGTGGATGTGCCGGGTGCGGCCGGGGTAGAGGCCGGGCACGATCGTGGTGAGCGTGTAGGCGCCGTTGGCGTCGCTGAACTGGTGGCCGCGGAAGGTGTAGCCGGTGTTGTCGTAGGTGCCGTTGGTGTCGGCCTGCCAGAAGTCCAGCAGTGCGCCGGAGATGGGGGCGCAGTTGCGGCCGAAGACGAAGCCGCTGACGGTCAGCGGGGTGCCGGGGGTGCCCGAGGTGACGAGGTTGGTGCGCAGCGGGGAGCCCGGCTTGAAGTAGGGTCCCTCGATCTGCTCGCCGGTGGGCGCGTCGCCGTCGTGGCAGTCGGGGGTGAGCGGGGCGGCCGTCCCGCCGGCTGCGGCGGTGTCACGGGCCAGGGCGGTGCCGCCGCCGATCAGCACCGGTACGGCACCGGCCAGCGCGGCGGCCTTGAGCAGGCTCTTCCGGCTGATCTGCCGGTCGCCCAGGGGGTTGTGGGGGGTGGACATGGCTCTCCGTTCGGGTGCTTCGTCGGTCGCCGGCCGCTCGGATTCCGCTGGTTGGGACATGACACCTGGAGAGGTCGGGCGTCCCCGATCGGCGGCGCTGTGGGGTGCCTCAGACGCTAGGCCCTGCCCGGCGGGCCGTCGATGGACGGGGGCCGCCGGACGTGGTGCATTCCTCAGCAGAGCTTTACCCGACGTTGAACCTGTGGCGGGGCGCGACCGCTCGCCCTGCGGGGCCGGGCGTTCGTGCGCCGGCACGACGGCGCGCCGGCTCAGCCGGCGCGTTCGCGGAACTCGCCCGGGGTGCGGCCGACTTCGCGGCGGAAGAAGCGGCAGAAGTAGGCCGGGTCGGAGAAGCCCGCCGCGAGCGCGACCTGGCGGACCGTCATGTCCGTGGTGGCGAGCAGGCGTTTGGCCTCCAGGGTCTGCTGTTCGCGGATCAGGCGGGCCGGGGTGCGGCCGGTGGCCTCCTTCACCACCTCGTGCAAGTACCCCGCGGAGACGCCGAGTTCGCGAGCCAGCGCGAGCACCGAGCGGTCGGTGCGGTCGGGTTCGGCGATCAGCCGGGTGAACCGGTCGGCCAGCGGGTGCACCGGTGCCCGCGGCGCGGCCGTCCCGTCGGCGGGCCCGCGCTCCCGGGCGACGCGCAGCGCCCGCACCAGCAGGACGTGCAGCAGCGCTTGCAGGACGCCCAGCCCGCCGTCCAGTCCGGCCCGGTACTCGGCGGTCAACTCGCGCAGCAGCCGGAGGAGTTCGCCGTGGCCGTGGTGCGACGGCCGGGAGGCGGTGGCACCGGCCAGGGTGCGCAGCAGGGTGAGGTCCTCCGGGTGCCGGTGCAGGAAGTCCTCGTTGAACAGCAGCACCCAGCCGTCCAGGTGGCGGGCCCGCTTCCAGTGGTGGACCTGCCCGGGCAGCACCACGTACAGCACCGGCGGCTCGATCCGGTACTCCGCCAGGTCCACCACGTGCGTGCCGGATCCCTTGGTGACGTAGACCAGTTCGTAGAACGAGTGGCGGTGCGGGAAGTCCGCCCGGGAGAGCGGGCCGATGGAGTCGAAGCTGCCGGCGGCGAACGGCAGCAACCCGGGGTCCGGCACCTCCAGGTCGTGCAGTTCCAGTCCGGCGGGCGGTCGGAGCGTCATCGCGCCAGTGTGCGCAGACATCCCACGAGCCGTCCAGTGGTCCAGACCATCGCTGGTCACGGGGCGGCTGGCGGGGTCAGGGAGGGGGCGGCCGGGGGGACGGCGAGGGTAGGGAAAAGTCGACCACTGGGTCTCGACCTGGGCCTGCTGACGCCACCCCGGCCGCCGAATGGAATGGAGGGGTGTCCACTCCCCTCCTCCACCTCACCTCGCTGCGGCGCTGGTTGTGGCCGGCCGGCTGGCTGCTCTGCGCCGCCTGGGCGGCCGCCTTCCCGCTGCTGTCCCCGCTCGGCCCGCACCGCACCTGGGGTGCGGTCGCCGCCGCCGGCTACCTGCTGGCCGCCGCGCTGTCCGGGCTTGTTCGCCGCCGGAACGGACAACTGGCCTCTGCCGCAGTCGCGTTCGGCGTGTGTGCGGTGCTGCCGCTCGCCCTGGCGCTCCGGGCCGGCACCGGCCAGAGCGAGGTCGCAGTGATCGGACGGGCCGGCGAGCGGCTGCTCGCGCAGGGCTCGCCGTACCTCGAAGCGCCCTCCGCCGTCGCCGACTTGACGCCGTACCTGCCGGGCATGGCGGCGTTCGGCCTGCCGCGAGCGCTGCTCGGCGCGGACGCGGCGCTCGGCGACCCGCGCCTGTGGTGCGCGGCCGCGTTCCTGGCGGCGGCGGGCGGCGGATGGCGCCTCCTCCGCCGACCGGACGACCGGCCGGGACCACCCAGCCACGACCGGCTGCGCGAGCCACGGGCGCGGCGGTCCGCGACAGCACTCACGACCGCTGCGACCGGTCCGCTCACGGCCTGGCACGAGGTGCCGCACCGCCCGACCGGCCCGCGCGCACGGCGGTCCACGACAGCACTCCCGGCCAACGCCACCGATCGACCCGCCACCCGGTACGGCTTGCGCGCAGGGCGGCCCGCGGCGGGATCGCCCACCCTGGCGGGTGTGGTGGCGCTGGCGGCGTCGCCGGTGGTGGCGCTGCCGTTGGCGGTGAGCGGGGTGGACCTGCCGATGACCGGGCTGCTCTGTCTGGCGCTCGCGCTGGCGGGGCGGGGCCGCGGGGCTGGTGCCGGGCTGGCGCTGGCGGCCGCGTGCGCGCTGAAGTGGACGGCCTGGCCGGCGGTTCCGGTGGCGGTCGCGCTGCTGGCGGCCGTGGCCGGTCGGCGGGCGGCGCGGCGCTGTGCCGGGGTCGCGGTGGCGGGGGCGGGCGCTCTGGTGCTGCCGTGGCTGCTGATCGCGCCCGGGCCGATGGTGCGTCAGGTGTTCGCGTTCCCGCTCGGCCTCGGGGCGTGGCGGACGCCCGCCGCGAGTCCGCTGCCGGGTCGGCTCCTCGCCCAACTCGGGCCCGGCGGCTGGTGGCCGGCGCTCGTCGCGCTGCTGCTCGGCGGGTGCGCGGTGGCCCTCTCACTGGTCCTGCGTCCGCCGGTGGGCGCGGTGGCGGCGGCGGACCGGCTGGCGATCGGCCTGGCCCTGGCGTTCCTGCTCGCCCCGGCCGGCCGCTTCGGCTACCTGGCCCTGCCGGTGTTCCTCGCCGTCTTCATGCGGCTCGCCGGACCGCCGCCCCACGCGGCCGGGCTCACCACCGCACCGCCCACGGCCGAGGCCGCCACCACCGCCACCGGCCCCTGCCCCGCCGCGCACCCACGATCCCGGCCGCGCCCATCCCGCACGGCAGCCCGGAAGCACGGCCCGCCATCCCCTGACGCACCGGACGCCGTCCTCCCGCACCGCACCGGCACGGTCGTCGAGGGCCGTGCGCTGCCGGCGCTCGCCGACGTCGTCGCCTCGTACTCGGAAGGCCCTTCCGGCGCGGCGGAGTTCGGCGGAGCCGGCCGCGCCCGGGTCGAGCAGCAGTGGTCCTGGGACGCCTCCGCCGCCCGCCAGAACGCCCGCCTCGCCGGCGACGGCGCCGCACCGCCGGAGCGGCTCCCGACCGAACCTCGGCCACGATGACGCGGCCACCGCGTCCGGTCGCCGTCGTCGACGCGCCCGCTCGTCGCGACCCGCACGGGGAGGGCAGACCCCCGCCGGTCGGGGCGGTCCACCGGTCGTGGCCGAGTCCGGCCCGGGCTGCCGCCCTGCACGCCGACGCAGGCAGCGACGCCGACGCGGCCCGGTTCGGGCGCGACCCCGGTTCCTCGCCGGCCCGGAGTCCGCCCCTTCGGACGGGCCCTTCCCGCCGGTCGACGCCCCATCAGGCGGGCTCGGCCGCCGGCCGGTTGCGGTAGGCGAGGACGGCGAGGACGCGGCGGTTTCCCTCGGTCGGGTCGAGGTCCAGTTTCGTGAAGATGTTGCCGGCGTGCTTGACCACCGAGGCCTCGGTGACGGTGAGGCGCTGGGCGATGGTCTGGTTGTTGAAGCCCTCGGCCATCAGCGCGAGGACTTCGTGCTCGCGCGGGGTGAGGCGGCGCAGCGGGTCGTCGGCGGTGCGGTGGGCGAGCAGGATGCGGACGACCTCCGGGTCGATGACGGTCTGTCCGGCGGCGACGCGTTCGAGGGCGTCGGTGAAGTCGGCGACGTCCATCACTCGGTCCTTGAGCAGGTAGCCGAGGCCGCCCCGGTCGGCGGTGGCCGCGCCCAGCAGGCGGGTGGCGTAGGCGGTGGCGACGTACTGGGAGAGCACCAGCAGGGGCAGGCCGGGGTGCCGTTCGCGCAGGTGGAGTGCGGCCCGCAGTCCCTCGTCGCGGTGGTCGGGGGGCATCCGGACGTCCGTGAGGACGATGTCCGGTCGGTCCGCGTCGACGGCGGCGACCAGCTGCTCGGCGTCGCCGACCGCGGCGACCACCCGGTGGCCGAGCCGGGCGAGGAGTTCGGCGAGGCCGGCCCGCAGCAGCACGGCGTCCTCGGCGATCACGATCCGGAGCACGGCACCTCCAGGCGCAGGCGGGTCGGCCCTCCGGCGGGGCTGGTCACGGTCAGTCGTCCGCTCAGGACGGCGACCCGGTCGGCGAGTCCCTGGAGGCCCGCGCCGGCGGCCGGGTCGGCGCCGCCGCGGCCGTTGTCGGTGACGGACAGCACCAGGGTGTCGCCGTCCAGGGCGCCGTGGACGGCGATCTCGTCGGCGTGGCTGTGCTTGGCGGCGTTGGTCAGCGCCTCGGTGACGGTGAAGTAGGCGGCGCTCTCCACCGGGCCGGGCAGCCGGTGCGGCAGGTCCAGGTCGACCAGCACCGGCACGGGGTGGCGGAGCGCCAACTCGGCGACGGCGGCGGGGAGTCCGTGGTCGGTCAGGACCTGCGGGTGGATGCCGCGCACCAGGGACCGGAGCTGGTCCAGGGCGAGCCGGGCCTCGGCGCGGGCCCGGGTGACCAGGGCGGCGGCCGGGGTGTCCTGGCCGAGCAGTTCGAGTTCGGCCAGGCCGAGCGTCATGCCGAGCGCCACCAGTTGCTGCTGCGCGCCGTCGTGCAGGTCGCGTTCGATCCGTCGGCGCTCGGCCTCGAAGGCGTCCGCCAGCCGGGCCCGGGAGCGGGTGAGTTCGGCCACCTGCGCGCCGAGGTCGTCCTCCCGGACGGTCAACAGCAGCCGGGCGAGCCTGACTTGCACCCCCGCCACCAGCGCTCCGCTGTACGCGGCGACGACCAGTCCGAGCAGTCCGACGGCGCTCGCCGCGAGCCCGTCCAGCGGCCCGGAGACGGGACGGCCCGGCAGCAGCATCACGGTGTCCGGGCGCACCGCCCAGATGAACACCGGCGCGGAGAGCAGCACTGCGCAGAACCCGAGCAGCGCCGCGAATAGCAGGCCGACGGCGGTGAACACCGTCGACTGCAGAGCCGCGTAGGCCAGTTCGCGCCAGGTGGCCCGTTCACGGAGCCGGCTGCGGAGCCACCGCTCCGTCACCGTCCGGTGCGGGTCGGCGAGTCGGACCGGTTCGACCAGCCGCAGGCGGCGGCGCTCCAGCGCACCGACCGGGACGCCCAGGGCCGCCGTCGCGGCCAGGATCGGCACGCCGACGCCGACGACGGCCAGCGCGACGCCCAGCAACTCCCCGGCGAGCAGGGCCAGCAGGACGACCAGGCCCTGCACCGCACCGGTCAGCAGCAGCCCCCAGATCCGCCACGGCCACCCCGACACCAGGAACCGCAGGGGACGCTGCCGCACCGCCACCCACACCGCGACGTCCATCCGTGCCCCTCCCCCGTCCGCCCCCGACTCTACCCAGCCGCCGCGCGGGCCCCGGAGCACCGGAGCGTCAGTCCGCCGTCTCCAGTGCCGCCCGCACCACTGCCTCCGGCCCGCGGCCGAGCGGCCAGGACGTGACGGCTTCCAGGCGGCCGATCGCCCGGCTCAGCCACTCCGGGTCACCGAGCCGGTGGGCCTCGCCGTCGGCGACCGTGTTGACCATCAGCTGGGCGGTGAGCAGGAGTTGGGTGGCGGAGTAGCGGTGCGGGTGCCGGTCGAAGGTCACCGTCCGGTACTCGTACGGGTGCCGAAGCGTCAGGAAGAGGCGGCCGACCCCGGGCTTCCGGCTCCAGAAGCCGTCGAACCCGGAGGTGACCGGGAAGCCCGCCCGGTACGAGTAGCGCCCGATCTGCAGGGTGATCCCCTCCATGACGCCGGCCCAGCGAATGACCTCGCCCGGCGCGTCACCGGTGTGCGGCACCATCCCGTCCTCGCGGAACTGCACCCATCGCCCGCCCGGCAGCGCGGAGTCCCCCACCGCCCAGCGTCCGTCGACGAGTTCCAGCGGCCCGTACAGCTTTCGTCGGTTCACCATACGACCAGTCGATCACAGGGCCGGTCGGCCCGGAAGCCCGTCGGCCGACCGCGGTGGGTCCCGGTCAGACGATCAGGAGGTCGCCGCAGGATTCGGTGAGGACGGCGCGGGCGTCCGGGGGGAGGTCGTGGTCGGTGATGAAGCAGTCGACGTCGGTGAGGGCGGCGAAGCTGCTGAGGCCGACGACGCCCCACTTGGTGTGGTCGGCGACGACGACGGTGCGGTGGGCGGAGGCGATCAGCGCGCGGTTGGTCTGGGCCTCGGCGAGGTTGGGGGTGGTGAGGCCGGCGTGTTCGCTGACGCCGTGGGCGCCGATGATCAGGAGGTCGGCGTGCAGGGAGCGGATGGCCTGGTCGGCGAGGGGGCCGACGAGCGCGGCGGAGCGGGTGGGCGCACCGCCGGTGAGCAGCAGCGCGGGGGTCTCCTCGCCGCGGTCGTTGGTGTGGCTGCGCAGGAGTTCGGCGACCGGCAGGGAGTTGGTGACGACGGTCAGGCCGGGGACGTCGAGGAGGCGGGCGGCGACCGCGTAGGCGGTGGTGCCGGCCGAGATCGCGACCACGCTGCCGGGCTGGACCTGGGCGGCGGCGGCCTCGGCGAGGGCGGCCTTGGTGTCGGTCTCCAGGCCGGACTTGGCCTCGAAAGCGGGCTCTTCGGCGGTGGCGGTGCGGGCGACCGCGCCGCCGTAGACCTTGCGGACGGCGCCGGTGCGGGCGAGGGCGTCCAGGTCGCGGCGGACGGTCATGTCGGACACGCCGAGCCGGTCGACGAGTTCGGCGACCTTGACGGCTCCGTGCAGGCGAACCTGGTCGAGGATCAGCGCCCGCCGCTGGGCGGCGAGCAGTGCGCCGTCGGTCACTCGGTCCTCCGCCGGGGTGTGGGGAAGCCGCCAGCATAGTCGACCGGCGCAACGCTGTTCGGCTCTGGTGCTGTGTGTTTGAATGTGTTGAGTATCCCCATATCGTGATCGCTGGAGTTCCCGATGACCACCGACGCCGCCGCTGCCTTCGCCGCCGCCTACGGCGACTCCCCCGACGGCGTGTGGGCCGCGCCCGGCCGGATCAACCTGATCGGCGAACACACCGACTACAACGAGGGCTTCGTCCTGCCGGCGGCCCTCCCGCAGACCACCCGGGTCGCGGCCCGGCGTCGCACCGACGGCCGGATCCGGCTGACCAGCGTGCAGGGCGACGGGAGGGTCACCGAGCTGGCCCTCGCCGACCTCGCGCCGGGCGGGGTGCCGGGCTGGGCGGCGTACCCGGCGGGCGTGTTCTGGGCGCTGGCGCAGGCCGGCCGGCCGGTGGGCGGCGCGGACCTCGCGTTCACCTCGGACGTGCCGACCGGCGCGGGCCTGTCCTCGTCCGCCGCGCTGGAGTGCGCCACCGCGATCGCGCTGGACGAGTTGTTCGGCCTCGGCCTGGACGCCCCGGCCCGGGCGCTGCTCGCCCAGCGCGCCGAGAACGACTTCGTCGGCGTGCCGTGCGGGGCGCTCGACCAGATGGCGTCCAGCTGCTGCGTCGCCGGCCACGCATTCTTCCTGGACACCCGGACGCTGACCGGCCGTCAGGTCCCGCTCGACCTGCCCGCGGTGGGCCTGTCGCTGCTGGTGATCGACACCCGGGTCAAGCACGACCTGGGCGACGGCGCGTACGCCGCGCTGCGGGCCGGCTGCGAGCGGGCCGCCGGGCTGCTGGGCGTGCGGGCGCTGCGCGACATCGGCATCGAGGAGCTGCCGGCGGCCGAGGAGAAGCTGCCCGTCGAGCTGCGGCCGCTGCTGCGGCACGTGGTGACGGAGGATCAGCGGGTGCTGGACGCCATCCGGCTGCTGGACGCGGGCGAGCCGCGCGGGCTCGGCCCGGTGCTGACCGCCGGGCACGCCTCGCTGCGCGACGACTACCGGGTGTCCTGCCCGGAGACCGACCTGGCGGTGTCCGCCGCGAACGCGGCCGGGGCGCTGGGCGCCCGGATGATGGGCGGCGGCTTCGGCGGCTCGGTGCTCGCCCTGGTCGGCACCGACCGGCTGGACGCCGTCGAGCGGGCGGTTCGGGCCGCGTTCGCCGACGCCGGGTTCACCGCGCCGTTCGTGTTCCCGGCCGTCCCGTCGCAGGGTGCGCACCGGATCGCCTAGCAGGCCGGCCCACGACGAAGCCCCGCCCGGGAACTTCCCTTCCCCGGGCGGGGCTTCGCGCCGGCTGCGGCCGGCGGTCACAGCTCGCGCAGGGTGCGGGCCGCGGTCTCGGGGCGGATGTCGTTCATGAACGCGCCCATGCCGGACTCGGTGCCGGCCAGGTACTTGAGCTTGCCGGCGGTCCGCCGGACGGTGAACAGCTCCAGGTGCAGGGCGAGTTCGGTCTCGGCGGGGCGCGGCGTCTGGTGCCAGGCGGCGATGTACGGGGCCGGCTCGGGGAACAGCCGGTCGAAGCGGCGCAGCAGGTCCAGGTAGATCCGGGGGAACTCGGCGCGGGCGGCCTCGTCGAGCGCGGTGAGGTCGGCGACCCGGCGGTTGGGGTACAGGTGGACCTCGTACGGCCAGCGGGCGGCGAACGGGACGAACGCCGTCCAGTGCTCCCCCGCCAGCACGACCCGGGAGTCCTCCCGGCCGGCGGTGGCGCGTTCGGCGGCGAGCACGTCGTCGTACAGGTTGCGGCCGGTGGCGCGCAGGTGCTCGGCGGCCCGGGCGAGGGCCTGCGCGGTGCGCGGGGTGGTGAACGGGAAGGCGTAGATCTGGCCGTGCGGGTGGCCGAGGGTGACGCCGATGTCGGCGCCGCGGTTCTCGAAGCAGTACACCTGCCGGACGTCGGCGCGGGCGTGCAGGTCGGCGGTGCGGTCGGTCCAGGCGTCCAGGACCAGGCGGGCCCGCCGCTCGGTCAGGTCGACGAAGGACGCGCCGTGGTCGGAGGTGAAGCAGACCACCTCGCAGCGCCCGGTGCCGGGGGTGAGCGCGTAGGGGCCGTCCGTCCAGGGGGTGACGTGGTCGGCGGAGGAGCCGGCCAGGGACGGGAAGCGGTTCTCGAACACCGCCACCTGGTAGTCCGCGGCGGGCACCTCGCTGAGCCGGCCGTCCCGGGACGGGCACAGCGGGCACTCGTCGGCCGGCGGGTGGTAGGTGCGGCCCTGGCGGTGCGCGGCAATGGTCACCGCATCGCCGGTGAACGGGTCGACCCGGATCTCGGAGGTGCTCGCGGCCGGCTCCAGCGGGCGCGCGTCGACGGCGTCGCGAACCGTGGGCTCGGTGTCGTAGTAGATCAGCTCGCGGCCGTCGGCCAGCTTGGTCACCGTCTTGTGCACGGCGGCGCTCCCTTGAATGTCGACCATCACATCGAACATTTTCAAACATGAAGCACCGCAATGCAACATTCATGCCCTGGCGCGCCTGTCGACGTCCGCCGGAGGCTCGATGCGGGCTGTCCCGGGCGGCGGCTGGAGTCCGGCACGCACACCGGGAGAACCAGGGGGAGTTCACATGTTCAGGACCGGACGCGCGCTGCGTGCCGCCACCGTGCTCGTGCTTGCGCTGACCGCGACGGCCTGCGGCAGCAGGGGCGGCGACGGCGGCGGCGCGAGCACCGGCAGCGCCGAGAGCACCGGGGGCGCCTGGCCGGACGCCGGGCTCACGCCCGCCGCGACGCTCGCCCTGGTGGGCGAGAAGACCACCGCGGCCAAGTCCGCCAAGGCGGAGGCGACGATCCAGGTCGGCACCGCGAAGGCCACCACCGTCAAGGGCGCCCTCTCCTGGGAGCACGGCCTCAAGGGGGAACTGACCGGCGCCATGGGCGGGCCGACGGCCGAGAGCCTCGCCGGGATCGGCAGCGACGGCACCTTCACGGCCCGGTACCTCGGCGACGCCATGTACGTCGACATGGGCCCCGCCATGGCCGGCCGGCTCGGCGGAGCCCACTGGATCAAGTACGACTACGAGGAGGTCGCCAAGGTGGCGGGCGCGGCCGGCAACAGCCTCAAGAACCAGTTGCAGAACGCCGACCCGGTCGCCTCGGTCCGGGCGCTGATCGCCTCCGGCAGGGTCGCCAGGGCCGGGACGGAGACCGTCAACGGGGTCCCGACCACCAAGTACGCCGGCTACCTGGCGGTGTCCGACCTCTCCCGGGCTGCCGCCACGGGGCCCCCGGGAACAGGTGGACGAACTCCGGAAGACCTTCGTCGCCGCGGGGATCAGCGCCGAGCACATCGAGGTCTGGGTCACCGCCGACAACCTGATGGTGAAGAAGGTGGAGCAGATCCAGAGCAAGGCCGGCGAGATCAGGACGACGGCGGTCTACTCCGACTACGGCACCCCGGTCACGACCGCCGCCCCGGGCGAGGGCGACACCGTGGACTTCACCGAGCTCGCGGCCGGCACGACGGGCTGAGGCCCGCCGACGCGCACGCCCCGGGGCGGATCGTCCGTCCCGGGGCGTGCGCGTTCGATGCGGGGGGCCGCGGTTACTTCTTCTTCGGCGCCGGCTTGTCCTTGAGGCGCTGGGCCTCCTTGCGGACCTCGGCCTGGATGGTGCGCTCGCGCTGCAGCCAGTCCGGGTTCTCCTCACGGAGGGCGTCGATCTGCTCGCTGGTGAGGGCCTCGGTGACGCCGGCCCGGTTCAGGCCGGTGACGGAGATGCCGAGGCGGGCGGCGACCACCTGGCGCGGGTGCGGGCCGTTGCGGCGCAGGTCGGCGAGCCACTGCGGCGGGGTGGCCTGCATGGCGTTGAGCTCGTCGCGGGTGACGACGCCCGCCTGGAACTCGGCGGGGGTCGCCGCCAGGTAGATCCCCAGCTTCTTGGCCGCGGTCGCGGGCTTCATGGTCTGGGAGCTCTTGGGCTTGGGCGTAGTCATGGGTCCAAGGGTATAGGGAGTGCGCACCTGCCCAGGTCACGGTGGGTAGCCTGGACGGTGTGACCGAGATCGAGCAGCCCTCCGCTTCCTTCCGCCTGGTGTACGTGCCCGGCGTGACCCCGACCAAGTGGCTGCGGGTGTGGGGTGAGCGGCTGCCGGACGTTCCGCTGGAGCTGCTGCAGTCGTCGCCCGCCGACGGGCACGGCCTGCTGCTGTCCGGCGGCGCGGACGCGGGCCTGGTGCGGCTGCCGGTGGACCGGACGGTGCTGAGCGCGATCCCGCTGTACACCGAGACCACCGTGGTGGTGTTCCCGAAGGACCACTGGCTGGCCGCCGCCGAGGAGGTCGCCGTCGCGGACCTGGACGAGGAGATCGTCTTCCACCCGCAGGACGACACCCTCGACTGGGCCCGGCTGCCGGGCCGCCCGGCGTTCGAGCGGCCGGCGACCACCGGCGACGCGATCGAGCTGGTGGCGGCGAACGTCGGCGTGCTGGCCGTCCCGCAGTCGCTGGCCCGGCTGCACCACCGCCGCGACCTGACCTACCGCCCGCTGACGGGGGACGTCCCGCAGTCGCAGGTCGCGCTGGCCTGGCCGGAGGAGGCGACCACCGACCTGGTCGAGGAGTTCATCGGCATCGTGCGCGGTCGCACCGCGAACAGCTCGCGCGGCCGGGCCGCGGCCGAGCCGGCGAAGAAGCAGCCCGCCGCGGAGAAGGCCGCCGCCCGGTCCGGCAACTCCCCGGCGCAGCCCGGCGGTCGGCAGCAGAAGCCGCGCGGCGCGGCCGGCCGCCAGGGGCAGGCGCCGGGCAAGGGTCAGGGCAAGGGCGCGGCCCGGGCGAAGCGGGGGCGCAAGCGGTAGCGGACGGCCCGCCGACGCACCGCCGGCCCGGCTTCGGCCCGCGTTCCCGCAGTTGGCGCGGTGTGGCCCGCATGATGGTCGGCGGGCATCCTTGCCGTACCGACCGAGGAGAGAAGCGACCATGGTGCACGCACGGGCCGGGCAGCCGGCGCAGCCGCAGGACCTGATCGACGTCGCCCGCCTGGTGACGGCCTATTACACCCTGCACCCGGATCCGGCGGAGGTCGGGCAGCGGGTGGCGTTCGGCACCTCGGGCCACCGGGGGTCGGCGCTGAAGGCGGCGTTCAACGAGGACCACATCGCGGCGACGGCGCAGGCGATCTGCGACTACCGGGCCGAACGGGGCACCACGGGGCCGCTGTTCCTCGGCATCGACACCCACGCGCTGTCGGAGCCGGCCCGCGCGACCACGCTGGAGGTACTGGCGGCGAACGGCGTGACGGTGCTGCTGGACTCGGCGGACGGGTACACGCCGACGCCCGCGGTGTCGCGGGCGATCCTCGCGCACAACCGGAGCCTGCCGACGGCGCTGGCGGACGGCATCGTGGTGACGCCCTCCCACAATCCGCCCGCGGACGGCGGGTTCAAGTACAACCCGCCGCACGGCGGCCCGGCCGACTCGAAGGCCACCGGCTGGATCGAGCGCCGCGCCAACGAGCTGCTGGAGGCCGGCCTGACGGGGGTGCGCCGGATCCCGTACCCGCGGGCGCTGGCGGCCGACAGCACGGGCCGCTACGACTTCCTGGGCGCGTACGTGGACGACCTGCCGGCGGTGCTGGACCTGGACGCGGTGCGCTCGGCGGGGGTGCGGATCGGCGCGGACCCGCTCGGCGGGGCGTCCGTCGCGTACTGGGGCCGGATCGCCGAGACGCACCGGCTGGACCTGACGGTGGTCAATCCGCTGACCGATCCGACCTGGCGGTTCATGACGCTGGACTGGGACGGGAAGATCCGGATGGACTGCTCCTCGCCGTACGCGATGGCCTCGTTGATCGACCGCCGGGCGGACTTCACGCTGGCCACCGGCAACGACGCGGACGCCGACCGGCACGGCGTCGTGACGCCCGACGGCGGGCTGATGAACCCGAACCACTACCTGGCGGTGGCGATCGACTACCTGTTCCGGACCCGGGACGGCTGGCCGGCGGCGGCCGCGGTCGGCAAGACGCTGGTGTCCTCCTCGATGATCGACCGGGTGGCGGGCGCGCTCGGCCGGGAGCTGCTCGAAGTGCCGGTCGGCTTCAAGTGGTTCGTGGACGGGCTGCTGAACGGGACGGTCGGGTTCGGCGGCGAGGAGTCGGCCGGGGCGTCGTTCCTGCGGCGGGACGGCTCGCCGTGGAGCACCGACAAGGACGGCATCCTGCTGGCGCTGCTGGCGTCCGAGATCACCGCCGCCACCGGCCGCACCCCGTCCGAGCACTACCGCGACCTGACGGCCCGGCACGGCGACCCGGTGTACGCCCGGGTCGACGCCCCCGCCGACCGGGAGCAGAAGGCGGCGCTGGCGGCGCTGGACGCGGACCGGGTCACGGCGGCGGAGCTGGCGGGCGAGCCGATCACCGCCGTGCTCACCGACGCCCCGGGCAACGGCGCGGCGATCGGCGGCCTCAAGGTCTGCACCGAGAACGCCTGGTTCGCGGCCCGGCCGTCCGGCACCGAGGACGTGTACAAGATCTACGCGGAGAGCTTCCGCGGCGCGGACCACCTGGCGCAGGTCCAGGAGGAGGCCCGCGCCCTGGTGGGCGAGGTGCTCGCCAAGGCCTGACGTCCGGCCCCGGGCGGCGGGTTCGGGCGGAGGTTCGGGCGGCCACTCTTTCGGATGGTGCGCGCGCGACACGCGCGACCGCGTGGGGTGCGGCGGCTGACGGAGCGTCAGCATGGCGGGCATGATCTCGCTACGCCGTACCACCACCGCCGCTCTCGTCGCCTGTGCGGCGCTGCTCGCGCCGATGGCCTCCGCCCAGGCCGGGCCCCAGCTGCCCGGCGGGCGTCCGTCGGAGGGGAGGGTGGCCGCGTACCTGGACGGGATCCGGCAGGACCCGGCCCGGCTGGACGCCTTCCTGCGCCAGTTGCCGAAGGGCGGCGACCTGCACAACCACCTGTCGGGCGCGGTGTCGACGGAGCTGCTGATCCAGCTGGCCGCCGAGGACGGGCTGTGCATCGACTCGGCGACGTACGTGTCGTCCGACGGCCCGTGCCAGGGCGCGGCCCGGCCGGCGCAGGACGCGGTGACCGACCAGGCGTTCCGCACCCAGGTGGTGCGGGCCTGGTCGATGCAGGACTTCACGCCGGGCGCGGAGTCCGGGCACGACCACTTCTTCGCCACCTTCGGCAAGTTCGGCGAGGCCAGCTGGCGCCACCCGGGCCGGATGCTGGCCGAGGTCACCGACACCATGGCCGCGCAGCACCAGAGCTACCTGGAGACGATGCTGACGCCGGCCTCCGGCGGGGCGGCGGCGCTCGCGGCGAAGACCGGCTTCGACCCGGACTTCGCGGCGCTGCGGCGGAAGCTGCTGGCGGACGGCCAGGTGCAGGCGCTGGTGGACCAGGCGCGCGGCGACCTGGACCGGGCGATGGCGGAGTACCGGGACACCGAGCAGTGCGGCACCGCGCAGGCCCGGCCCGGCTGCGCCGTGACGGTGCGGATCCAGTCCCAGGCGTCCCGCGCGGCCGCCCCGGAGCGGGTGTTCACCCAGCTGCTGCTCGGCATGGAACTCGCCTCCCAGGACGACCGGTTCGTCGCGGTGAACCTGGTGCAGCCGGAGGACCACCAGTCCTCGCTGGACAACTACGACCTCCAGATGCGGATGCTGGACTACCTGCACCCGCTCTACCCGAAGGCCCACATCAGCCTGCACGCGGGCGAGTTGGCGCCGGGCCTGGCCAAGCCGGAGGACCTGCGCTTCCACATCCGCCAGGCGGTGCTGACCGGCCACGCCGAGCGGATCGGCCACGGCGTGGACGTCGCGCACGAGGACGATGCGGCGGGCCTGCTGCGCACCCTCGCCGAGCGCAAGGTGCTGGTCGAGGTGCCGCTCACCTCCAACGAGCAGATCCTCCAGGTCTCCGGCCGGGACCACCCGTTCGCGCTGTACCGGAAGAACGGGGTACCGACCGCGCTGTCCACGGACGACCCGGGCGTGGAGCGGATCGACATCACCCACGAGTACGTGCGGGCCACCCGGACGTACGGGCTGACGTACCGGGACCTCAAGGACCTGGCGCGGACCTCGCTGGAGTACGGCTTCGTCGCCGGCCGCAGCCTGTGGCGGGACCGGAACGGGTTCGTGCCGGTGCCGGAGTGCCAGGGCCGCCCGCTGGGCACGGCGCCGACGCCGCGGTGCGCGGCGCTGCTGCGGGACAACCCGAAGGCGGACCTGGAGTGGCGGCTGGAGGGTGAGCTCCGCACCTTCGAGCAGACGGTGCTGGCACAGCAGTAGCGGGGCGGGTGACGGCCCGTCGGGATGCTCCCGGCGGGCCGTCCGCGTGCGCGGGCGGCTCAGGTCCGGGGGCGGGTCGGTCAGGCCCGGCCGCTGATCCGGTCGGCGAGGGCGGCCAGCGGGGAGGTGGCGGCGTGCTCGTGGCGGTCGGCGTGCCGGTAGACGGCGTACAGGGCGTGCACGCCGAGCCAGCGCAGCGGTTCCGGTTCCCAGCGGCGGACGCGGTGGCCGACCCAGGGCAGTTCGGTGAGGTCGGTGCGGCCGCCCCGGCCGAGGTGGCGGAGCGTCAGGTCGCGCAGGGTGCGGCCGGCCAGGTTGGCGGTGGCGACGCCGCTGCCGACGTAGCCGCCGGCGAAGCCGAGTCCGGTCGCGGGGTCGAGGTCGACGGCGGCGCACCAGTCGCGGGGGACGCCGAGCACGCCCGACCAGGCGTGGTCGATCCCGGCGTCGGCCGCGGCGGGGAACATCCTCCGCAGGATCTCCCGGAGTCGGGCCACCGTTCCGGCGGGTGTGGCGCCGTCCTGGTCGATCCCGGAGGCGTACCGGTACGGGCGGCCGCGGCCGCCGAGGGCGATCCGGTCGTCGGCGGTGCGCTGCGCGTACATGTAGGCGTGCGCCTCGTCGCCGAGCACCTCGCGGCCGTCCCAGCCGATCGCCTCCCACACCTCGGCGGGCAGCGGCTCGGTGGCGATCATCGAGGAGTTCATCGGCAGCCAACTGCGCTTCTGGCCGGGGACGCCGGCGGTGAATCCCTCGGTGCAGCGCAGCACGGTGCGGGCGGTGACGGTGCCGTGCGCGGTGACGGCCCGACCGGGGGCGATCTCGCGGACCGGAGTCGACTCGTGGATCCGGACGCCCAGCCGCTCGGCGGCCCGGGCCAGGCCGAGGACCAGCTTCGCGGGGTGCACCCGCGCCCCGTGCGGCGACCAGGTCGCGCCCAACGTCCCCGGCACGTACAGCCGTTCGGCGGCCCGACCGGCGTCCAGCAGCTGCACCGGGTCGGCGCCGAAGGCCTGCTCGTGGGCGAACCGGTCCTTCAGCCGGGCGAGTTGGGCGGGCGTGGTGGCGATCTCCAGCACCCCGCCGCGGTGCGCGTCGCAGTCGATGCCCTCCGCGGCGGCGGCCCGGAGGGTCTCCGCCACCGTGTCGTTCATGGCGAGTTGGAGCCGCCGCGCCGCGTCCTCGCCGTGCAGCCGGGCGTACCGGCCGCGGCCGGCGATGCCGTTGTACAGCCATCCGCCGTTGCGCCCGGACGCCCCGTACCCGCAGAACTCGCGTTCCAGGAGCACCACGTCGAGCTCGGGTGCGGCCTGCTTCAGGTAGTACGCCGTCCACAGGCCGGTGTAGCCGCCGCCGACCACGCAGACGTCGGCCTGCGCGTTCCCGGCCAGCGGCGCCCGGCGTCGGGGCAGTCCGGTCGCCGCGTACCAGAAGGAGACGCCGCCGTTGACGGTGGTCATGGGCCTGTCCTGCTTCCGTGGTCGTGGGCGGTGGTGCCGGGACGCTGTGCGGGGCGTCCCGGACCCGGTGACGGGCACCGTGTCAGGCCTCCCCTCCCGGGCCTGACACGGTGTCCGGGTCAGGCGGCGGTGAAGACCGCGCGTCCGCCGACGTAGGTGCGCAGGACGCGGGTGTCGGCGATCTGCTCGGCCGGGGCGGCGAACGGGTCGCGGTCGAGCACGACCAGGTCGGCGAGGTGGCCGGGGCGCAGGACGCCGGTGTCGTCGAGGCGGTTGAGGTGGGCGGTGCCCGCGGTGTAGGCGGCCAGCGCGGTGGCCAGGTCGAGGCGCTGCCCGGGCAGGAAGACCGGCGTGCCGGGGTCGGCGCCGGGTTCGCGGCGGTTGACGGCGACGTGCAGGCCGTCGATCGGGACGGCGCTGGAGACCGGCCAGTCGCTGCCGGCGGCGAGGGTGGCGCCGCTGCGCAGCAGGTCGCCGAACGGGTACTGCCAGGCGGCGCGTTCGGGCCCGAGGAAGGGGATGGTGAGCTCGTCCATCTGCGGTTCGTGGGCGGCCCACAGCGGCTGGATGTTGGCGGTCGCGCCGAGCGCGGCGAACCGCGGCACGTCGTCGGGGTGGACGAGTTGCAGGTGGGCGAGGTGGTGCCGGTTCCCGCGCCGCCCGTTCGCGGCGATCGCCGCCTCGACGGCGTCCAGCGCCTCCCGGACGGCGCGGTCGCCGAGCGCGTGGAAGTGCACCTGGAAGTCGAGCGCGTCCAGGGCGGTGACGTGCGCGCGCAGCGCGAGCGGGTCGACGAAGCTCAGGCCGGAGTTGCCGGTGGCGCAGCCGCAGCCGTCCAGGTAGGGGCTGCTGAGGGCGGCGGTGAAGTTCTCCGCGATGCCGTCCTGCATGATCTTCACCGCGCCGGCCCGGAAGCGTCCGTGGCTCAGCCTCTCGCGCCGGCCGACGAGTTCGGGGATCTGCTCGGCGCCCCGCTCGCGGTCCCACCAGAGCGCTCCGACCACCCGGGCGGTCAGCGTGCCGTCCTGGGCGGCCGTCAGGTAGGCGTCGGACGGGTCGGGGTTGCCGCCGAACTCGCCGAGCAGGGCGTCCTGCCAGGCGGTGATGCCGAGCGAGTGCAGCATCCGCTGGGCGCGGAGCAGGGCGGCCAGCCGGTCGGCGGCGGTGGCCTGCGGGGCGTGCTTGCCGACCAGGCCGCAGGCGCCCTCCTGGAGCATGCCGCTGGGGGTGCCGTCGGGTTCGCGTTCGATCCGCCCGTCGGCCGGGTCGGGGGTGTGCCGGGTGAGCCCGGCGGCCTCCAGGGCGCGGGTGTTGGCCCAGGCGCCGTGGTGGTCGCGGTTGGCCAGCAGCACCGGGCGGTCGGGGACCACCCGGTCGAGCAGCTGGCGGGTGGGCAGGCCGCCCTCGAAGCTCTCCATCGACCAGCCGCCGCCGGTGATCCACTCCCGTTCCGGGTGGGCGGCGGCGTACTCGCCGATCAGCCGCAGGTAGTCGTCCACGCCGACGGTGCCGGTGAGGTCGCAGGCGGCCATCTCCAGGCCGCCGTACACCGCGTGGATGTGCGCGTCCTGGAAGCCGGCGATCAGCAACTTGCCGTGCAGGTCGACGACTTCGGTGCCGGGTCCGATCAGCTCCCGGACCTCGTCGTGGCCGACGGCGGTGATCCGCTCGCCGGTGACCGCCAGGGCGGTGGCCCGGGTGCGGGCGGCGTCGCCGGTGTGGATCGGCCCTCCGGTGAAGACCAGGTCGGCGCGGGTCATCTGCGGTGCTCCTTCGTCGGGGTGCAGGTGGGGTGGGGTCACGCCGGGTCCGCCTCGGCGGCGGGTGCGCCGGAGGTGAAGTACGGCGAGCGGCGGCCCCAGCGCGACCAGGCGGCGGCCAGCACGCCGGAGCCGATCATCAGGAGCGGCACCGAGAGTTCGAACCAGCCGTTGTCCGCCGCGAGTTCGAAGTGGTCGGCGGAGTCGTAGAAGGTCCAGGCGAGGTAGCCGCCGACCAGCAGCAGCACCGTCCCGCCGAGCAGCGGGGCGACCACCGCCTTCAGCGCCTCGGCGAGGTCCTCGCGCAGCAGGTGCCGGAAGCGCACCGCGGAGGCGATCGCCACCAGCGCGTAGTACAGCGCGACGACGATGCCGATCGCGTTGACGGTCGCCGAGATCAGCTGGGTGACGGTCGGGATGACCAGCGACAGCGTCGCCAGCGCCAGCGCGATGCCGGTGATCAGCCAGGTGGCCGTGGACGGGGTGCGGTGGCGCGGGTGCAGTCGCGTCCATGCCCGGCCGAGGGTGCCGTCGCGGCCCATCGCGAGCGCGCCGCGCGCGGTGGGGATGACGGCGGCCTGCAGCGAGGCCGCCGCCGAGCAGGTGAGCGCCACCAGGGGCAGTGCGGCCAGCGGCTGGTGGGCCAGCCGTTCGGCGAAGTAGGCCAGGCCGGTCGCCCCGTTGTCGGCCAACTCGTCGAGCGGGAGCACCCGTTGGAAGGCGGTTCCGGCGAACAGGAAGAGTCCGAGCATCAGCACCAGCGACCACAGTCCGCCGCGGGTGGCGTCCTTGGGGTCGTGCACCTCCTCGCCGACGCTGAACACCGACTCGAAGCCCCAGTAGCAGAACACCGCGAGCACCATGCCCTGGGCGAGGGCGCTCAGCGACGGGATCTCGAACGGGTCGTACCAGGACAGGCTGAACGGCTGGTCGCCGGCGATCAGCCCGTACCCGCAGAACGCGACCAGCACCGCGTACTCGAAGATCAGCAGGTACTTCTGCAGAGCGGCCGCCAGGTCGAGCCCGCGCACCGCGACCACCGTCGCGGCCAGCAGCACCACCATGCCGATCAGTGTGCACTGGACGCTGGAGTCCGGGTCCAGCTCCACGCCGGGCAGCGCGTGCAGCCCGGCCTTCGCGGCGAGTTGGACGAGCGCCGAGCCGGTCACCGTCGTCGTGTACGCCATGAAGACGATGGTGGTGAGGATGTTGACCCAGCCGGTCAGGAAGCCCAGCCACGGGCTGAGCACCCGCCCGACCCAGCGGTAGGAGCTGCCCGCGTCCGGCTCGACCCGGTTGAGCCGGCCGTAGCCGCAGGCGATGCCGAGCACCGGCAGGAACGCCAGCAGCATGATGGCCGGCAGGTGCAGGCCGACGACGCCGGCCATCAGGCCCAGGCCGATGCCGATCGAGGTGGTGGCGGCCGTGGAGGACGCGGCGATCACCACCACCGCGCCGACACCGACCGATCTGCGCATCGCGTCCGGCGCCGGGCCGCTCTTCGGGACGGGGCCGCCGTCCTCGACCGTCGCTGCCAAGGGATCACCACCGATTCAGTCGTGGGGGAACGCCCGTGCGGCGGGCGCGAGTCGGGGAGGGCCGGCCCGGGGGGCGCGGCGGGGCGACGGGCCGCGGAGCGTGCGGCACGCCGGGGTGGGGGTACCGGCGGGAGCGCCGGTGGCACGCCATGAAACCCGCGCCCCGCTTCACACGTCAATGCCGTTGTCGTAAGCTCGGCGACCATGACCGACCGAGTGGTCCCCGAGACCGAGCGCCGCCGCCGGCGCCCCACCAAGCAGGGCACCGTGCTCTCCGAGCGCGTCATCGTCGACACCGCGCTGCGCCTGGTCGGCCAGCACGGCGCGCAGGCGTTCACCGTCCGCCGCCTCGGGGCGGCGCTCGGCGCGGACCCGAGCGCGATCTACCGCTACTTCCACAGCACGGACGACCTGCTGCTCGCCGTCGCCGACGAGCTGATCGGCCTCGGGCTGCACGGCTGGCGGCCGACCGGCGACTGGCGGGCGGACCTGCGCGAGGTCGGGCTGCGCATCCACGCCCACTCGCTCGCCCACCCGCAGGCCGCCGTCCTGGCCGCCTACCGCACCACCGGCCGCGCGAACGAGATCCGCGCCATCGAGACCATGCTCGGCATCCTCCGCGACGCCGGCTTCCCCGACCCGGACGCCGTGGGCCTCTACCACGCGTTCATCGACCAGGCCCTCGGGTTCGCCGTCCTGGACTCCGCGGCCCTCGCCCTGCCCGCCCCCGCCCGGCGCGCCGACCTCGCCGTCTGGGACACCGCCTACCGCACCGTCGACCCCGCCACCCATCCCCACATCGCCGCCACCACCGACCTGCTCGCCGCCGACATGCGCCGCAGCGCCTACCCGCTCGCCCTCGACCTCCTCCTCGACGCCGTCGCCGCCCGCCTCCCCGGCTGACCGGCCGCCCCGGCGTGCCGCCGCCGGCCGGGACGCCGCCGGGCCGTAGGGTCGGAGCGGACGGCCAGGCGCGGAGGGCGGCGGGATGCGGATCTACATCACCTCGGTGTTCGTCGAGGACCAGGAGAAGGCGCTGCGCTTCTACACCGGCGTGCTGGGGTTCGTGAAGAAGCACGACGTGCCGCTGGGCGGCGGCGCCCGCTGGCTGACGGTGGTCTCCGCGGAGCAGCCGGAGGGCACCGAACTCCTGCTGGAGCCCTCGGGCCACCCCGCCGTTCCGCCGTACAAGGCGGCGCTGGTGGCGGACGGCATTCCGGCGGTCTCGTTCGCGGTGGACGACGTGCAGGCGGAGTACGAGCGGCTGCGCGCCCTCGGGGTGGAGTTCACCCAGGAGCCGACCCGGACGGGGCCGGTGACCACGGCGGTGTTCGACGACACCTGCGGCAACCTGGTGCAGATCGTCCGCACCCCGTAGCCGGGTGACGCGCCGTCAGGCCGCCGTCCGGGCCAGGATCCGCCGGGCGACCAGCGCGGGCGCGTCCATCGGCAGCGCGTGCCCGGCGCCGGGGACGACCTCCACCCGGGCGGTGGCGGGCAGCACGCGGGCGATCCGGGCGGCGACCTCGGCGGAGTCGTGCAGGGCGCTGCGCGCGCCGAGCAGGAACAGGGCGGGCAGGTCGATCCGCCGCAGTTCCTCGTCGCCGAGCACCGGCGGGACGGGCAGGGCGCGGCGGAAGCCCACGGCCGCACGGGTGAGCTTCATCAACTCGTCCTCCAGCACCGCGCCGTTGCCGACCGCCCGGGCCAGCCGGGGGCGCAGGGCCCGGGGTGCGCTCGCGGCCAGGCCGCCGGCGATCAGCCAGGCGTAGAAGCGGAACCCGAAGCCGTTGAACCCGGCCGGGTCGAGCAGGGTCAGCGCGCCGACCCGCCCCGGGTGGTGCAGGCGGTGCTGCAGGGCGACCCAGCCGCCGTACGAGCAGCCCACCAGGTGAACGTCCGTCAGGTCGAGTCCGGTGAGCACGTCCTCCAGCCAGCGGGCCGCGTCCGCGCCGTCGGCGATCGGTGCGCGCTGCACGCTGGCGCCGGGTTCGCCGATCGGGTCGACGGCGAACACCGGGTGGCGGGCGGCCAGTTCGGGCAGCTGGTGGTGCCACATCAGGCCGTTGCCGCCGGAGCCGGGGAGCAGCACGATCGGCCGTCCGGCCCCGGGGCCGGCGCGGTGGACGCGGGTGGTGCCGTGGGCGGTGGAGACGTCGACGGCGGTGCGCGGGCCGGGCAGCAGCGCGGCCAGGGCGTGGTCGTAGGCGGCACGGAAGCGGGTGGCGGACCGGGCGTTCCTGAACTCGCTGATTCGCATGGTACATCTGTATCACGGCATGATACGGGTGTACCAGGGAGGCCGGATCAATGAACGCGAAGGTCGAGCACGAGGAGCGCCGGCGGCAGATCGCCGAGGCGCTGCTCCGGATCGCCGACACCCAGGGGCTGCAGTCCGCCAGCATGCGCGCCGTCGCCGCCGAGGCCGGCGTCTCGCTGCGGCTGGTCCAGTACTACTTCGAGACCAAGGAGGGCCTGCTGCTGGACGCCCTGGCCCGCCTCGGCGCCCAGCTCCAGGGCCGGATGGCCCGCTGGATCGCCGCCGCCGGCAGCCCGCCCACCCCGCGCGCCCTGGTCACCGCCGTCCTGGCGTGCATCCTGCCCACCGACGCCGAGAGCCGGCGCATCGCCCGCACCTACACCGCGTACTACGCCCTGGTGCTCAACGACCCCGAGGCGCTGGAGAAACACGGCACCGGCCAGGCCGACCTGCTGGAGTCCTTCCTCGCCGAGCAGCTGCGCGCCGCCCAGCGGGACGGCTCCCTCTCCCCCGCCCGCGACGCCGGGATCACCGCCGCCGGCCTCGCCGCGCTGGTCAACGGCCTCGGCCAGAGCGTCCTGGGCGGCCAGCGCGACGGCGAGGCGGCCCTCGCGATCCTCACCCACCACCTCGACGAGCTCTTCGCCTCCTGACGGTCCGTCAACGCCCGGGCGGTCCTCCCACCGACCGGCCGCACCGGCTGCGGTAGGTTCCCGACATGACCGATCTCGGACCCGTCGCCTGGCCGCCCGCCCCGATCCGCACCGAGCGCCTCGTCCTGCGGGAGCCCGAGGCGCGGGACCGGGCGGCGATCATCGGGCTGTTCACCTCGCCGGAGGTCTGCGCCTTCCTCGGCGGGGCCCGCCCGCGCGAGGAGTTCGAACGGACCGTGCCCGAGACGCCCCGGCGCCGGCCCGGCCTGTTCGTGGTCGACCTCGACGGCGCGATGATCGGCATGGTCACCCTGGACCGCCGCCCCTCGACCCGGCCCGGCCACCTCCACCCCGAGGCCCAGGAACCCGAGCTCAGCTACCTGTTCGCACCGCCGGCCTGGGGCCACGGGTACGCCACCGAGGCCTGCACCGCCGCCCTCGGCTGGGCCGCCGAAGCCCTCCCCGGCGAGCCCGTCGTCCTCTGCACCCAGATCGCCAACGGCGCGGCCCTGCGCCTGGCGACCAGGCTGGGGTTCACCGAGGTCGACCGCTTCCGGGAGTTCGGCGCCGAGCAGTGGTTCGGCGTCCGGCTGCCCGCCTGAGCCCGCCCGCCGCCATGGCCCTGCACCTCCGCCGCACCTCCCGCGTCCTGCTGCTCGACGACCGCGACCGCCTGCTGCTGCTCTGCGGCCGCGACCCGCGCCGGGACGGCGCCCGCTGGTGGTTCACCGTCGGCGGCGGGATCGAGGACGGCGAGGACGCACTCGCCGCGGCCGTCCGGGAGGTTCGCGAGGAGACCTCGCTCACCGTGCCCGCCGACCGGCTGGGCCCGCTCGCCTGGACCCGCCGCACCCGGTTCAGCGTCGACGGCCGCCGCTTCGACCAGACCGAGGAGTACCGCCTGCTGCGGCTCACCGCCGCCGAGGCGGCGGCGGTCCGGGTCGCCACCGAGGAGGCCCGCTACGGCCACCACTGGTGGAGCGTCGAGGAGTTGGCCGCCACCGACCGCACCGTCCGCCCGCGCCGCCTGGCCCACCACCTCGCCGCCCTCCTCCGCACCGGCCCCGGCCCGGCGCCCCTCCACCTGGGCGACTTCGACGAGGACAGCGACCCGGACCCCGGCTGAACCGCTGCACGGAGGGCGGGAGCCGACCGGCCGGACCGGCGGTCGGCGACGGCGCAGACCACGGCCGCCGTCGCCAGCAGCGCCGCCGCCGCCCGGAGCAGGCCGCTCTCCGGGTACGTGTCCGTGACGGCGTGCAGCGCGCCGTACCCGGCGACCAGGCCGGCCGTCGCGGCGACGGCCAACGGCACCGACGCGGAACGGACCTGACGGTCCCCCAGGGCGGCAGCGGCCGCGAGCAGTCCGGCCGCCGCCGCCACCCGCGGATCGGCGAAGCCGAGGCCGTACCGCACCGCCAGGGCCGGCACCAGGAACAGCACCAGCCCGCGCCGCAGCACCACGGTGAGCGCGGCCGTGCTCGGGCCGACCGTCCCCGGGTCGGCGGGCCGTCGGCTCCCGGTGACCGCCAGCACCGCGACCCACCCCACCAGCTCGGGCCAACGGGTGCGCAGATGCGCCGAGTTGTACAGCAGGGCGGTGTCGTAGACCACCATCACCAGCCCGCCGAGCGCCCACAGCGAGACGGCGAAGTGCAGCAGCCCGACCGGCCCGGGCCGGTGCTCGGGCCCCCGGTCGCGGCGGGCGAGCGCGAGGACGAGCGGCGCGGTGACGGCCGCGGAGCCGGCACGGATCAGCACGTCCTGGACGGTCCACGGGTTGCGCAGCGCCCACTCCACCACGCCGAACACCGCCGTGTACGAGAGCGCCGCCGCCCATACCGGCGGACCGGACCCGAACACCGCCCGGTACAGCGCCGGGCTGAGCCGCCGCAGCACCGTCCCGTACGCGAACAGCACGAACGGCAGCTCCAGGAACGCCTGTACGCGCAGCACGCTCGGCCCGAACAGCCGGGGTGCCGGCATCCGTTCGGCCAGCGCCCGCACCACCGGACTCCCCACCGGCTGGTCGAACCACCCGGGCGGCAGGTACCGCGCCACGAACGACGCGTCGCCGCCGTGCACCCTCACCACGTAGGCCGCGCACAGCAGTTGGTTGACGTAGACGGCCGCGACCACCACTGCCAGGCCCACCGCGGGCCGCACCGTCCGGCCGCGCCGCTCCGGCGCACCCCGTCTCAGCGCGCGCGGCCCGAACCACAGCCCGGCGGCGGTCGAGAGGACCACGGCGGCGTCGATGGACAGGGTGGTGCGGTTCATCCACCGGATCCTACGGACCGACCGACCGCCGCTCCGGGCCGCCCGCCACCCGGGGCGGACGGCCCGCGGCGGTGGCGTCAGTTGTGCAGGAAGCCCTCCAGGGACGCCGCGAGGGCCACCGGGGTCTCGTACATCGGGTAGTGGCCGCTGCCGGCCAGTTCCTCCAGTTCGGCGTTGGGGTAGTGGGTGAGGAAGGTGCCCCGCATCACGTCGGCGGTGAGGGCGAGGTCGTGCTCGCCGACGATCACCTTGACCGGCACCGGGTTGCCGCTGACCCGCCGCTCCAGGTCGGCCGTCGCCCAGTCGCGCAGGTAGCCGCCGAAGGCCTCGGGGTCGGACTCCCGGAGCGACTGCTCGACCATGCGGTCCAGCCAGACCCGGCCCGCCCGCCGGCCGGTGACCAGGTCGAGGATCGCGAAGCGCTTCTCCCGGTCCTCGGCGGCCCCGTGGAACAGCGCCTCCCCGGCCTCGTCCAGCGGATACGCCCCGGCCGGCACGGGCGCCAGCCCGACCAGCTTGCGCACCCGCAGCGGCGCCTCGGCCAGGACCTGCTGGGCCGCCTTCCCGCCCATCGAGTGCCCGACCAGCGAGAAGCGCTCCCAGCCGAGTTGGTCGGCCAGGGCAAGCGCGTCGGCGGCGATCTCGGCGAGCGTGTACGCGCCCCGGACGTCCTTGCGCTGCCCGTAGCCGCGGTAGTCCAGGAACGCGTAGCTGAAGGCGTCGCCGTCGAGGTAGTCGAGGAACGGGCCCCAGCCCGCGCTGGTGCCGAACCAGTCGTGCAGGACCAGGACGTGGTGGTCGCCGGTGCCGGTCGAGCGGTGAGGGATCGTCATGCCCTCCGTCGTTCCCCGCGGACGGGCGCCCCGAACTGACGGGCCCTCAGGAATCGGCGTCCTCCGCGGCCGGGGCGACGGCTCGCGCGAGTTGGACGCGGGAGTGCAGGCCGAGCTTCCGGTAGATCCGGGTGAGGGTGGCCTCGACCGTCTTCACGCTGACGTTCAGGGTGGCGGCGATGTCGCGGTTGCTCGCCCCGGCGGCGGCGAGCTCGGCGCAGCGCTGCTCGGCACCGGTGAGGCGGGACCGGGTGCCGCCGTCCGCGGGGGTGTGCTCCAGCCGCTGGAGGGTGCGGGCGGCGGCGTCGGCCCAGGGGTGCGCCCGGTGGGCGGTGAAGAGGTCGGCGGCGTTCCGGGCCGCGGCGCGGGCGCTGGCCCGGCGGCGTCCGCGCCGTTCGGTCTGACTGAGTGCCAGCAGGGTCCGTCCGCGTTCGATCGGGAGCCGGTGCAGGCGGGCTGCCGCGTCGGTGAGGCGGCGGGCGGCCGCGTCGTGGTCGCCGCGCGCGGCGTCGAGGAGGGCGCGGGAACGTTCGAGCGCGGGCAGCACGGAGCTCCGGCCGAGGTCGGCGGCGGCGCGGCAGGTCCCGGCCAACAGCTCGTCGGCCTCGTCGAGGCGGCCCACGGCGACGAGGGCTTCGGCCAGGTCCGCGTGCCAGCGCAGGACGGACGGGTCGCGGACCTGCTGCAGTTCTTCCAGGGCGCGGACCTCCTCCAGCGCTTCCAGGGCTTCCTTCGGGCGGCCGGTGACCAGGAGGAGGTGGCCGAGGGCGCACAGGTTGCGGGACAGGAAGACCCGGTTGCCGTCCTGCCGGGAGGCGTCGGCTCCGCGGCGGGCGTGGGCGAGGGCGGAGTCGGTGTCCGCGGCGGCGCCCTCGACGAGGGCGGAGGTGTAGCAGACCGGCCCGGGCGGCATGGCGGCCCGGTCGGTCAGCTCCCGGGCGCGCCGGGCGTAGTCGAGTGCCAGGGTGCACCGTCCGGCGCGGATCTCCACCTCGGCGAGGCTGCGGAGCACGTCCACGGTTCCCTCGGCGTCGCCCGTCCGCTCGGCTTCGACGAGCAGGGGCAGCAGCGCGGTCCGCGCCTCGTCCAGGCGGTCGTCGAAGAGGGCGTGCCGGGCGGCCAGGTGTTCGGCGGTGGCGTTGACCGGGGTGTGCGGGCTGCGCGGCAGCGACAGGGCGCGCCCGAGCGTGTCCTCGGCCTCGGGCCGGCCGAGGATGCGTTGGACGCGGGCCTGCATGGTCAGGGCCATGGCGGCGCCGACGGCGTCCCCGGCGCTGCGGGCGAGGTCGGCGGCCCGGGCGGCCAGGGCGCACGCCCGCTGCGGGTCGCCGTCGTTGACGTTCGCCCAGATCGCCTGCCGGACGAGGATCCGCGCCGTCAGGTCGGGTCGCCCGGCTGCTTCGTGGGCGGCGTCGGCGAACAGTTCGTCCACGCTGTGCAGGTGTTGTCCGCTGGCGTCGATGAGGGCGAGCAGGGCCTCGACGCGTGGCGCCGGGCTGCTGTCGTGGCCGAGGACGAGGCGGGCAGCGGCCCGGCTGCGGGGGAGGTCGCCGCAGCGCGCGGCGTCGCGCACGGCGGCCAGGGCCCGCTCGGTGAGCAGTGCGGCGTCCTCGCGCGGGGTGCGTTCGGCGGCGAGCAGCGAGAGCTCGGCGGCCAGCGGGTGTTCGCCGCGGAGCCGGGCCCGGCCGGCGGCGCGGGCGGCGGTGCTCGCCAGGTGCCCGGCGGTGGCCGGGTCGGCGGGATCGGCGGCCAGCACGGTGTGCCGGTCGCGGCGGACGGCGTCGTGGCCGGCGGCGGCGAGGCGCGCGTGCAGGGGCCGGCGCGTGGTGTCGGGGAGCCGGGCCGCGAGTTCCGCGCCGATCGCGGAGGCGGTGAACCGCACCCGGCCGTCGGGTTGCCCCGGGTCGAGCAGCCCGGCGGCCTCGGCCTCGGCCAGCAGGTGCTCCACCGACGGGCCGGCGAGTCGGCTCAGCAGCGCCAGGTCGGGGCGGTCGTCGAGGGCGGCGAGGGTCAGCAACTCCCGCACCTCGGCGGACACCTCGTCCAGCCACTCGCCGACCAGCCGGCGGGCCGGCGGCGGGAGGGCGGCCTCGTCCTCGCCGGGCCGGCCCGCGGCCGGCCCCGCGTCGGCGAGCGCCAGCGCCAGCGCCGGGTTCCCGCCGCTGCGCCGGTGGATCCGCTCCAGCTCGCGGGGCGCCAGGCGGTACGGCGACAGCAGGGCCGCGACCTGGGGCCCCGTCAGGGGCGGGACGCGCACCGCGCACGCGTCCTCCCCGCACCAGTGGGCCCCCGCTTCCGGGTGCCGGGCGCGTTCGGCCGCGATGACGGGCAGGGCCGGCGCCAGCCGCAGGGCCCAGCCGAGGACGGCCGCGCTGGCCGGGTCGAGCCACTGGGCGTTGTCCACCACCAGGGTCAGGGGCGGTGCGTCCCGCAGCGCGGCGGCGGTCAGCCGGCGCAGTCGCAGGGCGTCCCCGGCGCCCTGCGGGGTGCCCGGCGCGCCGGCGGCCTCGTCCAGGGCGTCCGCGAGTTCTCCTGCGGCGGGCAGCGGTTGGAGGGCCAGGGCGAGTTCGAGCAGCCCGGTGTACGGGATCCCGGCGTCCTGCGGGGCCGGCGCCAGGCGGCGTACGGGCAGGCCGAGTTGCCGTGCCAGCAGGGCGGCGGCGGTGGTCTTGCCGATTCCGGGCGGCCCGAACAGCACCACCCGGCGGGTACCGCGGGCCGCCTCCGGGACCACCGGCAGCACGGCGCCGTCCGTCTCCCGGAGCCCGGTGAACCATCTCGCAGAGTCTTGCACCGGGCCATGGTGCGTCCTCGGGGCCGTCCTGCGCCAGGACAAGGGTTTGCCCTGATGCCCGCGGTTCCCCGGCTTCCCTAACGTCATCGCCACAGTCGAGCTGCTTCCCGGTCGCCGGACGCCCCCACCCCTCTGACGTCCTGCGGCCGCTTCCCCCCTCAACCCCAGCTCGGCGGGAGGAAAGTGATGTCCCGCAAGAACGCTCTGGCGGCCGCTGTCGCGGCGGCCCTCACCCTGGGCGCCGTGACCGCGGTGGCCACCCAGTCGACCGCGGCCGCCACCGGCTCCGCCGCCCGACCCGGCGCCGGGTTCCGGGCGATGACGGCCGACGCGCGCAGCGAGGCGCTGCGCACCGCCGACCGGGAGGCCGCCGACGTGGCGAAGTCGCTCGGCTTCGGTGCGGACGAGCGCCTGACGGCCAAGGACGTGCTGGTCGACACCGACGGCGCCCGGCACGTGCGCTACGACCGCACCTACCGCGGCCTGCCCGTCGTGGGCGGCGACCTGGTCGTCCACTACGACAGGAACGGCAGGGCCACCGGCTCCGACCAGGCCCACCAGGGCGCGATCAGGCCGGTCGGCACCACGCCGAAGCTGACCGCGGCGGACGCCTCGGCGGCGGCCGTCAGGCACGCCAAGCACGTCAGGAACGCGAAGACCGACAGCGCGGACAGCAGCACCCTGGTGGTGTACGCGGTCGGCAAGGTCCCGGTCCTCGCCTACCGCTCGACCGTCACCGGCGACGGCGAGACCGGCCCCGCCTCGAAGGAGGCGGTGATCGTCGACGCCGCCAGCGGTGCGCCGCTGGACCAGTACGAGCTGCACCAGGGCGTCACGGGCACCGGCAACGGCGTCACCTCCGGCCAGGTCTCCATCGAGACCACCCAGACCACCGGCGGCTACACCCTCACCGACGCCGCACACGGCGGCACCATCGTCTACGACTCGTACAACAGCCCGCAGTCCAACCCGAAGCAGAACGCCCGCACCTTCAGCAAGTCCACGAACTCCTGGGGCACCGGCTCGACTTCGAGCCGCGAGAGTGCGGCGGTGGACGCCTCCTACGGCCTGGCGAAGACCTGGGACTTCTACAAGGACGCCTTCAACCGCTCCGGCATCCGCAACGACGGCCGCGGCGCCCCCGCGTACGTGCACGTCGACAACCAGCTGCTGAACGCGTTCTACGACGACTCGTGCTTCTGCATGTCGTTCGGCGACGGCTCCTCGCAGAACGGCAACACCCCCGTCACCGCGCTCGACGTGGCCGGCCACGAGATGAGCCACGGCGTCACCGCCGCCACCGCCAACCTGAACTACTCCGGCGAGTCCGGCGGCCTCAACGAGGCCACCTCCGACATCTTCGGCACCATGGTCGAGTTCTACGCCAACAACGCCGGCGACCCCGGCGACTACTACATAGGCGAGAAGCTCAACATGTCGGGCGGCTACATGCGCCGGATGGACAACCCGGCCGCCGACGGCAACTCGCTGTCCTGCTGGACCTCCGGTGCCGGGTCGGTGGACGTGCACTACTCCTCCGGCATCGGCAACCACTTCTTCTACCTGGCGGCCGAGGGCACCGGCGCCAAGACCATCGGCGGGCGCTCGCACAACGGCACCACCTGCAACAACGACACCTTCACCGGTATCGGCCGGGACAAGGCCGCCGCCGTCTGGTACCGCGCCCTGACCACCTACATGACCTCCACCACCACCTACTCCTCCGCCCGCACCGCCACCCTGCAGGCCGCCGCCGACCTGTACGGCGCCAACTCCCAGGAGCGGTACCTCGTCTCCAAGGCGTGGGCCGCCGTCAGCGTCGGCACCGCCCTGCCCGACCCCGGCACGAGCAGCCCGACCCCGACGCCGACCGCCTCCACCTCCTCCAGCCCCTCGCCCTCGCCCTCGTCCTCGTCGACCCCGACCGGGAACGCGCTGACCAACGGGAACTTCGAGCAGGGCACGGCCGGCTGGACCCAGAGCGACAACGACATCAGCAACTCCACCCTGCAGGCCCCGCACAGCGGTTCCTGGTACGCCTGGATGATGGGCTACGGCACCTCCGCCGCCGAGTCCCTCTCCCAGTCGAACATCGCCGTTCCCGCCTCCGGCAGCCCCAAGCTCACCTTCTGGCTGAAGGTCACCACCCAGGAGTCCGGCTCCACCGCCTACGACACCCTCAAGGTCAACGTCAACGGCACCACCCTGGCCACCTACTCCAACGCCGACGCCGGCGCCGGGTACGTCCAGAAGACCGTGGACCTGAGCGCCTACAAGGGCCGGACGGTGAAGCTGGAGTTCGCCGGCCTGGAGGACGCCTACCTGTCGACGATCTTCCTGCTCGACGACATCGCCATCGGCTGACCGTCCACCCGCACTCCTGCGGCCGGCCTCGCTGTGGGGCGGCTCCGGCCGCAGGAACTGCCGCGTTCACGCGGGGTAGCCACGAAGGCGGCAGGCCGGCGGACGGGCCCTGGTGGGGCAGAGCCCGTCCGCCGCTCCCCGGCGTCTCCACCCGCGTTGTCGGGCAAGGCAGTTGACGCTCCACTTCGCGCCTGGGTGGACCCCACAGCATCCTCGCACCTTCGGCCGGCGCGGAGGGCGGTTACGGCGAGGCTCACGCTTCCGAGCGACCGACGCGCGCTTCGGGCATCGTCTGGTCATGCTCATGTACCTATGATCTCCCCAGATCGACACCGGTCCCTCCGGATCGGTCGATCGCCATGCCCAGGGCCACAGTTGGAGGAGCTACCACCATGAGCAACACCACGGACGTCGAGCTGACCTGGCGCAAGTCCAGCCACAGCGGCGGGAACGGCGCGTGCGTCGAGATCGCGGCTCCGACTTCCGCGACCACGGCCGTCCGGGACTCCAAGGACCCGAGCGGTCCGCAGCTCCGCTTCTCGAACGAGGCGTGGGCGGCGTTCGCGACCGCCGCCGCCGGCGGCGTGTTCGGCGAGATCTGAACCCGTCCTTCCGAAAGCCGAGTTCGGGCCCCTGCCGCCATCGAGGCGGCGGGGGCCTTCGCCTTGCGCCCCGCCCGCCCCAAGGCCGTTCGGACTCGGCCGAATCTCCCCCGCCCCGACCTGGCCATTCCGGCCGACCGGCTCGAATCGGCCGGCGGCAGCGCGGAGTTGATCGGTCCGACGAATTGGCCGCACTTTCGTCCGGGCCGGATCCGCTCATCGCGGACGCCCCCGCCCCGGGGAGCCGCGGGCCGCGCCGCACCACAGGGCCCGGCACGGCGCTGCCGCCCGCCTCGGCTCCGCCCCGAACCGCCCGAACCTTCGTTCGGTAACGCTCCGTTGTCCCGCGCGTGCCGCCACGGCTTTCGGTACCGCCCGCGAGCAGCCCGGGAATTGACGGCCGATCAACCGGTCGTATTTCTTCGCCACTCCATTTCCCGGCGGCTTCGAAGCGCGGCCGGCGGCGGATCGACGGTCCGGACACGGAGGAAGACGACCCGATCCGGAATTCCGGTCGGACAGGGAACGGGCCGGCCCCCTGCGCGAGCAGCCCCGACCGGCACCCGCCGTTCACCTGCTCGCCGTTCCGTCACCCAGCGCAGCCCTTCTCGGGCACTGCCGGCGCGGCGTCGCAGGAAGGCTGCCCTCACCTCCGCGACCGCAATGACGGACCGTCACTGCGGGGACTTCGCCGGGAGTTCACAAGGCGGCCGCCCGCCCGTGGGAAAACCGCCTCGACAACCATTGTGGGGGCGGATCGGTGGTTGTAGAGTCCCGGTTCGCCGAAGCACGGACTGGCGCCTCTGGGCATTTACCTTGGAGCGGGCATGTCAAAGAACGGCGGCGTCAACAGATCGGGTTCCGACCTGTTGGACGCGTTCGCGGAAACCGTTCTCCGGTGGCCCGAGCGAATCGCGATCGAGTCCCCCGAGCACACTCTCAGCTACCGTCAACTCGCGTTATCGGTCCGGCGGCTGGCCGCCGCACTCGGCGACCGGCCGGGGCCGGTGGCCGTACCGGCCCGGCACCACCCGGACACCGTGGTGGCCCTGCTGGGCGTCCTCACGGCCGGCGGCAGTTACGTCCCGCTCGATCCGGGCTTCCCGGTGGAACGGCAGCGACGGATGGCGGCGGCAGCCGGCTGCCGTCTCCTGGTCGGCCGCGGAGCACACGCCCAGGCCGGCCGACTCGACCTGACGTACCTCGACCTGGAGGCGGCCGGCCCCACCGCGACCGGAGGGGCCGGCGCGCCACTCCTCGGTCCGGACGATCCGGCGTACCTGCTGTTCACCTCGGGATCCACGGGGCAGCCGAAGCCGGTGCTGACGCCGCACCGGGCGATCTCCGCCTCGGTCGGGTCGTTACGACAGCTCTTCGCACTCACCCCGGCGGACCGGGTGTTGCAGTTCGCGTCGGTGAACTGGGACACCTGCTTCGAGGAGATCCTGCCGACGCTCACCTCGGGCGCCCGGCTGGTGTTCGACCCGGAGGCGCACTCGGCGTCGTTCCCCAGGCTGCTGCGGATGGTCGAACGGCGCGGCATCACCGTGCTCGACCTGCCGACCGCGTTCTGGCACGAGCTGGTCCTGCACCTCGCCGAGGACGAGACCGATGCCGGACTTCCGGACTGCGTACGGCTGGTGGTGATCGGCGGAGAGGCGGCGAGCCCGGCCCGGCTGGCCGACTGGAGCCGGCTGGGCAGCAGCCCCCGGGTCCGCCTGCTGAACACGTACGGGTGCACCGAGACCACCCTGATCACCCACGCGGTGGACCTGCTCGGGCCGAACTCCCCCTTCCCGCACGAGCACTGGGATCCGGACCGGCGGGCGCCGATCGGACGCCCGCTCCCCCACGTCAGGGAACTCCTGACGAGGCACGGCGAGTTGCTGATCGGCGGACCTGCCGTCGCCTCCGGCTACCGGGGGCTCCCGGCGGCCACCGCCGAACGGTTCGTGCTCCGCGACGGGCGGCGCTGGTTCCGCACCGGCGACCGGATGGCCCGGGGCCCGGACGGACTGCTCAGCCCGCTGGGGCGGCTGGACCACGAGGTGAAGATCCGCGGCATCCGGGTCGACCCGGCGGAGGTGGAGGCCGGACTCGGCGCCCATCCGGCCGTGGGCGCGGCCGCGGTCACCGCGGCCACCTCGGCCGGCCGGGCCGCCCTGGTCGCGTACGTCGTCCCCCGGTCCGGCGGCCCCGATCCGGCGCTCGCCGCCGAGTTGATGCACTTCCTGCTGGACCGGCTGCCCGGCCACCTGGTGCCGAGCCGGATCACCGTGGTGCCCGACCTGGTCCGCACCGCCGGCGGCAAGATCGACCGCGCCGCCTCGCACCGCCGGTACGGCGGCGGCGCCACCGGCCCGCGCTGACCCCGCCCGTACGGGCGCCCACGGCGGCGCGTACCTGACGGACCGCCGGATTCGCAGAAGCCACCCCAGCAGCACCCGCAAGGCGGCCACCCGTCCACCGCGCCGCAGCTCGAACGTTCCCCGCGTACAGCACCGCGCACCACGCACCGCTGGCACCGCCGGACCACGCGCACCCCGCACCGGTCGAAGGAGACCCCCCATGAGCCTCGACATGCCCGTCACCGCACCCGCCGCCGCGACCCCCGACGCAGCGCCGCCCGAGGACTCCGCGCTGTTGACGGAGCTGGCAGGGCTGTTCGGCCGCATCCTGGAGCTCGACCGGGTGCCGGCCGACGGCAACTTCTTCCTGCTGGGCGGGGATTCGCTGATCGCGACCCGGGTGCTGAGCGCCGTCGCCCGCGGGCACGGCGTCGAGCTGGCCTTCGACGACTTCCTCGCCGACCCGACCCCGGCCGGCCTCGCCGCCCGCATCGTCGCCGCCCGCGCCGACCACGCCGCGCGGGCGGCCGCCCGGTGAGCGCCGCGGCCCTCTCCGCCGAACGCCCGGCCCCGGGCTCGGTGATCGTGGTCGGTGCGGGCCTGGCCGGGCTGACCGCGGCGGTCGAACTGGCGGACCGCGGCGTGCGGGTGACGGTCCTGGAGGCCCGGGACCGGGTCGGCGGCCGGGTCCGGGGGATCGAGGTCGCGCCGGGGCGGTGGATCGACGCGGGCGCCGCCTACCTCGGCGACCGGCACACCGAACTCCACGCCCTGCTCGCCGCCTGCGACGTGAAGACCGCGCCGACCACCATGCTCGGTGCCAGCCGCTTCGCCCTCGCCCCGGGCACCGGTGACGCCCCGGACACCGGGCTCGGCGACGCCGCGACCCGGGACGGGCGGTTCCCGCCGCTGAGCGCGGTCGCACTGGGCGACCTGTTCGAGCAGTTGGAGGAGTTGACGGCCGCCGTCCGCCCGGACGCGCCGTGGCTGTCGCCGGACGCGGCGCGGTGGGACGCGCTGACGGCCGCGGACTGGGCGGAGCAGCACCTGTCGCACCCGGACGCCCGGTTGTTCTTCCCGCTGTTCCTGGGCGAGATGATGGCCGCCGATCCGGCCCGGATCTCCGTCCTCCACCTGGCGTTCTACCTGCGGTCGGGCGGCGGGCTGCGCTACCTGAACGCCTTCGCGGGCGGCGCGCAGCAGGACCGGGTGGCGGGCGGAGCGCAGCGGCTGTGCGAGCGGTTGACCCGGCGGCTGCTGGACCGGGGCGGGATGCTGCACACGGGCGAGCCGGTGCTGTCGGTCGACCAGTCCGTGCGGGAGGCCACCGTCCGTACGCCGGAGGGGAGTTACCGCGCGGAGGCGGTGGTGGTGGCGGTGCCGCCGCTGCTCGCGGACGCGATCGGGTTCCGGCCGGCGCTGCCGGTGCCGCGGGCGGCGTCCCGGACGGCGCGCGGCTGTGCGGTCAAGGTCCACCTGGTGTTCCCGGAGCCGGTCTGGCGGGCGCACGGCCTGTCGGGGTGGTCGGTGAACGCGGCCGGCCCGCTGCTGTCCACGGTGGACGACACCCCGCCGGAGGGGTCGCCGGGTGTGCTGACCGGGTTCGTCACGGGCGCGGAGGCGCACGCCTTCGCCGCTCTGCCGCCCGACGCCCAGCGGGCGGCGGCGGTCGCGCAGGCGGCCCGGCTGTTCCCGATGCTGCCGGAGCCGCTCGCGTTCCACGTCACCGACTGGGTCAACGAGCCGTGGAGCAGGGGCTGTTACGCCGCGCTGTTCGGGCCCGGCGACTGGTCGGCGCTCGGACCGACGCTGACCGCGCCGCACGGGCTGGTGCACTTCGCGGGCACCGAGACCAGCACCGAGTTCTTCGGGCTGCTGGAGGGCGCGGTCCGCTCGGGCCGCCGCGCCGCCGCCGAACTCCTCGGCGAATAGCGCCCCTTGAGGGCCCCCGCCGCCCGAACACCCGCTCCCCCTGCACCACCTTCCTCTTCGTCGGGCCTGTCCCCCCGGTCCGGCGCACGCTCCACGAGGGCGTGCCCGGGCATCGAGTCCTGCTTCGGAAGACCGGAGACCGCCATGAGCGATCAGACATCCATCGCGCCGCTTTCCGTCCGGGAGCGGTTCATGTCCGACCCGACGCTGGGGGCGGGCAACTTCCTCGACCGGGCCGTGGAGGCGAATCCGCACCGTGCGGTGCCGTTCGCGTTCAGCCACCGGCTCGACCACCGCGGCCGGGTGGTGCTGCGCGGGCACAGCCTGCTGGACCTGGTCGCGCTGCGCGACCGGTACGCGGCCTGGTACCACGCGAACGGGGTGCGGCCCGGCGAGCCGGTCGGCGTGGTGGTCGCCGAGGGCCTGGAGCCGCTGCTGCACTTCTTCGCGCTGACCGCGCTGGGCGCGGTGCCGGCGCTGGTGAACGATGCGATGCGGCACGACGTGATGGTCCGCTACCTGAGCCACGTGGGCGTGGTGGGGGTGGTGGCGGACGACACCACCCGGCTGGCCTCGGCGTACCGGCAGGATCCGCAACTGCGGCCGCGGTTCCTGTCGTTGACGGCCGAGGTGCAGGCGTTCGACGCCGCTGCGGCGGCGCTGCCCCAGGGGTACCCGTACCGGCACGCGGCGCGGGACGTGGTGGCGCTGATCCACTCCTCGGGGACGACCGGCACGCCGAAGTCGACGATGCTGGCGCACCGGCAGTTCTGGGAGGGCAAGCAGCCGCGGATGGTGCGGTTCCCGGCGGAGCCGTACGACCGGTTGATGTCGCTGATGCCGCACACCCATGCGGGGGGCCTGAGCTACTTCCTGACGGCGACGCTGCTGGGTCTGCCGACGGTGGTGATGGCGGACTGGCGGCGGGCGGTGGTGGAGCCGGTGATGGAGGCGTTCCGGCCGACCATGGTGGCGTCGTTCCCGCGCACGTTCGTCGAGTTGGCGACCGGTGAGCTGCCGGTGGCGGGCGCGGCGAAGGTGCACTCGTGGTTCAACACGGGCGACAGCGCGCACTTCGGGCACGTCCGACGGCTGGTGGGGCTGGGCGAGCGGCCTGCGGGGTTGATCCGCCCGTGGCTGCTGCCGCAGGAGCGGGACGGGCAGCCGGCGCTGCCCGGTTCGCAGTTCGTGGACGGGCTGGGGTCGTCCGAGATGGGCATGGCGCTGTTCGGACAGGTGACGTCGCCGGAGTCGGGGCGGGCCGACCGGTGCGTGGGCCGGCCGACGGAGGTGGTGGAGCGGGCCGCCGTGCTGGACGAGGACGGCGCGGAGGTGCCGGACGGGACGGTCGGCCTGCTGGCCGTCGTCGCGCCGTCGATCACCCCCGGGTACTGGAACGACGAGCGCCTGACCCGGTCGTTCCGGCGCGACGGGTACTGGCTGACCGGCGACGTGGCGTACCGGGACGGCGAAGGGCGGTTCTTCCACCTGGACCGGACGGTGGACGTGATCGACACGCCGGACGGGCCGGTGTACAGCCTGCCGCTGGAGGAGGTGCTGCTCGCCGACTGCGCCGAGCAGGTGCAGGACTGCTCGGTGGTGGGCGTGCCGCACCCGGACGGCGGGCAGCGGCCGATCGCGGTGGTCCGGCTCCAGGACGGGGCGTCCGCGGACGGGCTGCTGGCGGCGGCGAACGCGCAGCTGGCGAAGGCGGGGCTGGCCGAGCTGGCGGCGCTGCAGGTGGCGCGCACGGCGGAGGAGTTCCCGCTCGGGCCGACCGGCAAGGTGCTGAAGCGGGAGCTGCGCACCCGGCACGCCGGCCTGCTGTGGTCCGGTCCGCGCGACGCGGCGCGTTCCTGATGGTCCGCCAGGTGTCGCAGCCGTACGCGTACGTGCGGCGGGAGCTGGCGGAGCCGGACTGGCGGCGGCTGCCGGGCTGGCGGGAGGTGACGGCCGCGCAGTGGCGGGACGCGCAGTGGCAGCGGGCGCACTGCGTGCAGAACGAGCGGCAGTTGCGGCGGGTGTTCGGGCCGCTGCTGACCGACCGGTTCTACCGTGAACTGGCCGCCGACCGGGCGTGGTTCGCGACCATGTCGGTGCTGCTGCCGCCGCAGATGCTGAACACCATGGCGGTGGACGCCCCGCTGGAGCCGGCGGCGTTCACGGCGGCGTTCCTGGCGGATCCGGTGCGCCGCTACATGCTGCCGGTGCGCTCGGACCGGCATCCGGAGTGGCCCAGTCACCCGCTGGCGGCGCGGGACTCGCTGCACGAGGCGCAGATGTGGGCGGTGGAGGGCCTGACGCACCGTTATCCGACGAAGGTGCTGGCCGAGTTGCTGTCCAGCTGCCCGCAGTACTGCGGGCACTGCACCCGGATGGACCTGGTCGGCCGGTCGACGCCGCAGGTGGTCAAGGCGCGGCTGGCGCTGCGTCCGGCGGACCGCGAGGAGCAGATGCTCGACTACCTGAAGCGGACGCCGTCGGTGCGGGACGTGGTGGTGTCGGGCGGCGACCTGGCGAACGTGCCGTGGCCGCGGCTGGAGTCGTTCCTGCTGCGGCTGCTGGAGCTGGGGTCGGTGCGGGACGTCCGGCTGGCCAGCAAGGCGGTGGTCGGCCTGCCGCAGCACTGGTTGCAGCCGGAGGTGCTGGCCGGGGTGCGCCGGGTGGCGCGGCTGGCGGCCCGGCGCTCCGTCAACCTGGCCGTGCACACCCATGCCAACCATGCGGCGTCGGTGACGCCGCTGGTCGCGGAGGCGGCGCGGGCGCTGCTGGACGCCGGGGTGCGGGACGTCCGCAACCAGGGCGTGCTGCTGCGCGGGGTGAACGCCACCCCGGCGGCGCTGCTCGACCTGTGCTTCGCCCTGCAGGGCGAGGCGAACATCCTGCCGTACTACTTCTACCTGTGCGACGTGGTCCCGAACGCGGAGCACTGGCGGCTTCCGCTGTCCGAGGCGCAGCGCCTCCAGGAGGCGATCCTCGGCTACCTGCCGGGGTACGCGACGCCGCGCCTGGTGGCGGACGTGCCGCACGTCGGCAAGCGCTGGGTGCACCACGCGGTCGGCTACGACCGGGAGCGCGGCATCTCGTACTGGACCAAGAACTACCGCACCGCGGTCGACCTGCGCGCACCCGAAGCACCGGGCGGCGACGCCGAGTTGGGCCGCCGGTTCCCGTACGTGGACCCGGTGGACACGCTGCCGGCGGCGGGCCGCGCCTGGTGGGCGGAGCAGGTGGCCCGGGGTGCGGGACGACTGCCGGACATGTTCGAGCTTCTGTCCCCCGAGGAGGGCGAGTGAGCGAGGCGACGGCGCCGTTGCGCCGGATGGTGTGGATCTTCCCGGACCGGGAGTCGACCCGGTCCGGGGCGATGTGGAAGCACTACTTCTGGGACGTGTTCGCAGAGGTGGCGGCCGGAATGGGCCTGGAGTGGTCCCGCCGCGCCCCGGAGGCGGTGGCGGTGGACGGCACCGACCCGGGCCGGCCGCGGGTGTACGTGGACGGCGAGCCGGTCACGCCGGAGGACACCCTGTTCGTCACGGCGCTGTACTCGCTGCCGTACCAGTCGATGGACGTGTTCAACCAGTTGGCGCTGTGCACGGTGCTGGAGCAGGCCGGGTTCTACCTGCCGTTCCCGGCGCAGGTGTCGCTGCTGGGCAACGACAAGCTGGCGACGATGCTGTTCCTGGCGGACTCGCCGGTGCCGCCGGTCCCGTCGGTGCGGATCGGCTCCGGCCGGGACGTGTCGAAGCACCAGTACGAGGCGGCGCTGGACGGGCTGGCGTTCCCGGCGATCGTCAAGCCGGCCGGCTGGTGCGGCGGCGGCGGGATCTGCCTGGCCCGCTCGCGGGAGGACGTGCGCGGGCTGGCCAGCCTCGCCCAGGGCGGCGACACCACGCTGGTGGCGCAGCCGTACCTGGGGGACGGCACGGTCGACTACCGGGTGTACGTGATCGACGGGAAGCCGTACGCGGCGCTGCGGCGCACCCCGGAGGCCGGGTCGCCGGTGGCGAACGCGAGCCGCGGCGGCTCGATGGAGTTCTGCCGGGTGCCGCCCGAACTCGCCGACGCCACCGCCTACTTCGCGAAGAAGCTGGCGATCCCGTTCTTCTGCGTGGACTTCCTGCACGACGGCGAGCGGTTCTGGTTCTCCGAACTGGAACCGGACGGGGTGATCGCCCCGGACCTCGACGACCCCGGCCGCCCGGTCCAACGGGACGTCACCCGGGCCCGGTTCGCGGCCTACCGGGACGCCCACGCGGCGTTCCTCGCGGACGGGGGCGCCCGCCGATGACGAGCTTCTCCCTCACCGAGGCGCAGGCCGCCGACGGTCTCGCCGTCGCCCGCCGCACCCTGGAACTGCTGCGCTCCGTACCGGAGTTCGGCGACCGGTACGCGAAGGCGCGGCCGCCCGGCTCGCTCGCCGAGCTGGCGGAGCTGCCCCCGCTGGCCAAGGACGACCTGAACACGGCGCTCGCCCGCCTGGAGCCGGCCGCCGAGCAGGGCGCCACCTGGCTGTTCCAGAGCGGCGGTTCGACGGGCGCGCCGAAGGTCGGGTACGCGCCGACCGGGTTCTACATGGCGAAGGTGTTCGAGCACTGGCGTCCGCTGGACCGCGACGACGTCTTCGTCAACGCCTGGGGCGCGGGCCGGATGTGGGGCGCGCACTTCCTCGCGGCGGGCCTGGCCGACCTGTGCGGCTGCCGGGTGATCGCGCTGGGGTCGGTGACCGGCGAGGAGTACCCGCAGTGGCTGCGGTTCCTCGCCGACCGGAAGGCCACCGCGATCGGCGGCACCCCGAGCGTGCTGCGGCTGTGGTTCGCGCACGCCCGCGCCGCCGGGATCGAACTCCCGTCGCTGCGCAAGGTGTTGTGGCTGGGCGAGGCCTGGCAGCCGCAGCTGGAGGAGGACCTGGCGGCGGTCGCGCCGAAGGCCCGGCGGCACGGCATGTTCGGCTCCACGGAGACCTGGGTGGTGGGCTCCAACACCCCGGACTGCCCGGCGGACACCTTCCACCCGTTCCCGCACCAGCTGGTGCACGTCGGCGACGGCGGGCTGCTCGACTTCACCTCGCTCGACCCGGCGATGCTCAACCCGGTGCTGCGCTACCGCACCGGCGACGCCGGGGAGTTGACGTCCTGCGGGTGCGGCCGGCCGGGCCCCGCGATGCGGGTGCTGGGCCGCCGCGACAACGTGGTGCAGGTGCGCGGCCTGGGCCTGCACGTGGACGAGCTGCTGGCCCGGGTGGAGCGCGAGCCGGGCGTGGTCCGCGCCCAGGTGGTGATCACCGAACAGGGCGGACGGGCCCGGCAGGTGGAGGTCCTGGTGCTCGGCGAACTCCCCGACCCGGCGGCGCTGCGGCGTGAACTGCTCTCCGCCACCTTCACGTTGAGCACCGCCTTCGCGCACGACCCGGAGCAGGTCCGGGTCCGGGTGGTGGACGCGCTGATCGGCAACGAGCGCACCGGGAAGACCGCGGGCTTCGTGGTCCGGGAGGCGTCGTGAGACTGCGCGCGCCCGAGCAACTCGGCCGGGCCTTCAACCTGTTCTGGGTCGGGAAGTCGGTGTCCAGCGTCGGCGACCGGGTGACGGTGTTCGTCGTCCCGACCCTGATGATCTTCGTGCTGCACGCCTCGGCGTTCCAGGTCGGCGTCGTCGCGATGGCCCAGTACCTGGGCATCCCGCTGCTCGGCCCGGTCGCGGGCGTGCTGGTGGACCGCTGGGACAAGCGGCTCACGCTGCTGGTGTGCGACCTGGTCCGGCTGGTGGCGGTCGCCGTCGTCCCGGTCGCCTACTGGCTGGACCTGCTGTCCACGCCGCTGCTGTTCTGCTGCGTGGCGGCGGTGTCCGGCGCCACCATCTTCTTCAACGTCGGCTACCTGGTGGCGGTGCCGGCCGTCGTCGAGCAGCCGCAACTGGTGCGCGCCTACTCGCGGTTGGAGGGCAGCGGCTCGGTCGCCGAGGTCGCCGGGCCGTCGATCGCGGCCGCCCTGTACAGCGCCCTCGGCGCCGCCTCGCTGCTGGTCGACGCCGCCAGCTACCTGGTCTCCGCGGCCTGCTTCCGCTGGATGCGGCCGTGGGGCGGGCGCACCGTCGCGCACGGCTCGGTGTGGCAGCGCCTCACCCTGGGCTTCCGCCTCAACTGGCAGGACCCGGTGCTGCGCCGGGTGGTGCTGGCCGCCGTCACGCTGAACTCCGGCGGCCCGGTGTTCGTCACCGTGCTGCCGGTGTTCGCCTATCGGGGCCTGGGCGTCACCGTCGGCGTGTTCGGCGCCGCGATGTCGGCGGGCGCGGTCGGCGCGCTGCTCGGCGCACTCGTCGCCCCGAGGATCAGCGGGCGGCTCGGCATCGGGCGGACGCTGGCCTGGGCACTGCTGCTGCACTGCCTGGTCGGCCTGGGCGTGCTGGCCGCGCCCGCCCTGCCCGCCGGTCCGGTCATCGCCGTCACCATGGGCTGCTACGGCTTCTTCATGTCGTGCATCAACGTGTGCTCCGCGCCCGCCCGGCAGTCCCGGATGTCCGCGCAGCACCAGGGCGTCATGCACGCCGCGTTCCGCACCGCGACCTGGGGCGTCATCCCGCTGGCCGCACTGGTCGGCGGCCTCGCCGTCTCGCTGCTCACCGGCCCGCTCGGCGTCCTCGACGCGGCCCGCTGGACCATGGTCGGCGGCACCCTGCTCGCCGCCTGCTCCTTCCTGCCCGCACTCGGCGTCCAGGCCCGGATGGACGCCGGCCTCCCGAAGGCCGCCGACACCGCCACCGAGCTCGCGGAGGCCACCCCGTGACGGACCGTCGTACCGTCCTGATCACCGGCTGCTCGTCCGGCATCGGACTGGCCACCACCGCCGCCGCGAGCCGGGCCGGCTGGACGGTGCTCGCCACCGTCCGCGACCCCGGACGCGCGGACGCCCTGCGGGCCGCCGCGCCCGACGCCCTGGTCCGCCGCCTCGACGTCACCGACGAGGAGTCGATCGCCCGCTGCTTCGCCGGCCTCGACCGGCTGGACGCACTCGTCAACAACGCCGGGATCTCCAACTCCGACCCGACGCTGGAGATGTCCACCTCGGCGGCGCTGCGCGCCAACCTGGACGTCAACTTCTTCGGCACGGTGGCGGTCTCGCGCGCCGCGATGCCGCTGCTGCGCGCCTCCGGGGGCCGGCTGCTGACCATCGGCAGCGTGCACGGCGTGGTCGGCCAGCCGTTCAACGAGGCGTACTGCGCGGCCAAGTTCGCCGTCGAGGGCTTCATGGAGGCGCTCGCCCCGGTGGCCGCCGCACACGGGGTGCGCGTCTCGGTACTGGTCCCCGGCTACGTTCCCGACACCCGGTTCGGGCACTTCCCGGACGTCGACCGGAGCACCGTGCAGGCCGCGTCGGGCCCGTACGCGGACACCTTCGCCGCGTACGTCGACCGGCTCGGGCAGAGCTGGGCGAACGCCGGGCAGTCCGCCGCGGAGGTCGCCGACGCGGTGCTGCGCGCGCTGTCCGAGGACCGGCCGGCGTTCCGCATCCCGACCGGCGCCTGGGCCGCCGACTACCTCGCGTCGAAGCTCGCCGACCGCGACGGCCGCACCGTCCAGCGCCTCGCCCACCACTGGATCGGCCTCACCCCCACCCCCTGACTCCCCGGGAGCAACCACGTGCCCGCCAAGCCGCTTCACGCCCTGGTCGACCACGCCCGCGCCCACTCGCCGTTCTACTCCGAGCTGTACCGCGACGTGCCGGCCGTCGTCACCTCGCTCACCCAACTGCCCGTCATCGACCAGGAGGCGTTCTGGGCCGCCAACTCCTGGCCCGGCAACCGGCTGCTGACCGCTCCGCTCACCGACGCGTGCGTCTTCAAGTCCGGTGGCACCACCGGCGCGCCCAAGTTCTCCCCGTGGACCCGGGAGGAACACCTCGACTCCGTCCGGGCGTTCGGCGCCGGCCTGGTCGACGCCGGCCTCCGGCCCGGGCAGAAGGTCGCCAACCTGTTCCGCGCCGGCGAGTTCTACAGCGGCTTCGTCTTCATCGAGAACGCCCTGCACCACGCGCCGATCGACAACGTCCGCCTGCCCATCGCCACCGCGCCCGACGAGTACGTCGCCGACGTGATCCACGGCTTCGGCGCGGACGTGCTGGCCGGCGAGCCGATGAAGCTCTCCTCCGTCGCCGAGACCCTGCTCGCCCGGGGCCGGCCCGCCCCGCAGGTCGAACTGGTCCTGTTCGGCGGCGACATCCTCTTCGACGACCTGCGCCCGCTGCTGCGTTCGGCCTTCCCCAACGCCGCGCTGTCCTCCATCGGCTACGCCTCCGTGGACGCCGGCCTGGTCGCCGGCCCGGTCCCCGCCGGTGACGACCTGCGCGTCCACCGGGCGTTCCCGGACCGGACGGTGGTCGAGCTGATCGACGAGACCACCGGCGACGCCGTCACCGAACCGGGCGTCCCCGGCCGGGTCGTCGTCACCAACCTGTTCCGCACCCTGGTCCCGATCCTGCGCTACCCCGCCGGCGACCGGGCCGAGTGGATCGACGCGTCCTGCGACCGCTTCCGCCTCCTCGGCCGCTCCGGCGAGGGCGCCCGGGTCGGCATCGTCACCATGCCCACCGAACAGGTCCGCGACGTCCTGCTCGCCCACGACCCCGACCACCACATCACCGGCATGCAGCTCGTCCAACGCCGCTGGTCCGGACGCGACGGCCTGATCATCCGCCTCGGCCACACCGCCCCGCCGCCGCCCGCCCTCACCGAGACCCTCCGCCGCGCCGTCCTCGCCGCCCGCCCCACCTACGACGCCGAGGTCGCCGCCGGCGCCATCCACCCCCTGCAACTCGAATGGGTCCCCCGCGCCCAACTCGCCACCAACCCCCGCACCGGCAAACTCCGCCAGGTCATCGACGAACGCCCGGCCCACTGACCTGCGGTCCCGCACCGACGAGGCCGGGCCGGCACTCACCGGGACGTCGTCACCAGCCCGGCCTCGTAGGCGAGGATCACCAGGTGGACGCGGTCGCGGGCGTCGAGTTTGGAGAGGAGGCGGGTGACGTAGGTCTTGACGGTGGCGATGCTGAGGTGGAGGTGGTCGGCGACCTCGGTGTTGGACAGGCCGCGGGCGATCAGGGCGAGGACTTCGCGTTCGCGTTCGGTGATGGCGGTGAGGGCGATCGGGGGCTGTGAACTGCCGGGCGCAGGGCGGGAGGTGAGGTCGGCGATCAGGCGGCGGGTGACGCGGGGGGCGAGCAGGGCGTCGCCGGCGGCGACCACCCGGACGGCGGCGATGATCTCCTCCAGGCCCATGTCCTTGACCAGGAAGCCGGACGCGCCCGCGCGCAGCGCGCCGTAGACGTACTCGTCGTCGTCGAAGGTGGTGAGGACGAGGACGTGGGCGGTGGAGCCGGAGGCGGTGATGCGGCGGGTGGCCTCGATGCCGTCCATGCCGGGCATGCGGATGTCCATGACGACCACGTCGGGCGTCGACTCGGCGGCCAGGCGGACGGCTTCGTCGCCGGTGCCGGCCTCGCCGACGATCTCCAGGTCGGGGACGTCCTTGACCACCATCGAGAGGGCGGCCCGGACCAGCGGCTGGTCGTCGACCAGCAGGAGGCGCACGGTCATCGGGCGCCCGCCGGCAGGGGCAGGGTGGCGGCGACCCGGAAGCCGCCGGTGGGTCGCGGCCCGGCCGTGAAGGAGCCGTCCAGCAGGGAGACCCGCTCCCTCATGCCGAGCAGGCCGAAGCCCGCGCCGCCGGGCTGGGTGGCGCGCAGGCCGCCGCTGTCGAGGATCTCGACGGACACCTCGGACTCCCCGCAGTCGACGGTCACCCGGCAGGAGCGGGCGCCGGCGTGCCGGACCACGTTGGTGAGCGCTTCCTGGACGACCCGGTACGCGGCGAGGTCCACCTCGGGCGGCAGGGCGGACCACGCGCCGCCCCGGCGGAGGTCGACGGTGACGCCGGCCGCGGTGGTGGCGGCGGCGAGCCGGTCGAGGTCGGCGAGGCCGAGCGCGGGGCCGAGCGGCGGCGGGGTGTCGGGGTCGTCCTCGGCGGCGCGCAGGGCGACGAGCATGCGGCGCAGGCCGGAGAGGGTCTCGCGGCCGGCGGTCTCGACCTGGCCGAGCGCCTCGCGGGCGGCCTCCGGCTGGGTGGTGAGAACGAGCCGGGCGGCGCCCGCCTGGAGGGCGACGATGCCGATGCTGTGGGCGACCATGTCGTGCAACTCCCGGGCGATGCGCAGCCGTTCGCCGGCGACGGCACGCGCGGCGGCGCTCTCGCCGAGCTCGGCGGCGTGCCGGCGGGACTCGCCCGCCGAGTTGCCGAGCAGGACCGCGACGGCCGCCGTCAGCAGGACCGCCAGTTCGGTGGAGGTGCCGATGACGAATCCCACGAGCACCCGTCCGAGGGGGTAGCCGAGCAGGACGAGGGCGGCCAGCGCCGAGGCGAGGACGACCTGACGGCGGGTCAGGTGGGCCGCGATGTACCACAGCGCCACGTCCACTCCCAGCACCAGCGGGACGTCGATCACGCTGGAGTGCATGGCGAACGCGCCGAACACCGTGCCGGCCAGCAGCAGCCCGAGGGCGGTGAGCGGGCGGCGGCGCAGCAGCGCGCAGCCGGCGAGCGAGGCCACCACGCAGCCGGCGAGCGCCCGCTGGTTGGCGTCGGCCAGCCACAGGCCGCGGTGGAACTCGTCCCGGGCCTCGCCCGGCAGGCGGACCAGCACCACGAAGGAGTACGCGAGGCCGGCCGTCCAGGCCAGTGCCGCCCAGCCGCCGGGCGTCACGCGTCTGAGCAGGGAGGGCGAGTGCACGGGCATGGGGGTGATGGTAGTCAGCCGGGTACGGTCGGCGCGTCGGACCGGGGGCGTACAACCGGGGAAGACACCCGCCGGGGCAGGTGTCGGTGCGGGGCCGACGCGGGACGACGGGCCGGCACGGCACGGTTGCTGCCGTGATCGAAGTCAACGAACTCACCAAGCGGTACGGCCGCACGGTTGCCGTCGACGGCCTGACCTTCACGGTCCGCCCGGGCCGGGTCACCGGCTTCCTCGGCCCGAACGGGGCCGGCAAGAGCACCACGCTGCGGATGGTCATCGGGCTGAACGAGCCGACCGGCGGCAGCGTCACCGTGCAGGGCCGGCGCTTCCGGGACCGTCCGCGCGGCCTGCGGCACGTCGGTGCCCTGCTGGACGCCTCGGACGTGCACGGCGGGCGCACCGCGGCCGCGCACCTGGGGGTGCTGGCCCGGAGCAACGCGATTCCGCTGCGGCGGGTGGACGAGGTGCTGGAGGAGGTCGGGCTCGCCGCGGCGGCCCGGCGGCGGATCGGCGGTTACTCGCTCGGCATGAAGCAGCGCCTGGGCATCGCCGCGGCGCTGCTCGGCGACCCGCCGGTGCTGCTGTTCGACGAGCCGTTGAACGGGCTGGACCCGGAGGGCGTGCGCTGGGTGCGCGGCCTGTTCCGGCGGCTGGCCGCCGAGGGACGGACGGTGTTCGTCTCCAGCCACCTGATGAGCGAGATGGAGCACACCGCCGACCACCTGGTGGTGGTCGGCCGGGGCCGGCTGATCGCCGACGAGTCGCTGTCCGCGTTCGCGGCCCGCGGCCGGGGCAGCAGCGTCACCGTCCGCACACCGGACGCGGGCGCGCTGGCCGCCGTGCTGACCGGGGCGGGCGGGCACGTGCGGGCGGACGGCGAGGAGCGGCTGGTGGTGACCGGCCTGGACGCGGACGCGGTCGGCGACCTGGCCCACCGGCACGGCCTGCGGCTGCGCGAACTGGCTGCCGGAGCAGCGTCGTTGGAGGCCGCGTTCATGGAACTCACCGCCGACAGCGTCGAATACCTCGCAGGAGACTCCCGATGACCGTGCTCACCTCCGCCGCACCGCCCGCCCACCTGACGGTCGACGAGCCGCGGGCCCGGTTCCGCGACCTGCTGGTCGCCGAATGGTGCAAGCTCCTCTCGCTCCGGTCGATCCGCTGGGGACTGTTCCTCGGCGTGCTCGGGCTGGCCTTCCTGAACGCGAACGCGGCGATCGCCGACGTCAACGACTGGGCGCACTTCACCGACGAGCAGCGGCAGTCGTTCGCGCCCGCCTCGTCGCTGGCGGCCTCCTTCACCAACAACGCCTGCATCGCCACCCTGCTGATCGCGGGCAGTCTCGGCGCGGTGGCGCTGGTCAGCGAGTACGCGACCGGGCAGATCCGCACCAGCTTCGCGGCGGTGCCGGCCCGGCGGGCGCTGCTCTCCGCGAAGATCGTCGTGCTGACGGTGGTGATGCTGGGCTTCGGGCTGGTGGCGACCGGGCTCTCCTTCTTCGTCTCCCAGGCCGTTCTGTCGAGCAAGGACGCCGGGATCGCGATCACCGAACCCGGCATCTGGCGCGGCCTGTTGGCCGCCGCCCTGCTGCCCGCGGTGTGCGCGTTGACCGGCCTGGGACTGGCGGCGCTGGTGCGGCACAGCGCAGCCACCGTCGTCACCACCACCACGGTCCTGCTGCTGGTCCCGAACTTCCTCAGCCAGAACCACCACTGGTCGGCGTGCCTGTACCACGCGACGCCGTTCCGGGCCTGGCAGGAACTGCACGACCTGGTCGGTCTCCCGCCGAACCCGAACATCCCGTTCCCGGCGGATCCGGCCGGCGAGTGGCTGGTCTATCTCGCCTGGGCCGCCGGCGGTGCGCTGGCCGCGCTGGTCTTCGGCACCCGGCGGGACGTCTGACGGCTCGTCAGTACACGTCGCGGACGTAGCGCTTGTCGGCGGCGAGCTGCTTCAGGTAGCCGGCGGCCTCGTCGGGGGCGAGGCCGCCGTGGGTGGCGGCGATGTCGTGCAGGGCCCGGTCGACGGCCCTGGCCATCCGGGTGGCGTCGCCGCAGACGTACAGGTGGGCGCCGTCCTGGAGCCAGGACCACAGGTGGTGGCCGTGTTCGCGCATCCGGTCCTGGACGTAGACCTTGGCGCGCTGGTCGCGGGAGAACGCGGTGTCGAGGCGGGTGAGGGTGCCGTCGGCGAGGTGGGCGGTGAGTTCCTCCCGGTAGTGGAAGTCGGTGGCGCGGTGCTGTTCGCCGAAGAACAGCCAGTTGGGCGCCCGGTGGCCGCGGGCGCGGCGGTCCTCCAGGAAGCCGAGGAAGGGCGCGACGCCGGTGCCCGGGCCGATCATGACGGCGGGGGTGGCGGGGTCGGCCGGCGGCCGGAAGTGCGGGGCGCGGCGGAGCCGGACGGGGACGTCGGTGCCGGGCTCGGCGTCGGCGAGGTGGGTGGAGCAGACGCCGCCGCGCGGCTGGCCCTTGACGCTGTCCCAGCGGAGCACGGAGACGGTGAGCGAGATCAGGTGCGGGTCGGTCAGCGGGCTGGAGCAGATCGAGTACTGCCGGGGCTGGAGCCGTCCGAACACCTCCGTCCACTCCTGGGCGCTCGCCCGGACGCCGAACTCCGCCGCCACGTCCACGGCTTGCCGGTCCCAGGTCCAGCGGGCCAGTGCGTCGGTGTTGTCGGCGCGCAGCAGGGCGCGCAGTTCGCGGCCGTCACGGGTGCGGTCGGCGCAGAACCGGAGCAGGTCGGGGCCGATCCGGGTGATGTCGAGGTGGCGGGAGAGCGCTTCGCGGAACGGGAGTTCGCCGCGGCCGGGGAGCGTGACGGTGGCGGAGGCGGCGGCGCCGACCAGGGCCAGCCACTCGTCCACCAGCGAGGGCGAGTTGACGGGGTGGACGGCGAGTGCGTCGCCGACGGCGTAGTCCAGCGGCCGGTCGAGGTGGCGGGTGTCGAAGGTGAAGCGGCGCACCTCCTTGCCCGAACCGGGCCCGCTCAGCAGGCGGTTGCCGACCAGTCGGGCGGGCACCGCCTCGCTGCGCCGGGCGGCCGGGGGCGGTGCCGGGGCGGGTGCCGGGGAGGGGGCCGGGCCGGGGGTGTCGCGGAGTGCGGCGGCGACGGCGTCCAGCCAGGCGGCGGCGGTGGCCTCGTCGCCGGGCGGGCAGTCGGCGCGCGGGGCGAGCGGCCGGGCGCCGAGTTCGGCGAGGCGGGCGTCCAGGCGGCGGCCGTGGCCGCAGTAGTCGCGGTAGCCGGGGTCGCCGAACGCGAGGACGGCGTAGCGGCGGCCGTCGAGCCGGACGGGCGGGTCGGCGGCGAGCGCGTCCCAGAACGCCGCGCCGTTGTCGGGGGCGTCGCCGTCGCCGTAGGTGGAGGTGACGAACAGCAGGTCGGCGTCGGCGGGCAGGGCGGCCGGTTCGGCGTCGGCCATGGCGCGCAGGGCGGCGGGCCGGCCCTCGGCGGTGAGGCGGGCGGCGACGGCGGCGGCGAAGTCCTCGGCGGTGCCGGTCTGCGAGGCCCACAGGACCAGCAGGGGGCGGCCGGCCGGGGCGGCCGTGGACGGGCCGGTGCGGGAGTACAGGCCCGCCAGCGCGCCGTTGACCCACTGGGCGTGCTCGGCGCTGAACGGCGCTCCGGCGGGCAGCACCGGGACGCCGGGCGCCCCGGCGGGCAGGGCGGCCAGGAGGCCGGCCAGGTACCGCCGTTCGGCCTCGGCGAGGACGGGCGGCGCGGCGGCCTCCAGGCCGAACACGGCGGCGGCCGACGGCTCCGCCCGTTGCGGCGCTGCCGCGGCGGGCGACGGCTCGGCGCTTTGCGGCGCTGCCGCGGCGGCCGTGGCCACCTTGGTCAACGCGACCGCGCAGTACTTGAGTTCGGGCTGCTGCGAGAGGGGGTCGATCGCGTCGGAGGTGACGGCGTTGATGCTGAGGTCCGCGCCGAACAGGTCGTTCCAGTGGAACGGTGCGAAGCAGTTCCCGGGCCGCACCCGGTCGGTGATCCGGGCGGGCAGTACGGCCCGGCCGCGCCGCGACCTGATCTCGACGCCGTCGCCGTCGGCGAGGCCGAGCCGCGCGGCGTCCCCGGGGTGGAGTTCGACGAACGGCGACGGGTCGAGGCGGGCGAGCCTGGCGACCTTGGCGGTCTTGGTGAGGGTGTGCCACTGGTGCGGCAGCCGACCGGTGTTGAGGACGAACGGGTGCTCGTCGTCGGGGAGTTCGGCCGGGTCGAGGTGCGGGCGCGGGTGGAAGACGGCGCGGCCGGAGGCGGTCGGGAAGTGCGGGGTGCCGTCGGCCCGGAGGTAGCGGATCGGGTTGCGGTCGGGGCCGTCGGCGGCGGCGGCGGGCCACTGGACGGGGGTGTCGCGCAGCCGGGGGTAGTCGACGCCGCGCAGGTCCCAGCCGGTGGCCGGGTTGTGGAAGCGCTTCAGCTCCTCGAAGACCTGCTCCGCGCTGTCGTAGCGGAAGCCGTCGGTGAAGCCCATCGCGGCGGCGACGTCCGCGATGATCCGCCAGTCGGGGAGGGCCTCGCCGGGCGGGTCGGCGGCGGGGCGGGCCAGCGTGAGAGTGCGTTCGCTGTTGGTCAGGACGCCCTCGGTCTCGGTCCACAGCGCGGCGGGCAGCACCACGTCCGCGTACGCGTTGGTCTCGGTGTCGGCGAAGACGTCCTGGGTGATGACGAGTTCGGCGCGTTCCAGGGCCTCGACGACGGTGCGCCGGTTGCCGACCGAGGCGACCGGGTTGGTGCAGATGATCCAGCAGGCCTTGATCTCGCCGTCGGCCATCCGGCGGAACAGGTCGACGGTGCCGGTGCCGAGGCCGTCGGCGCGGACGGTGCCCGGCGGGACGCCCCACACCCGCTCGGTGAACTCGCGGTCGGCGTCGGCGAGTACGGTGCGCTGGCCGGGCAGGCCCGGGCCCATGTAGCCCATCTCGCGGCCGCCCATCGCGTTGGGCTGGCCGGTGAGCGAGAACGGTCCGCTGCCGGGGCGGCAGATGGTGCCGGTGGCGAGGTGCAGGTTGACCAGGGCGTTGGTGTTCCAGGTGCCGTGCGTGGACTGGTTCAGGCCCATCGTCCACAGGCTGGTGAACTCCGCCGCCCCGCCTATGAGTTCGGCGGCCCGCCGGAGGTCGGCCGGGGGGATGCCGGTGATCCGGGCGACCCGCTCCGGCGGGTAGTCGGCGAGGAAGGCCGGCATCGCCTCCCAGCCCTCGGTGTGCCGGGCGATGAACTCCTGGTCGGTGCGGCCGCTTTCGTGCAGCAGGTGGAGCAGGCCGTTGAGCAGGGCGAGGTCGGTGCCGGGGGCGATCTGCAGGAACAGGTCGGCCTTGGCGGCGGTGGCGGTGCGGCGCGGGTCGACCACGATCAGCTTGGCGCCGGCCTTGACCCGGTCCATCATCCGCAGGAACAGCACCGGGTGGCAGTCGGCGGCGTTGGAGCCGATCACCAGGAACACGTCCGCCAGGTCGAGGTCCCGGTAGGAGCCGGGCGGACCGTCGGCGCCCAGCGACAGCTTGTAGCCGGTGCCCGCACTGGCCATGCACAGGCGGGAGTTGGACTCGATCCGGTTGGTCCGCAGATAGCCCTTGGCGAGCTTGTTGGCCAGGTACTGGGCCTCCAGGCTCATCTGCCCGGAGACGTACAGCGCGATCGCGTCGGGGCCGTGCTCGTCCAGTACGGCGCGCAGCCGGCGGCCGGTGTCGGCGATCGCCTCGGCGGCCGGCACCGGCACCGGCCGTTCGCCCCGGGCGGGGCGCACCAGCGCGGTGGCGAGGCGGCCGGGGGCGGCGAACAGGTCGGCGGTGGTGGCGCCCTTGGTGCACAGCCGGCCCAGGTTGGCGGGGTGCCGGGGGTCGCCGGTGGCGCGCCGCACGGTGCGGCGGCCGTCCGGTCCGGTCTCGACGTCGAGCAGCAGGCCGCAGCCGACGCCGCAGTAGCCGCAGACCGTGCGCACCTGTTCGGTCACGGGAACCCTTCCGTCCGCGTGCACGTCCGCGTGCACGAACGAGCACAGCACCGCGTGCACCTCCGGGCGCACGTCCGACCTGCACCTGTCACGGGTGACTGTAGGAAGACCGCGTTTCCCCGCCGTCTCCGCGACGGCGGGGAGCGGTTACACCGGCCGCACAGTGCGGCCGGGGGGCCGGTGAGGCCGGTCAGCCGCTGTGCGGCACCCCGGCGACCTGCGTGCTCTGCCCGCGGAACTCGGCGACCACGGCGCCCTTGGCGGTGCGGACGGTGACGTCGTAGACGCCCTGCCGGCCCGCCCTGGAGCGCTCCACGGCCTCGGCGACCAGCTCGTCGCCGATCTGGGCGGGGGCCAGGAAGGTGACCTGCGCGCCCTGCGCGAGGGCGACCGGCCCGTAGCTGTTGCAGGCGTAGGAGAACGCGGCGTCGGCCAGCAGGAACACGTACCCGCCGTGCCCGATGCCGTGCGCGTTGGCCATCTCCTCGGTGACCCGCATCCGGGCCACCGCCCGCCCGCCGGCCACCTCGTCGAGCGTGATGCCCGCGCCACGGCAGGCCCGGTCGCGCTCGAACAGTGCGTCGATCCTGCTCGTCCCCACCCCTGCTCCCCCCAGTGAGCTGCCCTTTCCCGGGCGTGAGCATTAGATCGATCCGACTGATCGGCTGTCAATGGCCCCCAGGATGAACGTTGTTGAGCGGCCCAGGGCCGGCGGCGCCCCGCGCGGGCGGTGAGGCCCGCGCCCCCGGCAGAGCACTCCGACCGCCCCGCACAGCCGCGGGCTGCCCCCGCCGCCAAGTC
>NZ_JBHWDS010000045.1:0-69770 GCF_042734615.1 Kitasatospora sp. NPDC059646
GGCCGAGCCCGCCCTGCGCGGGGCCGCCGGCGGGCGGCAGCAGCTCGTTCGGCGGGGGCGGCGGCGGGGCCGTCGGGCCGGACCGGCCGAGCTGCACCCCGTGGCCGGGTGTGCCGGGCGCGCCGGGCAGCCCCATCAGGCCGGGCGGGCCGTCGCCGGCCAGCATGGTCGGCGCGTAGTCGATCGACGGCGCGGGCACCGGGCCCGGCGGCGGAACGGGCGTGCCCGGCACCGGAGTCGACGGACCACCGACGGGGAACGGCGGGGTGGCGCCGACCGGCGGCGGAACGGGCGTGCCCGGCACGGGAGTCGTGGGCCCGCCGACCGGGAACGGCGGGGTCGCGCCGACCGGCGGCGGAGCCCCGTGCGGCGCGGGCGCCCCGGGCACCGGGCCGGGCGGCGGCGGAACGGGCGTGCCGGGAACGGGAGTCGACGGGCCGCCGGGCGGGAACGGCGCGGCGGCCGCGAGCACCGTCGCGGCCTCGGAGCCGGCCGGCGGGGGCGGGACGGGCGTGCCGGGGACGGGCGTGCCGCCCCCGGTGAAGTAGCTGGGGCCCTCCTCGCCCGGCCCGGCGGCCGGCGGCGCGGGCGGTGCGGCGGGCGCGGACAGCTGCGCGGCCTCGGCGGCCATCGCGGCGGCGCCCGCGTCCTGCAGCCACTGCGGGGGGCTGAGCAGGAACGAGGTGGCCTCGACCGCGCCGCGCACCGGCTTGGCGGCGCCGGCCGGGTTGGGCTCGGCGGGCGTGCCGTACAGCTCCTCGTACTGCCGGACCACCTCGTTGACCGGCAGCGGCGGCCAGAGCGTGCTGGCGCCGCTGTCGCGGGCGATCACCAGCCGCGGCGAGGTGCCGGCGCCGCCCTCGTGCTCGCTGCCGTCCACCGCCCAGCAGACGTAGCCGAGGTCGAACTCCCGGACCCGCACCTCGCGTTGGAGCGAGCGCGGCACGCCCGCGTTGATCCAGTCCTCGGCGGTCTCCTGCGCCTGCGCGTACGTGGTCACCACGTCTCGTCCCACCCCTGTCGTTCGGTCAGTTCACCGGGACGGCGCGCGCGAAGCCGCCGTCCACCATGAGTTCGGCGACGGTCTCCAGTTCCGGGGGGCTGCCCGCGAGCCGCAGCAGGAAGGCGTCGAAGCTGTCGCCGCAGGGCAGCAGCAGCCGGGCCACCCGCTGCTCCGGGGACTCCTCGGCGCCCTGGTCGCGGGCGTCGTCGTAGGGCAGGAACCAGACCGAACCGGTCTGCTCGCCGCGGACCTTGAGGGCGAGCAGGCCGCCCTGCAGGTAGGCGACGGCCAGGTAGTCCTTGGTCAGGTGGTCGCGCAGGCACTTGTTGGCGTACACCAGGTCCTGGGTGCCGTACTCCTCGCTGAGGGTGAGGAACGGCTGGTCGACCAGCAGGCCGAGGTCGACGTCCAGCGCGGCGCCGGCCGGGGCGCGGCCGCCGGCCAGCTTCAGGAAGTCCCGGTAGGCGGGCGGCAGCGGGTGGCCGAGGCGCTGTTCGGCGCGCTGCACCAGGTCCTCGGTGACGGCCAGCGGGTCGCCGCCGTCCTTGGCCAGCGGGACGTGCACGGGGCGGCGCTCCTGCAGCGGGCGGGTGCCGCGCCGGGCGTGGTCGGCGGTGGAGAGCGCCAGGCCGCCGTGGTGCCGCAGCAGGGCCTTCACCTCGACCGGGATCAGCTCCATCCGCCGCCAGCCCGCCGGGGCGCGGCCGACCACGTGGTGCCAGGTCCAGCCGGGCGGGGTGGCGACCGCGGTGTCCAGGTCGGCCCAGAGTTCGTGGCCCTGGGTGTAGAGCGCGGCGTTGGCCGACACGTAGTCGGTGAGCCGCAGTTCGTCCACGCCGAAGCCCTCCGGCGGGTCGGCGACCTCGGCGGCGGCGACCGCGTACGGCGAGAAGTCCGGGTACCCGTGCTCGTCGACGCGCACGCCCCGGGGGTGCCGTTCGGCCCGGACCGGGTCCGGGAACTGCACCACCTGGCCCGCGTACGCCGCGTTGGGCACGGCGGCGGTGCCGGGCCGACCTGTCGTCATCTGGGGTCCCCCACAGCAGAAGCCGAAATCCTCGGGGACCAGCGTAGGGCAATGACCGACCGCGTTCAGGGGCACGGGGGTACCCGGCCGGGGTACCGCCCGGCCGGGTGCCGACAACCCGTCAGCGGCGGCGGACCGCGGCGGCCAGGGTCTCCGCCACCCGCACCTGCTGCCCCTCGGTGAGCTGCGGGAACAGCGGCAGGGTGAGCAGTTGTCCGGCGGCCCGCTCGGTCACCGGGAAAGCGCCTTCCGGGTACCCGAGCCCGCGGAACGCCGGCTGCAGGTGCACCGGCAGCGGGTAGTGGACGCCCGCCCCGATCCCGGCCTGCCGCAGCTCCGCGAGCACGCCGTCCCGGTCGCGTTCCACCCGCACCGCGTACAGGTGCCACACGTGCTCGTTCCCGGGCGCGGTCCGCGGCAGCGTCACTCCCTCCACGCCGCCCAGCAGCTTGTCGTACCGCTCGGCGGCGGCCCGCCGGGCCTCGTTCCAGGCGGGCAGGCGCCGCAGCTTGCTGCGCAGCACCACCGCCTGGAGGGTGTCCATCCGCGAGTTGAAGCCGAACCGCTCGTGGACGTACTTCCGCGCCGAGCCGTGGTCGCCGATCAGCCGCACCGCTGCGGCGAGTTCGGCGTCGTCCGTCACCACCGCGCCCGCGTCCCCGTACGCGCCCAGGTTCTTGCCCGGGTAGAAGCTGGTCGCCGAGATCCGCCCCCAGCTCCCGGACGGCCGCCCGTGCCGGGCCGCCCCCTGCGACTGCGCCCCGTCCTCCACCACGGGCACGCCGTCCGCGGCCTCCAGCACCTGCTCCATCGGCGCGAGCTGACCGTTCAGGTGCACCGGCACCACCGCCGCCGCTCCCGCGGCGTGCTCCGCCAGCTGCTCCACGTCGATCAGCAGGTGCTCCTCGTCGACGTCCACCAGCACCGGCGTGAGCCCCGCCCGGACCACCGCCTCCGCCGTCGCCACGAAGGTGTTGGCCGGCAGCACCACCCTGCCTCCGGGCGCCGGGTCCAGTGCCCGGAGGGCGAGTTCCAGCGCGTCGGTCCCGTTCGCCGTCCCGACGGCGTGCCCGACCCCGCAGAACGCCGCGAACTCCCGCTCGAACGCGGCCACGTCGGGGCCCTTGATGTAGGCCCCGCCCGCGAGCACCGCCTCGAAGCCCGCCCGGACCTCGTCGGCGATCTCGGCGTGGGAGGCGTGCAGGTCGACCAGCGGAATGTCCGTCACGGAGCATCACATCCAGGGCTCGGGAACTGCGGGAAGCGGGCGAGGGGCGTCGGGAGGAGCGGCGCGGTCGGTCAGAGGGCCCGCCGCAGGGCGTCGACCACCCGCTCCTGCTGTTCCTCCGTCAGCGAGTGGTACAGCGGCAGGATCAGGGTCCGCGAGGTCAGCAGCTCGGTCACCGGCAGCGGCACCCGTGCCGCCCCCTTGTACGGGGCCTCCAGGTGGGCGGCCATGATCCCGCGCCGCGCCGAGACGCCCTGTGCCGCCAGGGCGCCGAGCACCGCGCCCCGCTCGGGCGCGTCCTCCGGCAGCAGCAGCCACAGCGACTGGAAGTTCGACGTGCCGTGCACCGGATCGCCGACCAGCCGCCCGGCCGACTCCGCCCCCAGCAGCTCCCGGTAGCGTCCCGCGAGTTCGCGCCGCCGGGCGACCATCGCGGGCAGCTTTCCGAGCTGCACCAGCCCGATCGCGGCCTGGACGTCGGTCATCCGGTGGTTGAAGCCGATCTCGTCGTAGGTCTCCAGCACGGCGGCCCCGCCCGCTCCCGCGTGCCGGTCGGCGGCCGAGACGCTCATCCCGTGCTCGCGCAACCGCCGGAGCCTGGCGGCGAGTTCGGCGTCGTGGCAGGTGACCATGCCGCCCTCGCCGGTGGTGAGCAGCTTGCGCGGGTGGAAGGAGAACGCCGCGATCCCGGCGCCCGCGCCGGCGGGGCGGCCGCGGTACGCGGAGCCGGCAGCGCACGCGGCGTCCTCGATCACGGTGATGCCGCGCGGCCGGACCGACTCCCCGATCGCGTCCAGGTCGACGGGGACGCCGCCCTGGTCGACGGCGATCACCGCGCGGGTGCGGTCGGTGAGCAGCGGAGCGACGGTGTCGGGGGTGAGGTTGCCGGTCGCCGGGTCGACGTCGGCGAAGACCGGGGTCGCGCCGACGTAGGTGACGGCGTTGGCGGTGGCGATGAAGGAGAACGACGGGACGACGACCTCGTCGCCGGGGCCGACACCGGCGCCGATCAGCGCCAGGTGCAGGGCGGTGGTGCACGACGACACCGCGACGGCGTGCGGCACGCCCAGGTGCGCGGCGAAGGCCCGCTCGAACTCGGCGACCCTCGGGCCCTGCGCGACCCAGCCGGAGCGGACGGCGTCCGCCGCCGCCCGGGCCTCCTCCTCGCCGAGCCAGGGAATCATGACGGGAATGGTGGTCATCGGGTCGCTCCTCCGCCGGGTCGCATCCACGTGCGCGTCGTCCGCTCCGCCGCTTCGCCGTTCTCAGGCGTGCGGGGCCTGTTCCCGCCACCACGCGACGAGCCTGCGCAGCCCGTCCGTCAGGCCGAGTTCCGGCTTCCAGCCCAGGTCGCGGTCGGCCGCCGAGATGTCGGCGAGGCGCCGGACCACGCCGCCGGCGGTGTCGCGGGCGGGCCCGTGTTCGACGTCGAGGCCGGAGTCCATGGCGTCGAGCAGTGCGTCGGCCAGGCCGCGCAGCGAGACCTCGGTGCCGGAGGCGATGTTGTAGACCCGGTCGGTGACGGGGGCGGTGGCGGCGAGCAGGTTGGCCCGGGCGATGTCCTCGGTGTAGACGAAGTCCATGGTCTGGGCGCCGTCGCCGAAGATCAGCGGCGGCTGCCCGGCAGCGATCCGCTCCATCCAGCGGATGAAGACCTCGGTGTAGCGGCCGTGCACGTCCATCCGGGGGCCGTACACGTTGAAGTAGCGCAGGGCGACGTAGTCCAGGCCGTACATGGCGTGGAAGCTGCGCAGCAGGCCCTCGTTGAAGACCTTGGCGGCCCCGTACAGGGTGTCGTTGTTGTAGGGGTGCTGGCTCTCCGGGGTGGGGAACGCGTCGGCCAGGCCGTACACGGACGCGGTCGAGGAGGCGATCACCTTCCGCACCCCGGTCTCGGCGGCGGCCTCCACCACGTCGAAGGCGCCGTCGACCATGACCTCCAGGGCGAGCCGGGGTTCGGCGGCGCACTGGGTGATCCGGATCGCGGCGAGGTGGAACAGCGCGTCGGCGCCGGGGGCGAGGAGTTCGCGCAGCAGGGCGCGGTCGCGGATGTCGCCGTCCACCACGGTCAGTTGTCCGGGGGCGGCGAGCTCGCGGGCGCAGGCCAGGTTCTCGGTGCGGCCGCGGACGAAGTTGTCGAGCACGACGACCTCGCGGGCGCCCGCTTCGATCAGCTGGTCGACGACGGTGGAGCCGATGGTTCCGGCGCCGCCGGTGACCACGCAGCGGGAGCCTTCCAGCACGACGGCGGCGTTCATCGGACGGTGGCCCTCTCCTCGGCGTACGGCTGACGGTCCTTCGGTTCGTCCCCGACGGGAACGGTCGCGCCGCCGAGTTCGAGGCTGCGGGAGGCGGCGTGCAGCAGGCGGAGCACCCGCAGGCCGGCGCGGCCGTCGGTGAGCGGGGCGCGGCCCTCGCCGATCGCGGCGGCGAACTCGGCCATCACGTTGCGCAGCGCCTCCTGCTCGACCAGGGCGGGGGCGACCATGTCGCCGACCCGGTAGGAGATCAGGGCGCGGTGCCGGATGGCGTCGGTGAGTTCGTCGGGCGGGGTGAGGTCGACGCCGCGGTCGTGGACGGCCAGGCGGGCCTGCGGGTTGAGGTCGTCCCAGACCAGGGTGCGGCGGGAGCCGCCGATCAGGGTGGTGCGGACCTTGGTCGGGGAGAGCCAGTTGACGTGGCAGTGGGCGAGCGCGCCGTTCGACAGCCGCAGCGTCAGGTAGGCGACGCAGGCGCGGCCGGCGCCGATCGGGTCGGCGGCCTGGGCGCTGACGCCGACGGGTTCGACGCCGGGCGGCAGGACGAAGTCGAGGATCGACAGGTCGTGCGGGGCGAGGTCCCACAGCACGTCGACGTCGGGCTGGACGAGTCCGAGGTTGATCCGGACGGAGTCGAAGAACTGGATGTCGCCGATCTCGCCGCCGTGCACGAGTTCGCGGATCCGGCGCACCACGGGGGTGTAGCAGAAGGTGTGGTCGCACATCAGGACGAGGCCGCGCCGCTCGGCGAGGGCGACCAGGTCGGCGGCCTCCTCGGCGGTGGTGGTGATGGGCTTCTCGACCAGCACGTGCTTGCCGGCCTCCAGCGCGGCCCGGGCCAGCCGGTGGTGGGCGGCGGCGGGGGTGGCGATGGCGACGGCGTGCACCCGCTCGTCGGCGAGCACCTCCTCGAAGGAGGTGGTGGCGGCGACCGTGGAGTACTCGCCGAGGACCCTGCGGGAGCGCCGTTCGTCCAGGTCGCACAGCCAGTGCAGGTGCAGGGCGGCGGTCTGCTGGGCGTTGCGGACCAGGTTCGGGCCCCAGTAGCCGGCGCCGATGACGGCCAGTCCGATCCGCCGGTCGGGTGGTCGGTCGGTGCTGCCCGGTGTGGGCACGTGTTCCCCCGGCGCCTCGTGCGCCACGACGTTCGACCCCATCGCAAGACCCCCCTTGCCGCCGCGTCGCTCGAACGGTACCGGCCCGGCCGGGCCCGTCGGGGCACAATCGGAAAAACCGGTGAGCGCCACCAGGGGCGCGCGGTACGGGAGTTCGGCCCTCCGTACACCTCAATGCGCCCCGTGCCGCACCCCGGCGCGGCGCGTGCCGAATCGGTTTGGCAGGCTGGATGCTCTGGGGTGAGGATTCACCGTCCGTCAACAAACCCCCGGCAGCGGAGAACTGCCGGTGTGCCGAACGACGTCGAGGAGCAGTCATGGACCGGTCGGGCCCGCCGCCCGTGTTGCGCCACCAGCGCGACAGCCTGCTGCCCGCGGTGGCGGCGGCGCTGATGCTGCGCGGCGGCGAGGTGCACACGCTGGCCGGGGAGAAGTCCGACCTGGCGCCGATGCTGCACCCGCTGGTCGGCGAGTTCCTGGCCGCGCTGCCGGTCGACAAGCGCGAGCGGTTCCTCGGCCGCTGCCCGGAGCCGGCGCTGCTGTCGCAGTTCCTCGGGCAGGTCGACGCGTCCCGCTCGAAGCGGGCCTCGCGCAAGCCGATGACGGTGCAGGAGGCCCGCAAGGCGCTGAAGGGCGCCCGGATGACGACGGTGCGGATCCGCGAGGAGGGGGATCCCGCGCACGGCACGCACGCGCCGCCGTGCCGTTCCTGCGGTCCGCTGCTGGATCATCTGAACGTGGCCGTCGTCGCGGTCGGGCCGCCCGGCCGCTGACCCACCCCTGTTCCCCGTCCCCGAACCACGGAGCACGTCCTGAACGCCAGCACCGTCCGCACCCAGCCCCGCTTCCCGGCCGACGTGGCCGCCGCCCTCAAGCAGGCCGGCTGGCACCCGGGACGGTGGGAGATCCGCCAGGCCGAGCAGTGGGCCGACGCGCTGGTCGCGTACGGCGGCCCGCTGGACCCGCAGCACTCGGTGTTCCCCGCCGCGATCGAGGCCTGGGCCGAGTTCGGCGGCCTCGCCTTCGACGTGCCCGGCCCGGGGCGGACGCTGGCCCGCACGCCGTTCCTGCTCGACCCGCGCCGCGGCCTGCACGCCCCGCGCACCCTCGCCGACCTGGGCCGCGCCCTGGACACCCGGCTCGCCCCGCTCGGCGAGGAGATGTTCGGGCAGGCCCTGCTCGCCATCGACGAGCAGGGCCGGGTCTACAGCCTGGACCACACCGGCGAGTGGTTCCTCGGCCACAGCGTGGACCAGGCGCTGGCGACCCTGGTGCTGGGCCTCGTCCCGCACCGGCTGCGCACCGCCGCCGGGGACTGACGGGCCGTCGGCGCCCGACCCGCCGTCAGGTCAACGGGTCGGCGGTCAGCCGCAGCCGGGACGGCAGCACCGCCTCGACCCGGAAGCCGCCGTCCTCCTCCGGCCCGGCGTGGAACATCCCGCCGAGCGCCAGCACCCGCTCGCGCATCCCGACCAGCCCGTTGCCGCCGCTGGGCAGCGCCACCCGCAGCGCCGCGCCGCCCGGGCAGTCGTTCACCACCGACACCCGCACCCCGTTCGGCACGTACGCGAGCAGCACCGCGACCTGCGCCCCGCCCGCGTACTTGTGGGCGTTCGTCAGTCCCTCCTGGACCACCCGGAACGCGGTCTGCTCGGCCTCCGCGACGTAGCCGCGGTGCTCGCCGCTGACGGTCAGCGAGACCGCCATGCCGGCCGCCCGGGACTGCTCGACCAGCTCCGGCAGTTCGCCGAGGCCGCCGACGGGCGCCTCGATCTGCTCCTGCGGCTCGGTCATCCGCAGCACCCCGAGGATCTCCCGCAGTTCGTCCAGCGCCTGCCGGCCGACCTCGCCGATCAGCGCGGCCGACTGCCGGGCCTTCGCCGGGTCCTTCGGGACGATCCGCTCCACCGCCGCCGCGTGCACCACCATCAGGCTGACCCGGTGCGCGACCACGTCGTGCATCTCCCGGGCGATCCGGGTGCGCTCCTCGACCCGGGCCCGCCAGGCGCGTTCCCGCGCCTGCTCGGCGAGCAGGGTCAGCTCGGTCTCCAGGCCCTCCGCCCGGTCCCGCAGGGACACCACCAGGCGGCGCCGCGCCCCCACGTACAGGCCGGTCACCACCGGGGCGACGGCCATGCCGACCGCGACGAACGCGGACACGATCACCAGCACCCAGCCCGGCGGCACCGTCTCCGGCGGCGGCGACGGCGACGGGGCCGGCGCGAACATCGCGAACAGCACCATCCCGAACGTCTCCACCGTGGCGACCGCCGACAGCCCGACCACCCGGGCCCTACGGCTCGGCCACTCCCACGTCGCCGCCAGCGTGTACAGCGACACCACCAGCAGGATCACGCCGAAGAAGCCCGGTACGAACACCAGCGCCACCAGCACCGGCAGCGCGGGCCACCTGCGCCGCACCACCAGCGAGGTGCCGGCCAGCGCCCCGAGGACCACCGCGACCACCACGGCCGCGGTGCCCAGGTCGAACCGGACCCTCACCAGCCCGTACGCCCCGAACGCGCACTCCGCCGCCGCGGCCACCGCCAGCGCCACGTCCAGCACCGCGCTGCGCCTTCGCGCCCACCACCACATGCCGTCCCCCGCCGGCCGTCCACTCATGTGGACACCATACGCAGGAGGCTCTCCGCGGGCGGGAGCGCCACCGCCGCACGCCGCTCCCGGTGCCCGTGGCGGCGATCCCCCGGGTGTCCGCCATCCGGCCACCTCTCCGATCTGGCACCGGGTGCCACCTATGCTGTTGCCCGTCGGACAGCGCGGTCCGTACCTGCAGAGCCGTTGCCGAACACCCCACCACCACAGGGAGCCAGCCGTGACCGCTCCGGACAACCCGACCCAGCTCGCCGACCCGGCGGACAACGCCGCGCTGCGTGCGGACATCCGCCGCCTCGGCGACCTGCTCGGAGAGACTCTCGTGCGTCAGGAGGGCCCGGAACTGCTGGGCCTGGTCGAGCAGGTGCGCCTGCTGAGCCGTACCGACGGCGAGGCGACGGCGCAGCTGCTGGCGGAGATCGACCTGGAGACCGCCGCGAAGCTGGTGCGGGCGTTCTCCACCTACTTCCACCTGGCGAACGTCACCGAACAGGTGCACCGCGGCCGGGAGTTCGCGTCCCGCCGGGCCCGGGAGGGCTCGGTGCTGGCGCAGACCGCCGACCAGTTGAAGGAGGCGGACCCGAAGCACCTGGCCGACACGCTGGCGAACCTGGCGGTGCGTCCGGTGTTCACCGCGCACCCGACCGAGGCGGCCCGCCGCAGCGTGCTGAACAAGCTGCGCCGGATCGGCGAGCTGCTGGAGCGGATCCACCGCGAGCAGGCGGCCACCGGCCAGGTGGACAGCGCCCGGCAGACCTCGGCGCGCCGCCAGGCGGACCGCCGGCTGGCCGAGGTGATCGACCTGCTGTGGCAGACCGACGAGCTGCGGATCGCCCGCCCGGAGCCGACCGACGAGGCCCGCAACGCCGTCTACTACCTGGACGAGCTGTACCGCGAGGCGGTGCCGGCGGTGCTGGAGGAGCTGCACGAGGAGCTCGCCCGGGTCGGCCTGACCCTGCCGGAGGGGGTGCGCCCGCTGACCTTCGGCACCTGGATCGGCGGCGACCGCGACGGCAACCCGAACGTCACCCCCCAGGTCACCTGGGACGTGCTCAACCTGCAGCACGAGTACGGCATCAAGGACGCGCTGGCGGCGATCGACGACCTGCGCGCCTCGCTGTCCACCTCGGTGCGCCTCGCCGGCGCGTCGGAGGAGCTGCTGGCGTCGCTGGACGCGGACCTGACGCACCTTCCGGAGCTGAGCCCGCGCTACAAGCGGATGAACGCCGAGGAGCCGTACCGGCTGAAGGCCACCTGCATCCGGATCAAGCTGGAGAACACCCGGGACCGGCTGGCCGCCGGCACGCCGCACGTGGTGGGCCGCGACTACGTCGGCACCCGGGACCTGATCGCCGACCTGCGGCTGATCCAGGACTCGCTGCGCGCGCACCGCGGCGGCCTGATCGCCGACGGCCGGCTGGCCCGGGCGATCCGCACCATCGAGGCGTTCGGCCTGCAGCTGGCCACCATGGACGTCCGCGAGCACGCCGAGGCGCACCACCACGCGCTGGGCCAGCTGTTCGACCGGCTCGGCGAGGAGGCGTGGCGCTACACCGACATGCCGCGCGAGTACCGGCAGCGCCTGCTGTCGAAGGAGATGCGCTCGCGCCGCCCGCTGGCCCCGACCCCGGCCCCGCTGGACGCGGCGGGCGCGAAGACGCTGGGCGTGTTCAGCACCATCCGGCAGGGCTTCGAGCGGTTCGGCGACGAGATCGTCGAGTCGTACATCATCTCGATGTGCCAGGGCGCGGACGACGTGTTCGCGGCCGTGGTGCTGGCCCGCGAGGCGGGGCTGATCGACCTGCACGCGGGGATCGCCAAGATCGGCATCGTGCCGCTGCTGGAGACCACCGACGAGCTCCAGCAGGCCGACCGGATCCTGGAGGAGATGCTCTCCGACCCGTCGTACCGGCTGCTGGTGTCGCTGCGCGGAGACGTCCAGGAGGTCATGCTCGGCTACTCGGACTCGTCGAAGTTCGGCGGCATCACCACCTCGCAGTGGGAGATCCACCGCGCCCAGCGCCGGCTGCGCGACGTCGCGCACCGGTACGGGATCCGGCTGCGGCTGTTCCACGGCCGGGGCGGCACGGTGGGCCGCGGCGGCGGCCCCTCGCACGAGGCGATCCTCGCCCAGCCGTGGGGCACCCTGGAGGGCGAGATCAAGGTCACCGAGCAGGGCGAGGTGATCTCCGACAAGTACCTGCTGCCGTCGCTGGCCCGGGAGAACCTGGAGCTGACCCTCTCCGCCACGCTGGCCGCGTCCGCGCTGCACACCGCGCCGCGCCAGGCCCCGGAGGAGCTGGCCCGCTGGGACGCCGCGATGGACCAGGTCTCGGAGGCCGCGCACACCTCGTACCGGGCGCTGGTGGAGCAGGAGGACCTGCCGAAGTACTTCTTCGCGTCCACCCCGGTCGACCAGCTGGCCTCGCTGCACCTGGGCTCCCGCCCGTCCCGCCGCCCGGACAGCGGCGCCGGCCTGGACGGCCTGCGGGCCATCCCGTGGGTGTTCGGCTGGACCCAGTCCCGGCAGATCGTGCCCGGCTGGTACGGCGTCGGCTCCGGCCTGGCGGCGGCCCGCGCGGCGGGCCTGTCGGACGTGCTCGACGAGATGTACGGGAACTGGCACTTCTTCCGCAACTTCCTGTCCAACGTCGCCATGACGCTGGCCAAGACCGACCTGCGGATCGCCCGCCACTACGTCGAGCAGCTGGTCCCGGGCGAGCTGCGGCACGTGTTCGACCAGATCGTCGCCGAGCACGACCTGACGATGCGCGAGGTGCTGCGCCTGACCGGCGAGTCCGAGCTGCTGGAGCACAACGAGGTCCTGAAGCAGACGTTCACCGTCCGCGACGCCTACCTCGACCCGATCTCCTACCTGCAGGTGGCGCTGCTGCGCCGTCAGCGCGAGGAGGCCGCCCTGGGCCGCCCGGAGGACCCGCTGCGGGCCCGGGCGCTGCTGCTGACCGTGAACGGCATCGCGGCGGGCCTGCGCAACACCGGCTGACCCGCTGCGGCAGGCACGACGAGGTCCGCTCCGCCGTCGGCGGGGCGGACCTCGTCCGTCCGTTCCGGCGGTTCAGGCCTTCTTGCGCTTGCGCAGCCAGGCGGCCGCGCCGCCGGCCACCACCACCAGGCCGCCGCCGACGGCGTACACGCCGGCCGAGCCGACGGACCCGGTGGGCGGGGCGAGCTGGGCCGCGGCCGGCTCGGGGACGGCGGAGGCGGCGGGCTCGGCGGCCAGGGCGGGCGAGGCGGCCCATCCCCCGGCGGCCAGGCACAGCACGGTGCCACCGACGACCTTGCCCACGCGCTTCGAGCGGATCACGCTCCATACCCCCAGTGACGGCATTTCAATCCTTGTGCACCGGGTCCGACGGTATCCGATTCCGAGCGGGTTCTGACCCCCAGTCAGCTTCCACGGGGCAAGCGTTGCATGAACGTTGTGCACGGAGGGTGGTGGTGGCCGGTCAGGAGTTGTAGTTCTGCTGTGCGCGTTCCAGGCCGTCGGCGAGCAGCGCCTCGACGGCGTCGGCGGCGCGGTCCACGAACCAGTCCAGGTCCTTGCGCTCGGCGGACGAGAAGTCCTTGAGCACGAAGTCGGCGACCTCCATCCGGCCGGGCGGGCGGCCGATGCCGCAGCGCACCCGGTGGTAGTCGGGGCCGAGCGACTTGGTGATCGACTTCAGGCCGTTGTGGCCGTTGTCGCCGCCGCCGAGCTTGAGCCGCAGCGCCGCGTAGTCGAGGTCGAGTTCGTCGTGGACGGCGACGATCGCCGAGGCCGGCACCTTGTAGAAGTCGCGCAGCGCGGTGACCGGCCCGCCGGAGAGGTTCATGAAGCTCATCGGCTTGGCCAGGACGGCGCGCTTCCCGGACAGGCGCCCTTCGGCGACCTGGGCGCGGCTCTTGTGGGCCTTGAACTTGGCGCCCATCCGCTGGGCCAGCAGGTCGACCACCATGAAGCCGATGTTGTGCCGGTTGCGGGCGTAGCCGTCGCCGGGGTTGCCGAGGCCCACCACCAGCCAGGGGCCGTCGTACTCGCTCATGCCGCTCCTCACGCGGGTGTCGTTGCGTCGTCCATCATCCCGGACACGCCGCTGCCCCGGCCGCCCGCAGGGATGCGGGAGCGGCCGGGGCAGCGGTCCTGCGAAGATCGCGAGGATCAGGCCTCGACGGCGGCCTCTTCGCCCTCGGCGGCCTCTTCCTCGGTGGCCTCGGGGGCCTGGGCGCCGATGACCTGGAGGACGACGGCGTCGGCCTCGACGGCCAGCGAGACGCCCGACGGCAGGGCGATGTCGCCGGCGGTGATGGAGGCGCCGGCCTCCAGGCCCTCGACGGAGACGGTGACCGACTCGGGCAGGTGGGTGGCCTCGGCCTCGATCGGGAGGGCGTTCAGCACGTTCTCGATCAGGTTGCCGCCGGGGGCCAGCTCGCCCTCGGTGTGGACCGGGATCTCGACGGTGACCTTCTCGCCGCGCTTGACCAGCAGCAGGTCGACGTGCTCGATGGTGCGCTTGATGGCCTCGCGCTGGACGGCCTTCGGCAGCACGTACTCGTCCTTGCCGTCGATCGGGACGACCAGCAGGGCGTTCGGGGTCTTCAGGGCCATCATCAGGTCGTGGCCCGGCAGGTTCAGGTGAACCGGGGTGTGGCCGTGGCCGTAGACGACACCGGGGACGAAGCCGGCGCGGCGGGCGCGACGGGCGGCACCCTTGCCGAACTCGGTGCGGGACTCAGCGGCGATGCGGATCTCGGACACGACTGCACTCCTCGAAAAATGCGCAGGGGTGCAGGAACGACAGAACCGCCGGGCCACACCCTCAAGTACGTTTGGGGGGACACTCGGCGGTTCGATCAAAGCGCATCGTTCTCGCGCGTCGATCACGGAGCACCAGAAATTGGGCATCCCTCGCCGAGCAGTCTCCCCAGACTAACCGGGCGGTGGCGCGGACGTGAAATCGGCCCCCGGTTCCGGGGCGGAACCGAGGGCCGATCAAGGGTCTGACGGGGGGTCAGCCCCCGCGGAGGGTCAGTGCACGCCCTCGAACAGGCTGGTGACCGAGCCGTCCTCGAAGACCTCGCGCACGGCGGCGGCGATCGACGGGGCGATCGACAGCGTGGTGATCTTGTCCAGCTGGAGCTGGGCCGGGGTCGGCAGGGTGTTGGTGAACACGAACTCGCTGACCCGGGAGTTCTTCAGGCGGTCCGCGGCCGGGCCGGAGAGCACGCCGTGGGTGGCGGCCACGATGACGTCGGCGGCGCCGGCGTCGAACAGCGCGTCGGCGGCGGCGCAGATGGTGCCGGCGGTGTCGATCATGTCGTCGACCAGCACGCAGGTGCGGCCCTTGACGTCACCGACCACCTCGGCGGAGAGGATGGTGTTGGCCTGCGACATGTCGCGGCGCTTGTGGATGATCGCCAGCGGGGCGTCCAGGCGGTCGCACCACTGGTCGGCGACCTTCACGCGGCCGGCGTCCGGCGAGACGATGGTCAGCTTGGACCGGTCGGCGACCCGCTCGCCCACGTAGTCGGCGAGCATCGGCAGCGCGAACAGGTGGTCCACCGGGCCGTCGAAGAAGCCCTGGATCTGCGCGGTGTGCAGGTCGACGGCCATCAGGCGGTCGGCGCCGGCCTGGCGCAGCAGGTCGGCGATCAGGCGGGCCGAGATGGGCTCGCGGCCGAGGTGCTTCTTGTCCTGCCGGGCATAGCCGTAGAACGGGAGGATCGCGGTGATGCTGCGGGCCGACGCGCGCTTCAGCGCGTCGATCATGATCAGCTGCTCCATGATCCACTGGTTGATCGGAGCCGTGTGGCTCTGGATCACGAAGCAGTCCGCGCCGCGCGCGGAGTCCAGGAAGCGGACGTAGATCTCGCCGTTGGCGAAGTCCAGGGCCTTGGTCGGGACCAGTTCGGTGCCCAGCGCGCGGGCGACCTCTTCGGCAAGTTCCGGGTGGGCTCGACCGGAGAAGAGTTTCAGCTTCTTCTCGCCGGAGGTCGTGATCCCGCTCACTGCACCGTCTCCTCGTGTATGTGCCACTCAGGGTGAGTACGCCGAGGCACGGCCCAGCAGGCCCGATGGCGCACGTATGTACTTCAGGTTACGCGCCCCGGACCGCGACCGACGGCCGGGGACCACTCCTCAAGATCCCCGGCCGCCCCGTCCGGCTACTCCGTCCCGGCCGCCTCGGCAGCCGCGCGGGCGGACGCCGAACCGGGCCGCTTCCGCTCAACCCAGCCTGCGATGTTGCGCTGCTGGGCCCGCGCGACGCCCAGCGACCCGGCCGGAACGTCGTTGGTGATCACGGATCCGGCGGCCGTGTAGGCGCCGTCACCCACCGTCACCGGAGCGATGAACATGTTGTCGGAACCCGTGCGGCAGTGGGCTCCGATGACCGTCCGGTGCTTGTTCACGCCGTCATAGTTCACTGTGACCGACGCCGCACCGACGTTCGTGCCCTCGCCGATCGTCGCGTCCCCGATGTACGACAGGTGCGGGACCTTCGCCCCCTCGCCGAGCTCCGAGTTCTTGATCTCCACGTAGGTGCCGACCTTCGCCTTCCGGGCCAGCACGGTGCCCGGCCGCAGGTACGCGTACGGGCCGACCGACGCCTCCGGGCCGACCTCCGCGCGGTCCGCCGTGGTGTTGCTCACACGGGCGCCCGCGCCGACCTTCGTGTCGGTCAGCGTGCTGTACGGGCCGACCTCGCAGCCCTCGCCGAGGTGGGTCGCGCCGCGGAGCTGGGTGCCGGGGTGGATCAGCGCGTCCGGCTCGTAGGTGACCTGGACGTCCAGCCAGGTGCCGGCCGGGTCGACCACCGTCACGCCGGCCCGCATGGCGCGCTCCAGCAGCCGGTCGTTCAGCATCCGGCGGGCCTCGGCCAGCTGCACCCGGTCGTTGATGCCGGCGATCTCGCGGTGGTCGGCGGCCACCACCGCACCCACCCGGTGGCCCTCGCGGCGCAGGATCTCCAGGGTGTCGGTCAGGTACTCCTCGCCCTGCGCGTTGTCGGTGCCGACCAGCGACAGCGCGTGCGCCAGCAGCTTGGCGTCGAACGCGAACACCCCGGAGTTGATCTCGCGGATCTCCAGCTGCTCGGCGCTCGCGTCCTTGTGCTCGACGATCGCGGCGACCGCGCCGTCCGCACCGCGCAGGATCCGCCCGTAGCCGGTGGCGTCCGGGACCAGCGCGGTCAGCACGGTGACGCCGTTGCCCTGCTCGGCGTGCGCGGCGGCCAGCGCGGACAGCGTGCCGCCGGTGAGCAGCGGGGCGTCGCCGGTGGTGACCAGCACGGTGCCGTCCAGTTCCACGCCGTCGGCGGCCAGCGCCCGGAGCGCGGTGCGCACCGCGTGGCCGGTGCCGTTCTGCTCGGCCTGCACGACCGGGCGGGCCGCCGGGTAGTGCTCGGCCAGGTGGGCCTGCACCAGCTCGCGCAGGTGGCCGACCACGACGAGCAGCTGACCGGGCGTCAACTCCTCTGCGGCGGACACCGCGTGGCCCACCAGGGAGCGGCCGCAGATCTCGTGCAGCACCTTCGGCAGGGCCTTGGACTTCATCCGGGTTCCGCCCCCGGCGGCGAGCACGATCACGGCTGCGGGCTGGTTTGCACTCACGCGGGGAGACTCCTCGGTCGATGCGGGGTGAGGGTGCACCGAGAATACCGAGGCGGGATGGACGGAAAACGACCGAAACGGTCGGAAGGGGCTCCGCCGCTAGGATTCGAACCCAGACAAAGGCCTCCAAAGGGCCCTGTGCTGCCATTACACCACGGCGGAAAAGCGCGGTTCCCGCGCCCAGCACAGCCTACGGGTTGACGGCCCGTAGCTCCACCACCTTCCGCGAAGCACACGAACGACGCCCCGGCCCACGGCCGGCCGCCGTCCGGCGGGAACCGGGCCGGCGAACTCCGCGACACGTCCGCGCACGGGCCTTCCGCTTGCCGCCGTCCGGTACCTACGATGCCGTAGGTTACGGAATCGTAGGTATCCGCTGGCACCACCCTCCTCCCCGGGACGCGCCATGACCATCCAGGCCGGGCAGGCGCCGCCGAGCGCCGCCGAGGACCTCATCCCCCGACTGTCCGCCACCAGGGGCGGCGAGAAACAGGGCGCCCTGGAGCGGGCCACCCTGGCCCTGTTCATCGCGGTGCCGTTCCTGGCGCTGCTGGCCGCCGTCCCGGTGGCCTGGGGCCGGGGGCTGTCCTGGCTGGACGCCGGCATCGCCGTCGCCATGTACTTCCTCACCTGCCACGGCATCACCGTCGGCTACCACCGCTACTTCACCCACGGCGCGTTCAAGGCCAACCGGCCGCTGCGGCTGGGCCTCGCCGTGCTCGGCTCGCTCGCCGTCGAGGGCCCGCTGGTGCGCTGGGTCGCCGACCACCGCAGGCACCACCGGTTCTCCGACAAGGACGGCGACCCGCACTCCCCGTGGCGCTACGGCGAGTCCGTGCCCGCCCTGCTCAAGGGCCTGTGGTGGGCGCACATGGGCTGGATGTTCGACGAGGAGCAGACCCCGCAGCTCAAGTACGCGCCGGACCTGGTCCGCGACCCGGCCATAAGGCGCATCTCCCGGCTGTTCTGGCTGTGGACCACGCTGTCGCTGGGTCTGCCGCCGCTGATCGGCGGCCTGGCCACCTGGAGCTGGCAGGGCGCGCTGTCCGCCTTCTTCTGGGGCTCACTGGTCCGGGTCGCGCTGCTGCACCACGTCACCTGGTCGATCAACTCGATCTGCCACGCGGTCGGTTCACGCCCCTTCAGGTCCCGCGACAGGTCCGGCAACGTGTGGTGGCTGGCGGTGCTGTCCTGCGGCGAGTCCTGGCACAACCTGCACCACGCCGACCCGACCTCGGCCCGGCACGGCGTGCTGCGCGGACAGGTCGACTCCTCGGCGCGGGTGATCCGCTGGTTCGAGCGGGCGGGCTGGGCCACCGACGTCCGCTGGCCGGGTGCGGAGCGGATCGCCGCCCGCCGCGCCGCATGAGGCAGCGCCTACAGCATGATGGAGGGGTGAACGGGACCAACGGAGACAGCGCCGGCCATCAGCAGCCTTCGCGGCGCGGCGGGGGCAAGACGAGTGGCCGGGTGCGGATGACCGGCAAGCAGCGGCGCGAGCAGCTGCTGGAGATCGGCCGGTCGGTCTTCGCCGAACGCGGCTACGACGGCACCTCGGTGGAGGAGATCGCCGAACGCGCCGGGGTCTCCAAGCCGGTCGTCTACGAGCACTTCGGCGGCAAGGAGGGCCTGTACGCGGTGGTGGTCGACCGCGAGATGCAGCTCCTGCTGGACATGGTCACCGGCGCGCTGACCGGCGGGCACTCCCGGGAGCTGCTGGAGCAGGCCGCGTTCGCGTTGATGGACTACATCGACACCTCCACCGACGGCTTCAAGATCCTGGTCCGGGACTCGCCGGTGGCCCAGTCCACCGGCTCGTTCGCCTCGCTGATCAGCGACATCGCCACCCAGGTCGAGGACATCCTCGGCCTGGAGTTCAAGTCCCGGGGCTTCGACGCCAGGCTGGCGCCGATGTACTCGCAGATGCTGGTCGGCATGGTGGCGCTGACCGGCCAGTGGTGGCTGGAAGTGCGCAAGCCCGCCAAGGCGGAGGTCGCCGCCCACCTGGTCAACCTCGCCTGGCACGGGCTGGAGGGCCTGGAGCGGCACCCGACCCTGGTCGGCGACCGCAAGAACTGACCGGCCGGCCCCCGCCACCGGGGCCGCCGGCCCGACACGCACGACAGGGGAACCCGTTGGCGGTCTTCCTGCTGGCCCTCGGCGCAGCCTGCTGCCTCGGACTCGGCTTCGTCCTGCAGCAGCACGCCGCCCAGCGCGCCCCCAGCGGCGACCTGCTGCGCTGGCGGCTGCTGCTCGACCTGATGCGGATGCCCGACTGGCTGCTCGGCATCGGCTTCATGATCGCGGGTCAGGTGCTGTCCGCGCTGGCGCTCAGCCGGGGCGAGGTCACCCTGGTGGAGCCGCTGCTGGCCACCAACCTGGTCTGGGCGATGCTGCTGGCCCGCCGGATCACCGGCACCCGGCTGGGCCGCTCCGGCTGGATCGGCGTCGCGATGATCGCCCTCGGCGTCACCGCGTTCATCGCCGCCGGGCAGCCGCAGGGCGGCGGCCCCGGCGCCGGGCCGCTGCGGCACTGGCTCGTCCTCGGCACCGTCTCCGGCCTCGCCCTGCTGCTGGTCTCGGTGGCCCGCCACCTCCCGCTGTTCGAGGAGGCCACCCTGCTGGCGCTGGCCGCCGGCCTGCTCTACGGCCTGCAGGACGCCCTGACCCGCGCCACCTTCGACCGGATCGACGAGGACGGCGTCTCCGCCGCGTTCGTCTCCTGGCAGCCGTACACGGTGCTCGCCATCGGCGTGGTCGGACTGCTGCTGGTGCAGTCCGCGTTCGAGGCCGCGCCGCTGCGGATGTCGCTGCCGGCGCTCACCGCCGCCCAGCCGCTGGCCGGCATCGCCTGCGCGGTCGGCTTCCTCGGCGACCGGGTCAGGATCACCCCCGGCGCGCTGGCCTGGCAGGCCGCCGGGCTGGCCGCGATCGTGTTCGGCGTGGTGGTGCTGGGCCGCCACCCCGCGCTGCCGGGCCCGAAGTGACGGGCCGTCACCTCGGGCGGCGGTCCTTGACGGCCACCGCGAAGACCCGGCGGAACGGGAACACCGTGCCGTGCTCCGTCGCCGGGTACGCCTCGCGCAGCAGCGCCGCGTAGTCCGCCAGGAACTCCCGCCGCTCGACCGGGTCGGGCAGCCGCTCCAGCACCGGCCGCAGCGCGGTGCCCTTGACCCACTCCAGCACCGGGTCCGCGCCCCGCAGGACCGTCAGGTACGTGGTCTCCCAGACGTCCGCGGTGCAGCCGGCGGCCATCAGCGCCTCCAGGTACCGGGCCGGGGCGTGGCAGGAGGCGTCGGGGCGGACGGTGCCCAGCCGCTCGCGCCAGCGGGCGCCGTGCCGCAGTTCGGCGAGCAGGGTGTGGCTGGGCGCGGCGAAGTTGCCGGGCAGCTGGAAGGCGATCACCCCGCCGGGGCGCAGTGCCGCCGCCCAGCGCGGCAGCAGGGCGAGGTGGTCGGCGGTCGGGGTGTCCATCCAGTGCAGGGCGGCGTTGGAGGCGATCAGGTCGGGCCGCTCGGGCGCCGGGTCGTAGGCGGTGACGTCCTGCAGGCGGTACTCGGCGGTGGGCTCGCCGGTGGTGCGGGCGGTCTCCAGCAGGGCGGGCGAGGTGTCCAGGCCGAGCAGGCGGGCCTCCGGCCAGCGGCGGCGGAGCACGGCGGTGGAGTTGCCGGGGCCGCAGCCGAGGTCCAGCACGGTGGGCCGGGGCGGGAGTTCGGGGACCCGGGCGAGGAGTTCGTTCAGCGGCCGGATGCGCTCCTCGGCGTAGCGCAGGTACTGGCGGGCGTCCCAGTCGGTGGACACGGCGGACCTCCTGAAGTATCTCGACATCAAGATATCTTTCGGAGGCCGAGCGTTCCTTTGTTATCTCTTGATGTCAAGAGACTTCACATCGACACAACCCCCGATACACTGATCGTCATGGAGGACGAGGTCGACCGCCTGGTCGCAGCATGGCGCCGAGAGCGCCCCGACCTCGACGTGGAACCCCTTGAGGTCCTCAGTCGGGTGAGCCGCCTCGCCCGCCACCTGGACCGCGCCCGCCGCATCGCCTTCGCCGAGCACGGCCTCGAACCCTGGGAGTTCGACGTCCTCACCGCCCTGCGCCGGGCGGGCGACCCCTACCAGCTCTCCCCCGGCCAGCTCCTCACCCAGACCCTGGTCACCTCCGGCACCATGACCAACCGGATCGACCGGCTCACCACCAAGGGCCTGGTCGTCCGCCTCCCCGACCCCGACGACCGCCGCGGCGTCCTGGTCCGCCTCACCGACGCCGGCCGCGACAAGGCCGACCAGGCCCTGGCCGGCCTGCTCGCCCACGAACGCGAGATCCTCGCTCGGCTGGCACCCACGCAGCGCGGCGAACTCGCCTCGCTGCTGCGCCAGTTGGTCATCCCCTTCGACCGCGCGGGTTGACCACGGGGCCCCCACGGGCCCCGGGTTTCGTACCCCTAGAAGCCGTCCGGGTAGGGCGTGGCGAGCGCCGGGGGCCTGTCCGGGGCGCTCTTGTAGCCGGGGAGCAGCGCCGCCAGGCAGTCGCGGACGACCGGATCCGCGTTGGTCGTCGCCGCCGTGTACAGCGAGGTGAGGCCGCCGGCCAGGTCGTCGACGCCCGTCGCGCTCTCCGCGGCCGTCGCGTAGATCCGCGGGTGGGCCGTGGGCAGCCGCTCCTCGGCGTCGGAGAACAACGCCTCGTTGAGCTTCTCCCCGGCCCGCAGCCCGGTGTACCTGATCTCGACCTCGTCCGCGTCCAGCTGGACCTGTTCGGCGAAGTTGTGGACCAGGTCCACGATCCGCACCGGCTCGCCCATGTCGAGGACGAACACCTCGCCGCCCTCGGCCATCCGCCCGGCCTCCAGCACCAGCCCGACGGCCTCCTCGATCGTCATGAAGAAGCGGGTGACGTCGGGGTGAGTGACCGTCACCGGCCCTCCGCTGCGCAGCTGTTCCGCCAGGACGGAGAGCAGCGACCCCCGCGAACCGAGGACGTTGCCGAAGCGGACGGCGGCGAAGACGCCGGTGCCGAGGTTGCGGGCGTCCCGCGCGTTCGCCTGGACGATCAGCTCGGCGAGGCGCTTGCTCGCGCCGAGGACGGAGGTCGGGTCCGCGGCCTTGTCGGTGGAGATCAGGACGAAGCGTTCGACGCCGGTGGCGAGCGCGGCCTCGACCAGGTGGTCGGTGCCGAGGACGTTGGACTTGACGGCCTCGCTGGGGTGGCGTTCCAGCAGCGGCAGGTGCTTGTGCGCGGCGGCGTGGAAGACCACTTCGGGGCGCAGGTCGCGGAAGATCTGCTGGATCCGGGGGCGGTCCCGGATGTCGGCGATGACCAGGGACTCGTCGGTGAGCAGCGCCTCGCCCCAGATGTCGAGCTGGAGGCGGTGCAGGTTGGACTCGTCGTGGTCGAGCATGTAGAGCGCGGCCGGCCCGAACGCCTGGACCTGGCGGCACAGTTCGCTGCCGATGGAGCCGCCCGCGCCGGTCACCAGGACCCGGCGGCCCTCGATCACGGTGCGGACGTCGGGCGAGACGACGTGCACCTCGTGCCGGCCGATCAGCCGGTTGACGTCCAGGGTGCGCAGGTCCGAGCCGACGACCTCGCGGCGCAGCGCGGACAGGAAGGACGGCAGGTAGCGGACGGCCGCGCCGGCGGCGGCCGCGGCGGTGGCGAGTTCCCGGACCCGCTGGTGCGGCAGGCCGGGGATGGCGAGGACCACCACCTGGGCGCGGTGCGCGAGGGCGAGCGCGGTGAGCTCGGCGAGCGGGCCGAGGACGGGGCTGCCGGAGACGTCCCGGCCGGCCTTGGCGGGGTCGTCGTCGAGCACCCCGACGGGCGTGAGCCCGAACTCCGGGGTCCGGTCCAGGTCGCGGACCAGGGCCGTGCCGGCCGCGCCGGCCCCGACGACCAGGGTGCGCAGCCCGGACGAGCCGGGCCGCTGCTCGGGGATGCGGGCTGCCTGCGGGCGTGCGGAAGTGCGGTTCGGCGACATCTGACCTCCGGTCTCGCTGACTCACGGAGTGGACACCTGCTGGGGAGGGCGGGCTCGTTCAGCCCGCGCCGGGGCCTGTGGACGAGGCGACGGTCGGCGGAGGGACGGGGGCGGGCACGGCGAGCGGCCCGGGTGGTTCCGAGGGGGTGATCCCGGCCCGGCGGGCGACCGCGACCGCCGCGAGGGTGGAGTGCACCCCCAGCTTGCCGAGCACGTTCTGCATGTGGGTGCGGACGGTGTGCGGGGACAGGAACAGCCGCTCGGCCACCGCCTGTCTGCCCAGGCCGGCGACCATGCAGCGGAGCACCTCCTCCTCGCGGGGGGTGAGCGCGGCGACCAGGCGTTCGCTCTCCGACCGGTCCCGCCGGGCGGAGGTGAGTTCGCGGACCACGCCGGTCAGCAGCGTGGGCGGCAGGTGGGTCTCGTCGCGCAGCACACCGCGCACCACGGCCATCAGCGCGCCCAGCGAACTCTCCCGGGCCACCCAGCCGTTGGCGCCGGCCTGCAGGGCGCGGACGGCCCGCTGCGGGTCGTCGGCGGCGGCCAGCACCACGGCGCGCAGCGTCGGGTGGGTCCGGCAGGCCCGGCCGACCAGGGCGATGCCGTCGCCCGGCGGCCGGGCCCCGTCGGCGGGCGGCCCGGCTCCCGGCCCGGCGGCGTGGGGCGGCGCCGACCGGCCGAGCGCGGGCCGCGGTGCGGCGGGAGCGGCGGCGTGGCGCGGCTGCGGGACGCCGCCGCGGGCCGGCGGCGGGACGGCGGGGAGGTCGGCGTCGACCAGCAGCACGTCGTAGGGGCGGCGTTCGGCCGCCGCCCGGTCGAGGGCGCGTTCGGCCGCGGCGGCGCTGCCGGCCGCCCCGACGTCCACGTCGGGCTCGGCGGCGAGCGCCGTGGCGAGCGCCTCGGCGAAAATGCGGTGGCCGTCGACCACCAGGACGCGAATCCGCCCCATCGTCCTGCCCCCCTGCTCGTGGCCCGACCCCCACCGGTGCCTCACTCAGCGTACGGGCGGCCGCCCGCACGGCGTGGGGATTTGGTGAAGTTCCTGTACGCAGGGACTTCGGGGGTCGGAGTCGGGCCCGGAGTCGGGCACGTCAGGCGCGGTGGGCGAGGGTGAACTCCCAGGCGTCGGCCACGATCCGATCGAGCTCGGGGTGCTTGGGCGTCCAGCCGAGGGCCTCCCGGGCGCGGTCGGCGGCGGCCACCAGCACGGCCGGGTCGCCGGGGCGGCGGTCGGCCAGCTGCACCGGGATCTCCCGGCCGGTGACCCGCTTGACCGATTCGATCACCTCGCGCACCGAGAAGCCGGTGCCGTTGCCGAGGTTGCAGATCAGGTGCTCGCCGGGCTTGGCCGCGTCCAGCGCCAGCAGGTGCGCCTCGGCCAGGTCGGCGATGTGGATGTAGTCGCGGATGCAGGTGCCGTCCGGCGTCGGGTAGTCCTCGCCGAACACCGCGATGTGCGGGCGCTGCCCCAGCGCCGCCTGGAACACCAGCGGGATCAGGTGCGACTCCGGCTCGTGCCGCTCGCCGTAACGGCCGTACGCCCCGGCCACGTTGAAGTACCGCAGGCTGACCGCGGCCAGGCCGTGGGCGATCGCCTCGGAGGTGATCAGGTGGTCCACGGCCAGCTTGGTGGCGCCGTAGGCGTTGGTCGGCGAGGTGCGCGCGGTCTCCTTGATCGGCACCTCCTCCGGCTCGCCGTACACCGCCGCGGTGGAGGAGAACACCAGCCTGCGGACGCCCGCCTTGCGCATCGCCGACACCAGTTCGAGCGAACCGGCGACGTTGTTGCGCCAGTACTTCTCCGGGTCCGCGACCGACTCGCCGACCTGCGAGGACGCCGCGAAGTGCAGCACCCCGTCGTAGGACGCGTCGAGCACGTCGGCGGCGTCCTGGATCCGGCTGCGGACGAACTCGGCGCCGTCCGGCACGCCCTCCGCGAAGCCCGTCGACAGGTCGTCCAGCACCGTCACCTGGTGGCCCGCCTCCAGCAGGTGCGCCGCCACCACGCTGCCCACGTAGCCGGCTCCGCCCGTGACCAGGTACTTGCTCATGCCCTAGACCTCCGCAACACTCGGGTGTTCCTCGCTCCGGAGCATAGGCCACCCGCGTCGGCGCCCCGGCCGGGCCGACCGCCCCCGGCCACGCCCCGAACCGGCCGCCCCGGCGCCGGCACCCGGCTCGTCCACCCGCACCGCCGGCCTCCCGCCCGCCCGCGCCGAGCCGCGAACCGCCTTTCCGTTCACGCGAGTTGGTCGAGCAGCCCGGTCCGGGCGGCCAGCGCGGCGGCCTCCAGCCGGGACCGGGCGCCGAGCTTGGTCAGCACCCGCTGGACGTGCGTGCGGGCCGTGGACGGGGCGATCCGCATCGCCGCGGCGATCGCGGCGGTGTCCTCGCCGTCGGCGATCCGCGACAGCACCTGCACCTCGCGGCGGGTCAGCAGGCGCAGCAGCCGCACCGCCTCGTCGTCGGGCTCCGCCACCGGCCACAGCAGGTGCTCGAACGCGGCGCGCAGCACGTCCACCGCCACCGCGGCCTCCCCGGCCCGGACCCGGGCGATCGCCCGGTCCACCACGTCGATCCGCTCGTCGCTGCGCACGTAGCCCGCCGCCCCGGCGGCGAACGCGGCGGCGACCCGGCCGGGCGCGCCCAGCGGGCCCAGCACCACCACGGCGATCTCCGGCCGTTCGCGGCGCAGCCGGCGCAGCACGTCGAACGGGTCGTCCGGCCCGGCGGCGGTGCCGAGCAGGCAGACCTCGGGCCGGCGCCCGGCCACCAGGTCCAGCACGGCGCCGCACGGCGATCCCACGCCCAGCACCCGGTGCCCGCGCTGCTGCAGGGCGGTGCCCAGCGCCTCGGCCATCAGTCGGTGGTCGTCCGCCACCACGAGCCGTGCGCTCATCCCGCCCCCTCCCCCGGTCCGGCCGACAGACGCACCATCACAGCGCATTCGTGCGCGGGCCGCCAGGGTACGTACCGGGCCCGGCCGGGATTGGCGGAGAGTCGGCGGCCCCGGGGAACGCCGAAGGCCCCGCCGAGTGGCGGGGCCTTCGTCTGCTGAGCCCCCATGCGGAATCGAACCGCAGACCTTCTCCTTACCATGGAGACGCTCTACCGACTGAGCTATAGGGGCTTGTTGCTCCGGGGTTCCTCGCGGTTCCCCTTGCGACGAGGAAGACATTACATGGTCGGCGGACCCCATGGGAAATCGGTCGTGCCCAGGTCCGAGGGCTAGACTGCCCGAGAAGACCCGATCTGCCGTGCAATGTCGCCCAGCAGCCACGAACCTCTCGTGCAGCAAAGGCGCGTGATCCCGTGTCAGCCCCCGACCGCAGTCGTGCTTCCGGTGCCCGGTCCGCCTGGTGGGCCCTGGCCCTGCGGCCGGCCCGCCCCCCGGTGCCGTGGCGGCAGACCGTGCGGGCGGCGCTGGGGATGGCCGTTCCGCTGCTGGCCGGGCTGCTGTTCGGACGGCTGGACCTGGGGGTGTTCGCCGCGCTCGGGGCGATGCACGCCACCATGAACGACCGGGTGGAGCCGCTGCGGCTGCGCGCCCCGCGGATCGCGCTGGCGCTGACCGCGTCCACCACCGGCATGCTGATCGGCGCCGAACTGCAGTACCGGGGCGCGGGCGGCCCGGAGATCGGCCTGGCGCTCACCCTGGTCGGCTTCGTCGGCGGCGCGCTCTCCGCGACCGGCCCGCGCGGCTCGGCGGCCGGGATGCTGCTGCTGGTGTCGGCCTCGCTGGGCGGCGGCATGGCGCTGCCGAACCCGTGGTGGGCGGCGCCCGCGATGATGCCGTGCGGCGCGGCCCTGGTGCTGCTGCTCGGCGTGCGCTACCGCACCGACGTCCGGACCGACCCGCGCACCGTCGCCCTCGCCGACGTCTACCGGGCGCTCGGCGGCATGCTCGCCGCGCTCGGCACCCCGGACGGAGCGGCGGCCCGCCGGGTGCTGACCGGCCGCCTCAACCAGATGCAGGACCTGCTGCCGCCGTCCCGCCCCGGCCGGCCCGAGTCCGAGCGGCTGCGGTGGCTGCGCCGCTCCTACGAGGCCGCGCTCGGCACCACCGAGGCCGCCGCCGGGCTGCTCTGGGCGTGGCGCCCGGTGCCGCCCGAGGTCGCCGCCCTGCCCGCCGCGCTGGCCCGGCAGATCACCGGCGGCCCCGCGCCGGACTACCCGGACTGGCAGCCGGACACCCCGTCCCGGACGGCGTTCGACACCGCGCTGCGGGCCGCCGCCGACACCGTCGCGGGCCGCTGGGCGCCGCTGGACACCGCCGCACCGCCGCCGCCCGACCCGTGGCGGCTGCGGGCCCGGCTGCTGTCGCGCGGCTCGGTGCGCTACGGCCTGCGGGTGGCGCTGTCCGTGGCGGTCGCCGAGGCGGCGGTCAACGGGCTGACGCTGAGCCGCAGTTACTGGGTCCCGATGACGGTCGCGTTCGTGCTGAAGCCGGACCTCGGCTCGGTGTTCCAGCGGGCCGTCAGCCGGGCGCTGGGCACCGTCCTCGGCATCGTCGTCACCGCCGTCCTGCTGGCCCTGACCACGAACGAGTGGGCGCTGAGCGTGGCGGTCTCGCTGTGCGTGGCGCTGCTGCCGTACTCGACGGCCGCGCACTACGGGCTGAACACCGCCGTGATGACGCCGGTCGCGCTGATCCTGGTGCAGCTCGGCGGGGAGAGCGGCGCCGCCGAGTTCTGGCCGCGGGTGCTGGACACCACGCTGGCCAGCGCCATCGTGCTGGTCTTCGGCTACCTGCTGTGGCCCGAGCGCCCGCCGCACCGGATCGAGCCCGGCGTCGTCACCGCCGCCACCACCGTCCGCGCCTACCTGGCCTCGGTGGTCCGCGCCGAACCCGTCGCCGAGGTCTGGCTGCGCCGCACCGCGTACCGGGCGCTCGCCGACGCCCGCCGGCAGGTCGACCTCGGCCTCGCCGAACCGCCGCCCGCCGACCGGCTCGCCGAGCAGTGGCTGCCCGCCACCGCGGCCCTGGAGCGCCTGTCCGGCGCGGTCGCCGCCTACGCCGCCCAGCTCCGCTACGGCGGCCGGGACCCCGAACCCGAGGTCATCGAGCGCGTCCTCGACTCCCTGGACCGGCTCACCGCCGCCGCCCGCGCCCACCGCCCGCCGTCCGGCCGTGCGGCCCGTCCCACCGGCCCGCACGACCCGACCCGCAGCGCACTGGCGCGCGCCGCCGACGAACTCGACCAACTGCTGGCCGACTGAGCCCCCGTCAGACCTGCTCGGCCAGTTCCAGCCAGGCCGTCTCCAGCTCCTCCTTGTCCTCGCGGACCTTGCGCAGTTGCGCGTCCAGCTCGGCGACCTTGGAGAAGTCGGCGGCGTGCTCGGCCAGTTGGGCGTGCAGCGTGGACTCCTGCTGGTCCAGCTTGGCGATCTGGCGCTCCAGCTTCTGCATCTCCTTCTTCGCGGCCCGCAGGTCGCCGCCGGAGAGGCCGGACGGCTCGGCCGCCGCCGGGACCTGGGCGGCCGCCGCGGCGGCGGCCGCCTCGGCCATCGCGGTGCGGCGCTCCAGGTACTCGTCGACGCCGTTCGGCAGCATCCGCATCCGGCGGTCGCCGAGCAGCGCGTACGCGGTGTCGGTGGTCCGCTCGATGAAGAACCGGTCGTGGCTGATGACGATCATCGAGCCGGGCCAGCCGTCGAGCAGGTCCTCCAGCTGGTTGAGGGTCTCGATGTCGAGGTCGTTGGTCGGCTCGTCCAGGAACAGCACGTTCGGCTCGTCCATCAGCAGCCGCAGCAGCTGCAGGCGGCGGCGCTCGCCGCCGGAGAGGTCGCCGACCGGCGTCCACTGCTTGTCCTTGCCGAAGCCGAACTGCTCGCACAGCTGCCCGGCGCTCATCTCCCGGCCCTTGCCGAGGTCCACCCGGCCGCGGACCTGCTCGACCGCCTGCAGCACCCGGGTCTCCGGGTCCAGCTCGGCGACCTCCTGCGACAGGTAGGCCAGCCGCACCGTCTTGCCGACCTTGATCACGCCGCCGGCCGGCTGCACGTCCCCGTCGGTCGCGTACGCGGCCTGCATCGCCCGCAGCAGCGAGGTCTTGCCGGCGCCGTTCACGCCCAGCAGGCCGATCCGGTCACCCGGGCCGAGCTGCCAGGTCAGCCGCTCCAGCAGCAGCTTCTCGCCGGCCTTGACGGTCACGTCCTCCAGGTCGAAGACGGTCCGGCCCAGGCGGGCGTTGGCGAACTTCATCAGCTCGCTCTTGTCGCGCGGCTCCGGCACGTCCGCGATCAGCGCGTTCGCCGCCTCGATCCGGTACCGCGGCTTCGAGGTGCGGGCGGGGGCGCCGCGACGCAGCCAGGCCAGCTCCTTGCGGGCCAGGTTCTGCCGCTTCTGCTCCTCCGTCGCCTCGATCCGGGAGCGCTCGGCGCGGGCGAACACGTAGTCCGAGTAGCCGCCCTCGTACTCCCGGACCTCGCCGCGCTGCACGTCCCACATCCGGGTGCAGACCTGGTCCAGGAACCACCGGTCGTGGGTGACGCAGACCAGCGCGGAGCGGCGCCCCTGCAGGTGCTTCGCCAGCCAGGCGATGCCCTCCACGTCGAGGTGGTTGGTGGGCTCGTCCAGCACGATCAGGTCCCACTCGCCGAGCAGCAGCTTCGCCAGCGCGATGCGCCGCCGCTCACCGCCCGACAGCGGCCCGATCACGGTGTCCAGGCCGTTCGCGAACCCCGGCAGGTCGAGGCCGCCGAACAGGCCCTGGATGATGTCCCGGATCCGGGCGTCGCCCAGCCACTCGTGGTCGGCGCGGTCCGCGATCACCTCGTGCCGGATCGTCGCCTCCGGGTCCAGCGAGTCGTGCTGCGTCAGCACCGCCAGCTGGAGACCGCCCGACCAGGTGATCCGCCCGCTGTCCGGCTCCTCCAGCTTCGCCAGCATCCGGATCAGCGTCGTCTTGCCGTCCCCGTTCCGGCCCACCACACCGATCCGGTCCCCCTCGCTGACGCCGAGGCTCACCCCGTCCAGCAGGGCCCTGGTGCCGTACACCTTGGTGACGGACTCGATGGTGGCGAGGTTGACGGCCACGAAGCTGCACTCCTGTGAGGAAGGGGGTGGAACAGTCCCAGCCTAGTGCTGCCGGGGGACCACCCCGGGGCGCGGGAGGGAGCCCCACGCGCCCCCGGTGGTCAGCGGGCAGCGTCGAGGACCGCCCGCTGTTCCTCCGTCAGCTCCAGGTCCAGCGCCGCCAGGCTCTCGTCGAGCTGGGCCACCGAGGACGCCCCCACCAGCGGGATCACCGGCAGTTCCCCGCCGAGCAGCCAGGCCAGCACGACCTGGTTGCGGGTCGCGCCGGTCTCCTTCGCCACCCTGTCGAGCGCGGCCAGCCGGGCCGGGGTGCCCGCGTGGTCGAAGGACGGCCCGAGCGGCTTGTCGGCCCGGACGTAGCCGCCGCCGAGCAGCGGCGAGTACGCCACCAGCGTCAGCTCGGGGCTCTCCTTCAGGTACGCGATCAGGTCGCCCTGGACGGCGGCCTGGTCGCCGTCCTCGGACAGCAGGCCGGGCAGGTCGCCGCGGCGGCGCAGGTAGGTGTGCCCGTACTGGAGCACCTCGTAGCCGGGCAGCCCGGCCTGCGCGGCGAGGTTGCGGGCCCGCTCCACCCGCCAGGACCAGTGGTTGGAGACGCCGAGCAGTCCGACCGTCCCCTCCTCGACGAGTGCGCCGAAGGCGTGCACCGTCTCGGCCGGCGGAACCTTTGTGTCCTCGACGTGCGCGTACAGCAGGTCGAGCTTCTCCACGCCGAGGCGCTTGCGGCTGGCCTCGGACGAGGCCCGGATCACCGCGGCGGACAGTCCCTCGCCGTTCTCGACGAACCCGGTGCCGGGCGCCTTCGGGCGGGCGCCGAGCTTGGTGGCGATGACCACCTCGTCCGTGATGCCGCGGCTGGCCCGCCAGCGGCCGAGCACCTCCTCGCTCGCGCCGCCCTGGCTGCCGTCCTGCCAGTACGCGTAGTTGTTGGAGGTGTCGATGAACGTGCCGCCGGCCGCCACGTAGCGGTCCAGCACGGCGAAGGAGGTCGCCTCGTCGGTGAGCGTGCCGAACAGCATCGCGCCGAGGCTGAGCACACTGACCTCGCGGCGGGTGCGCGGATCGGTTCCGATGGTGCGCTTGCGCATCCGGGTTCCCCTCGTTGTCCGCGGCCCGCCCGGTGCGGGCCACGGAGAGGAGTCTGGAACCCGGAGCGCGCTCCAGGTCAAGCAGAGGTCTGAACCACCTGCGCGCCGGGCACCGGGCCGTGGGTGGCGTGGGCGGTGCGGCAGGTGCCGGAGGCCCGGAGGGCGGCGGCGATGTGGGCGGCGGCGTCGGCGTCCTTGGCCAGGAAGGCGCAGGTCGGCCCGGAGCCGGAGACCAGGGCGGCGAGGGCGCCCGCCTCGGTGCCGGCGTGCAGGGTGTCGGCCAGGGAGGGGCGCAGCGAGACGGCGGCGGCCTGCAGGTCGTTGCTGAGGGCGGCGGCCAGCGCGACGGGGTCGCCGTCGGCGAGCGCGGCGAGCAGCGCGGGGTCGGCGTCGGGGGTGGGGACGTCCTGGATGGTGGCGCCGCTGCCGGATTCCTCGCGGAGCCGGTCGCACTCGCGGAACACCGCCGGGGTGGACAGCCCCCCGTCGGCGACCGCGAACACCCAGTGGAACGTCCCGGTGACGGGCAGCGCCTCCAGGATCTCGCCGCGCCCGCGGCCGAGTGCGACGCCGCCGAGCAGCGCGAACGGGACGTCGGAGCCGAGTTCGGCGGCCAGTTCCAGCAGGGTGCCGAGCGGGGTGTCCAGGCCCCACAGCGTGTCGCAGGCGACCAGGGCGGCGGCGCCGTCCGCGCTGCCGCCGGCCATGCCGCCGGCCACCGGGATGGCCTTGGCGATGTGCAGGTGGACGCCGGGGTCGGGCAGGCCGTGGTGGGCGGCGAGCAGGCGGGCGGCCCGGGCGGCCAGGTTGCTGTCGTCGAGCGGGACGGCGTCCGCGTCGGGGCCGGTGCAGGTCAGCGTGACGCCGTCGCCGGGGGTGGCGGTGACCTCGTCGCCGAGGGCGACGGCGAAGAACACGTTCGCCAGGTCGTGGTAGCCGTCGGGGCGGACCCCGCCGACGCCGAGCTGGACGTTGACCTTGGCGGGTACGCGGACCGTGACCATCTCTACTGTTCCTCGGACTTCGGCTTCGGCTTGTGCTCGGCGATCGCGGCGAACTGCTCCACCGTCAGCATCTCGCCGCGCAGCGTGTGGTCGATGCCGGCGCCCCGCAGGGCCTCCTCGGCGGCGGCGGGCGAGCCGGCCCAGGACGCGAGCGCGGCCCGCAGGGTCTTGCGGCGCTGCGCGAACGCGGCGTCGACGACGGCGAACACCTCGCGGCGGGTGGCGGTGGTGGACGGCGGGTCGCGGCGGATCAGCGAGACCAGTCCGGAGTCGACGTTGGGCGCGGGCCAGAAGACGTTCCGCCCGATCGCGCCGGCCCGCTTCACGTCCGCGTACCAGTTGGCCTTGACGGACGGCACGCCGTACACCTTGTTGCCGGGCTTGGCGGCGAGCCGGTCGGCGACCTCGCTCTGCACCATGACCAGCGTGCGCTCGATGCTGGGGAAGGTCTCCAGCATGTGCAGCAGCACCGGAACGGCGACGTTGTACGGCAGGTTCGCCACCAGCGCGGTCGGCTCGGGGCCGGGCAGTTCGGTGACGTCCATGGCGTCGCTGAGCACCAGGTCGAAGTTGCCGGCCCTGCCGGGCATCCGGCCCTTGACGGTGTCCGGCAGGTGCCGCGCCAGCAGGGGGTCGATCTCCACCGCCGTGACGTGGCGCGCCACCTCCAGCAGCGCCAGCGTCAGCGATCCGAGCCCCGGCCCGACCTCGACCACCGCGTCCTGCTCCGTCACCTCCGCCGCCCGCACGATCCGTCGCACGGTGTTGCCGTCGATGACGAAGTTCTGCCCGCGCTGCTTGGTCGGCTTCACGCCGAACGCCTCGGCCAGCGCACGGATGTCGGCAGCCCCCAGCAGGTGGCCGTCGGAGGTGGGTTCGGTGGTGCTCACCCGCCAAGGATACGGGTCACAGCTCGACCAACTGCTTGAGATCGGTCTCGACCGGGAACGGCAGGTCGGTGCGCAGCGGTCCGCCGTGCACCGCGTGCGGGAGACGGGCGGCCCGCTCATCGTCGAGCCGGAACGCGTGCACGACGGGGAAGCCGGTCTCGCCCCGCTCGACGCGCCGGTGGGACGGACCGCGCTTCTCCGCGTGGAGGCCGGGCGTGATGAACCGGTCGGCCGCCCGCGAACCGAGGGGAGCCGTCCTCGACCGCCGGGGCCACCGACTCGATCGGGCGAGCGGACGCCGCAGCAGGATGCGGTCAGTAGCCGAACGCGCGTGCCGTGTTGGCGGCGATCGCCGTCGCCAGCTCGTCCTCCTCCAGGGCCAGGTGGGCGGCCATGGCGCGCAGGGTGACGGGGATCAGGTAGGGGGCGTTGGGGCGGCCGCGGTAGGGGTGGGGGGTGAGGAAGGGGGCGTCGGTCTCGATCAGGACGCGGTCGAGGGGGGTGGCGGTGAGGGCTTCGCGGAGGGCGTGGTTGGCCTTGTAGGTGACGGGGCCGGCGAAGGAGAGGTACCAGCCGTGTTCGGCGCAGGTCTTCGCCATGGCGGCGTCGCCGGAGTAGCAGTGGAAGACGGTGCGCTCGGGGGCGCCCTCTTCGAGGAGGACGGCGATGACGTCCTCGTGGGCGTCGCGGTCGTGGATGACGAGGGCCTTGCCGTGGCGCTTGGCGATCTCGATGTGGCGGCGGAAGGACTCCTTCTGCAGGTCGACGCCTTCCGGGCCGGTGCGGAAGTAGTCGAGCCCGGTCTCGCCGACGGCGAGCACCTGCGGGAGGGCGGCGAGGCGGTCGATCTCGGCCAGGGCCTCGTCGAGCGCGGTCTGCCCGCCGGGGGCGCGCCGCTGCCCGGACCACCCGTCGGGGTCGCCGAGGAAGATCCGCGGGGCCTCGTTGGGGTGCAGGGCGACGGCGGCGTGCACCTGCGCGTACTCGGCGGCGAGGTTCGCGGCCCACTGCGAGCCGGGGACGTCGCAGCCGACCTGGACGACGGTGGTGACGCCCACGGACGCGGCGCGGGCCAGCCCTTCGGCGGGGGTGCCGGACTGCAGGTCGAGGTGGGTGTGCGAGTCGGCGACCGGGACGGCGAGCGGCTCGGGGAGCGGCGGCGGGGTGGAGCGGTCGTCGTTCTTCTTGGCGGCCATCAGGAGGCGTTCTTCTCTTCGAGGCGGGGGAACAGGACGTCGCCCTTGGTGACGGTGGCGCCGGCGGGCAGGCGTCCCCAGTCGGCGACGGTGGCGAGGCGCTGGTCGGCGAGCGCGCCGAGGGCGGGTTCGGCGCCGAGGGAGTCCCAGAGCGCGGCGGCGGCGGTGGGCATGACGGGGTTGAGCAGCACGGCGGTGGCCCGCAGCGCTTCGGCGGCGGTGTACAGGACGGTGGCGAGCCGGGCCCGGCTCTCCTCGGTGCCGGCCTTGGCGGTCTTCCAGGGTTCCTGTTCGGTCAGGTAGCCGTTGACCAGTCTGACGAAATCGAAGATCGCGGCGAGGCCGCCGGCGAAGTCGAGTTCCTCGCCGATCCTGCGGTCGGCCTCGGCGGCGGCCCGGACCAGCCCGTCGGCGACGGCCTGCTCGGCGGGGCCGTGGGCGGTCGCGGTGGGCAGCGTCCCGCCGTGGTACTTGCCGATCATCGCGGCGACCCGGGAGGCCAGGTTGCCGAGGCCGTTGGCGAGTTCGGAGGTGTAGCGGGCGGTGAAGTCCTCCCAGGAGAACGAGCCGTCGGTGCCGTACGGGATGGCCCGCAGGAAGTAGTACCGGTAGGCGTCGACGCCGAAGTGCGAGGTGAGGTCGGTGGGCGCGATGCCGGTCAGGTTGGACTTGGACATCTTCTCGCCGCCGACCATCAGCCAGCCGTTGGCGACGACCCGGCGCGGCAGCGGGAGCCCGGCGGCCATCAGCACGGCGGGCCAGATGACGGCGTGGAAGCGCAGGATGTCCTTGCCGACCAGGTGCACGGAGGCGGGCCAGAGCCGGGCGAACCGCTCGGGGTCGGAGCCGTGGCCGGCGGCGGTGATGTAGTTCTGCAGGGCGTCGACCCACACGTACAGGACGTGCTTGTCGTCCCAGGGCAGCGGGACGCCCCAGTCGAAGGTGGAGCGGGAGATCGACAGGTCCTTGAGGTCCTGTTCGACGAAGCGCAGCACCTCGTTGCGGGCGGCGGCGGGCTGGATGAAGTCCGGGTTCGCGGCGTAGAACTCCAGCAGCTTCGGCCCGTAGGCGGAGAGCCGGAAGAAGTAGTTCTCCTCCTCCAGCCACTCGACGGGGCGCTTGTGGATCGGGCAGAGCTTCTCGTCCTCGGTGGCGCCGGGGAGCAGTTCGCCGGGGAGCTTGTACTCCTCGCAGCCCACGCAGTAGGGGCCGGTGTAGCTGCCGCGGTAGATCTCGCCCTTGTCGTACAGGTCCTGGACGAACTCCTGGACGCGTTCGGTGTGGCGGGCCTCGGTGGTGCGGATGAAGTCGTCGTTGGCGATCCGCAGGTGCTTCCAGAGCGGCTTCCAGGCCTCTTCGACCAGCTTGTCGCACCATTCCTGCGGGGTGACGCCGTGTGCCTCGGCGGTGCGCAGGATCTTCTGGCCGTGCTCGTCGGTGCCGGTGAGGTACCAGACGTCCTCGCCGCGCTGGCGGTGCCAGCGGGTCAGCACGTCGCCCGCGACGGTGGTGTACGCGTGGCCGAGGTGGGGCCGGTCGTTCACGTAGTAGATCGGGGTGGTGACGTAGTACGCGCCGGTACGGGGGTGCTCTGCCAAGGCCGCCATAGCGGGGAATCCTAGTCGGAGCGCGCGGCCGCCCCGGGCCGCCGCAGCGGTCCGGGGCCGGTCGGGCGCCGGGGCCGGTCAGCCGGCCCGGCGGAGGCGGAACGGCCAGCGGCCGCGCCGTTCGGCGTCGGCGACGGGCCGGACGGGGTCGGCCGGTTCGGCGGTGGGCGCGTAGCCGGGGGCGATGTTGGCGGCCACGCCGGCCACCCGCCCGGCCCGCATGATCCGGACCCGTTCGCCGCCGCAGCCGGGGCAGACCAGCTCCCGCAGCGGGGACGGGACCCGGACCCCGTTCGCCTTGTACTCGACCACGGTGCGGCCGTCGCGGCCGGTGTGGTGCTCGATGTCGTACGCCTGCTCCCAGCCGTAGCCGCAGTTGAGGCAGACGAAGGAGTAGGCCTCGCGGACCGTCTCCACGGGGATCCGCGCCCGGGTGGTCAGGCCGAGGCCGGTGGGTGCTCCGCCGTTCAGGGGGCTGTCGATCGTGTCGCTCATGCGCCACCTCGCTTCGCTCGGAGCCCGTCGCCGGACCTGGCGGCCCGGTGCGGGTCTTTCCATCCCAGGGAATGCCCGGGAGGGTCCGTCCGATGCCCGGCTTGCCAAGTCTTGGTTCCGAATTGGCCCTCCGCTGGGGTGCTCATTCCAACGTACGACCGAATCCGGCCACGGGCACGCATCGGGTCAGCCGGCGTGCTTGGCGGCCACCACGGCGTCGAAGACGACCGACTTGCGCAGGCCCAGTTCGGCGGCGACCGCGGCGATCGCCTCCTTGCGGCGCTCGCCGGCCTCCTCGCGGGCGGCGACCCGCCGGGCCAGTTCGGCGGGGCCGACCTCCTCGGGGGCGGCGGGCGGGGCGCCGGCCACCACGACGGTGATCTCGCCCTTGACGCCGTCGGCGGCCCAGGCGGCGAGGTCGGCGAGCGGGCCGCGCCTGACCTCCTCGTAGGTCTTGGTGAGTTCGCGGCAGACCGCGGCGGGCCGGTCGGCGCCGAACGCGTCGGCCATCGCGGCGAGGGTCTCGGCGATCCGGTGCGGGGCCTCGAAGAAGACCATGGTGCGCGGCTCGGCGGCGATCTGGGCGAGCTGCCGGGAGCGGTCGCCGGCCTTGCGGGGCAGGAAGCCCTCGAAGGTGAACCGGTCGACCGGCAGCGCGGACAGCGCCAGCGCGGTGAGGACGGCGGACGGGCCGGGCACCGCGGTCACCTTGAGTCCGGCGGCGACCGCGGCGTCCACCAGCCGGTAGCCGGGGTCGGAGACCGAGGGCATGCCGGCGTCGGTGACCAGCAGCACCCGGGCGCCGCCCTGGAGCGCGGCGACCAGTTCGGGGGTGCGGGCGACCTCGTTGCCCTCGAAGTAGGACACCACGCGGCCGGTCGGGACCACGCCGAGCGCCTGGGTCAGCCGGCGCAGCCGCCGGGTGTCCTCGGCCGCGATCACGTCCGCCTCGGCGAGTTCGGCGCGCAGTCGGGGCGGCGCGTCCTCGACGTCGCCGATGGGGGTACCTGCCAGTACGAGAACACCAGTCACGGCACCATCCTCCCCTACCGGCGGGGGTCCTCACCGGGACGGACGCGACACGGTGCGGCGCGGGCGGTGCGGGGACCCCTTGTGACTTCCGCCATTGCCCCTACGATGTGGCCCGTGAACGGCGACATCGACAGTGGTATGGACCACCCCGGGCGGGGCGGCGTGACCGTGCTGGAATCGGCCGACCCGGCCGCCGTTCCGGGGCCGCGGGCGGAGCCCGAACCGGCCTCCCGGTGGGCCCGGGCGCTGTCCGGCGCGGGCTACCTCGCGCCGCGGCGCACGCCGCCGGCCGAGCAGCTGGTGCCGCCGATGCCGGACGGGCCCGGCGTCACCCCGGAGCTCGTCCCGCCGTCGCCGCTGCTGGCGCGGCTCGGCCTCCGGCTGCCGGACGCGCTCTGGTCGTGGCTGTGCCGCTGGTCGGGCTGGCTCGGCCCGGTCGCGGTCGCGGCGTTCGCCGGCGTGCTGCGCTTCGTCAACCTGGGCGGGCCGCACGCGCTGATCTTCGACGAGACGTACTACGCGAAGGACGCGTACGCGCTCTGGCGGGTCGGCTACGAGACCAACTGGTCGGACGACGCCAACAACCTGATCACCGGGGCGGATCCGAGCGTCCCGTTCCGCACCGACCCGGCGTACATCGTGCATCCGCCGGTCGGCAAGTGGATCATCGGGCTGGGCGAGCAGCTCTACGGCATGAACCCGTTCGGCTGGCGGTTCATGATGGCGGTGCTCGGCACCCTGTCGGTGCTGATGCTGGCCCGGATCGGGCGGCGGCTGTTCCGCTCCACCCTGCTGGGCTGCGTGGCGGGGCTGCTGCTGTCGGTCGACGGCCTGCACTTCGTGCTCAGCCGGACCGCGATCCTCGACCTGATCGTCATGTTCTGGTTCCTGGCCGCGTTCGGCCTGCTGCTGATCGACCGGGACCGCACCCGGGCGCTGATCGCGGAGCGGCTGGACGCCGGGCTGGGCGCCGGCTGGTGGCAGCTCGGCTGGCGGCCGTACCGGCTGGCGGCGGGCGTCAGCCTCGGCCTGATGATGGGCACCAAGTGGAGCGGCGCCCCGGCGATCGCCGCGTTCGTGCTGCTCACCGCGTTCTGGGACTCCTCGGCGCGCCGGCTGGCCGGCCGCATGCGGACCGCCGACGGGCGGCCGCTCGGCGAGGGCGCGCGGGCGCTGCGGTACTGCTGGGACTTCGTCTGGTCGGGGATCGGCATCGGCCTGACCGCGCTGGCCACCTACCTGGTCACCTGGACCGGCTGGCTGCTGTCCTCGACCGAGCCCGGCAAGGGCGGCTACTTCCGCGACTGGGCGGCGCAGCACCCGGGCGGCTTCGGGCCGGACTGGCTGCGCAGCCTGTGGCACTACCACTACACGATGTGGGACTTCCACACCCACCTGCACAGCCCGCACACCTACCAGTCCAACCCGTGGAGCTGGCTGGTCCTGGGCCGCCCGGTGTCGTTCTTCTACGAGTCGCCGAAGAACGGCCAGGCCGGCTGCACCACCTCGGACTGCGCCCGCGAGGTGCTGGCGATCGGCACCCCGCTGCTGTGGTGGGCGGGCATCGCGGCGCTGCTGTACTGCCTGTACCGCTGGCTGCTGCGCCGCGACTGGCGGGCCGGGGCGCTGCTGAGCGGCGTGGTGGCCGGCTACCTGCCCTGGTTCCTGTACCAGGAGCGGACGATCTTCCTGTTCTACGCGGTGTGCTTCGTGCCGTTCATGGTGCTGGCGGTGACGATGATGATCGGCGCGATGCTGGGGCCGTCCGACGCCTCGGCGGACCGGCGGCTGGCCGGGGCCACGGCGGCGGGCCTGCTGGTCACGGCGATCATGTGGAACTTCCTGTACTTCTATCCGATCCTCACCGGCCAGACGATCCCGATGTCGGACTGGAACGGCCGGATGTGGCTCAGCACCTGGATCTGATCCGCCCCCGGGGGAGCGTGTACCGGATCTGTCACAAACCGGCGGCGTGTCGTGAGTGCACGGATGGTGTCTGCCTATGGTGTCGTGGCCGCTGATTCCTGAGCGGTCACGACACCCACGGGGGGACTTCAGGTGAACAAGGGCGCGAAGATCGGCATCGCCTCGGTCGCCGCGGTGCTTCTGCTGGCCGGCGGCTATGGGGCCTACGCCCTGGTCTCCGGCGACGGCGGCGGCAAGGAGGCGGCCAAGCCCCGCACCGTGGTCGCCGAGCCCCCCGGCCCGGAGCTCGCCGCGTCCGGCGCCAAGGCCTTCCTGGACGCCTGGGCCAAGGGCGACCTGTTCACCGCCGCCAAGCTGACCGACGACCCGGACAAGGCGCAGGCCGCGCTGCAGGCGTTCCAGAACAACGTGAAGCCCACCGCCGTCCACCTCACCGCCGGCGGTCCGACCACCGCGCCCAGCCCGGCCGCGTCCAAGTCCGCGGCCGCCGGCGCGTCGGCCTCGGCGTCCGCGTCGTCGACGGCGGCCCCGGCGCCCACCGGGGTGCTGGAAGGCTTCAAGGCGTCGCTGGAGTTCGCCGAGACCGGCACCCCGTGGAACTACGACGGCGTGCTCGGGGTGGTGAAGATGAGCGACGGCACCGCCGCCGTGCACTGGGCGCCCACCGTGATCCACCCGAAGCTGGACGCGAACGAGACCATCGGCATCAAGCCGGTGTTCGCCGCGCCGGCCGCCGTCACCGACCGCAAGGGCAAGCCGCTGGCCGGGTACGCCTCGCTGACCGGCCTGCTCAACCAGCTGAAGGCCGCCGCCCCGCAGGGCGGCAGCCCGGAGGACGCGGGCAGCGCCGTGGTGATCTCCCCGGCGTCCGGCAACGGGGCCGCCGAGAAGCTGTTCACGCTGAAGGAGCCCAAGCCGGTCCCGAACCTGAAGCTCACCCTGGACGCGGACCTGCAGGCGGCCGCCGAGGCCGCGGTCTCCGCCCAGGGCAAGCCGGGCTCGCTGGTGGCGATCGAGCCCAGCACCGGCGGCATCCTGGCCTACGCCTTCTCCCCCACCACCGGACAGAACCGGGCGTTCTCCGGGGCGACCGCGCCCGGCTCCACCATGAAGGTGCTGACCGCCGCCGCGCTGCTGGAGGCCGGGGTCACGCCGAGCAGCCCGATGCCGTGCCCGGAGACCACGATGGTCACCGGCAAGTCCATCGGCAACGACTTCAAGGGCGCGCACCCCGACTACACGCTCACCGACGCGTTCATCAACTCCTGCAACACCTCCTTCATCGAGAAGGGCAAGGACACCCTCAAGGCGAACAGCCTGCCCTCGCTCGCCAAGGACGTGTTCGGGCTCGGCCTGGTCTGGAAGACCGGCCTGTCGAACTTCGACACCGACATCCCGGTCGAGAGCAACATGGCGGGCGCGGCCAGCGAGTTCATCGGCCAGGGCAAGGTGCGCGCCAACCCGCTGGGCATGGCGTCGGTCGCCGCGACCGTGCAGTCCGGAGTGTTCCGGCAGCCGATCCTGGTGCCCGGCATGGAGCAGGTGAAGGCGGCCCGCACGCTCTCCCCGCAGGTGCTGTCCAGCCTGCAGTCGCTGATGGTGCAGACCGTGAAGTCCGGCACCGCCGCGTCGGTGTCGCCGGCCCTGCCCGCCGGATCCGGTGCGAAGACCGGCACCGCCGAGGTCGACAACACCACCGACGCGAACTCCTGGTTCACCGCCTACTCGGGCGACCTGGCGGTCGCCGCCGAGTTCCAGGGCGCCGGTCACGGCGCGGCGGCGGCCGGCCCGGCCGCGTCCAAGGTGCTGCGGGTCGGCAACCACTGACGCCCGGCCGGAACGGCGGGCCCGCCCCGCCGTTCCGGCCTACTGGGCGAAGCGGCGCAGCAGGTTCTCCGTCACCTGGCGGGTGAACGCGCCGGCCCGCCCGTCGATGCCGTGGATCGCGCTGCCGCCGGCCGGCCCGGTCGCCTCCAGCGACTCCACCCACCGCATGGTGCCGGTGGCGAACACCAGGGCGCCGCTGCCCGCCGTGTACAGGGCGGTGTCGGCGAACGAGTGCCGGCCGTCGCAGACCACCGGGGAGTGCGACAGCACCTCGATGCCCTGCGGGGTCGGGTAGGCCGGGTCGACCCGGTCGTACTCGACGCCCACCAGGTGCGGGAAGCTGTCGCCGGCCTTCGCGCCGGTGCCCGCGAACAGCCAGTGGCCGGGCTCGGTGACCACGTACGGGGCGTCCACCGGGTAGCCGTCGTAGACCACGCCGAGCAGCGAGGACTCCGGGTCGGCGCCGGGCGGGGAGCGGAAGTCGGTGGTCGCCGGGTGGCCCGCCCGGTAGCCCGGGTCGTCCTTCCAGGAGCCCTTCCAGCAGACCACGGTGCGGTCGGGGCCGGTCGGTGACGGCTCGTAACGCACCCGCCGGAAGCAGCAGTTGGCGCCGAGGATCGCCAGGTGGGAGCCGGCGTCGCGGGCCGCGGTGACGTGCGCGCGCTGCTCGGGCGACCAGTACTCGTCGTGGCCGAGCGACAGCACCGCCTTCGCGCCGCGCAGCGCCTCCGGGTCGGCGGCGACGTCGATGCAGGTGGTGTACGACAGCGGGACGCCGAGCTTCTCGGCGAGCGCGATCAGCGGCGCCTCGTAGACCAGGAACAGGCCCGCCCCGTCGTCGTACTGGTACGGCCGGTCGAAGCTGACCTGCAGCGAGCGGGTCGGCAGGCCGCCGGTCGGGCCGTTGTACAGGTTGTAGCCGCCCCACTCGTTGTAGGCCTGCCAGGTGGCGACCGCGTTGACGACCACGACGGTGCCGGCGGTGCTGCGCGAACGCACCGTCAGCGGCACGTACCGCTGCCCCGCGCCGCCCTCCGCGTCCAGCCGCAGCAGGTAGCAGCCCGCCGGCCAGCCGGTGGTGTCGACGGCGGTGGTGCGCGGCCAGGCGGTGATCACGGTGCGGGTGGGCTGTTCGACGGTGAACGGCTGCTGCCTGCTGCCGGGCAGCCGTCCCGACCGCCACACCTGCCGGGCGCGCGCCCCGCCGTACCAGCCCATCCGGTAGGCGGTGACGGTGAAGCCGGGCGCGGTGGTGGAGACGTGCAGGCCGACCTGCTCGCCGGGCAGCACGCTGACCCGGTCCGCCCAGCCCTCGATCGCCGCCGCCGGGCCCGCGTGGGTGATCGCCCAGTCGGCGTTGCCGGGCTTGGCGTTCTCGGCTGCGGTCGCGGACGGCGCGGGGCCGGGTGCGGCGCCGCCGGTCGCGGGGGCGCCGGAGCCGGTGGCGGCGGCCGGGCCGGTGGCCGTGCGGCCCGGGCCGCAGGCGGTCAGCGAGGCGGCCGCGCCGGCGGCCAGGCCGAGGAACCGGCGTCGTCCGGTGGCGCCCAAGGTCACTCCCGTGTTCGAACTCTGTCCCCGGACACGATAGGCACTGCGACGGCTTGACGGTGCGTCGGCCTCGGCGGCGGCTCGGGAACCGGCCGCCCGGCCGCGGCCGCCAGGCGCGGCCACAGCACCAGCACCGCGGGCAGCGCCAGATAGCCGAACCGGCCCGCCGGGGCCAGCGCGAACGCCACCGTCAGGCCCGCCGCCAGCAGGTCGCAGGCGGCGACGGCGGTGGCCGGCGGATGGGCCGGCAGCCACAGCGCGACGGCCAGCGCACCCGCGCACAGCAGGGTCAGCGACACGGTGTGGCCCGACGGACCGAGCCCCGCCAGCACCTTGCCCGGCAGCGGACTGCCGGCCGGCGTGTGCAGCGCCGTCAGGCCCAGCGGGAAGCGCACCACCTGCTCGTACAGCTCGCGCGGGTGCAGCACCACGAACGGGCCGATCACCGCGCCGCCGACCGCCAGCGCCGGACCGGCGGCCCGCAGCGCCCGCGCCGGGCCGTGCCGGCGGTGCAACAGGAACAGCGCGACCGGCAGCGCCGGCCAGGCCGTCCACTTCAACGCGCAGGCCACCGCCAGCACCAGGCCGGTGCGCAGCGGGTGCCCGCGCTCGGCGAGCGCCATCGCCAGGCAGCACACCCCGATCAGCGGCAGGTCCACTCCGCCGACCGCCAGCGCCTGCGCGATCAGCGGCGACCCGGTCAGCACCGCCAGCGGCAGCGCCGGCGCCCACCGCGGGCCGGGCCGCAGCAGCCGCCAGCCCGCCACCAGGCAGGCCAGGAACGCGGCCGCGAACCACGGCCGGGCGTCGCCCAGCAGCCGGGCCGCCGGCCAGGCCTCGCCGAGCACCACCCGGGGCAGGCCGAACAGCGACATCGCGGGCAGGTACGGGTTGTAGTCGACGACGTGCGCCGGGTGCGGCAGGTACGGGCTGCCGGTGTGCAGCAGCAGCGCCGCCGAGCGCTCCACCACCGTCACCTCGGACTGGTGACGGCCCGTCAGCGCCAGCACCCCGAGCGGCAGCAGCACCGCGCCCAGCACCGCCGCCGAGGTGGCCGCCCGCGCCGCGAGGCCGCGCGGCAGGGCCACGGTCAGCACCGCCGCCAGCAGGTAGGCGGGCGCCGCGAACCGGCCCCAGGCGACCTGGTTGGCCAGGTCCGACACCAGCGGGAACGCCTCCGCCCACCCCGCCGCCACCAGCCACCCGCCGGCCTGCACCGCGGGATGCCGCATCAGCCGCCCGGCCCGCCCCCCGCGCCGGCCGCGCTGCGCCGGTACCCGCCCGCCGCCCCGGGCCGCCCCGGGCAACGCACGTCCGGCCGGGGGTCGGGTGCTCGCCATGGCTCGAAGGCTAGGCCGGACGCACACGCTCTGTCGCTGCCCCCGGGCCGGTTTTCCCGCTTCCGCCCGAATTTCGGCACCGGGAGGCCTACGGAGTGTCAGCTCCGGTCGGCGGGTTCGGCGGGGCGGGCGGCGGACAGCCGGGAGTGCTTGATGCTGTAGGTGAAGTAGAGGACGGCGGCGAGGGCCAGGGCGACGGCGAAGGCGATGAAGGTGTCCAGCTGGAGCCGGGTGATCAGGTAGACGCAGAAGCCGGCGCTGAGCACGGGGGTGACGGGGTAGAGCGGCACCTTGAAGCCGCGCGGCAGGTCGGGGCGGGTGCGGCGGAGGACGATGATGCCCACGGAGACGGCGGCGAACGCCACCAGGGTGCCCATCGAGGTCATGTCGGCGAGCAGTTTGAGGGGGAAGACGGCGGCGAGCAGGGCGACGGCGGCGCCGACCACGACGGTGTTCCAGACGGGGGTGCCGGTGCGCGGGGAGACCCGGGTGAAGGGGCGCGGCAGCAGGCCGTCGCGGCCCATCGCGAAGAGGATCCGGGTCTGGCCGTAGATGACCACCAGGGTGATCGAGAAGATCGAGATGATCGCGCCGGCGGCGAACACCAGGGCGGGCCAGGACTGGCCGGTGACGTTCTGGAGGATCTGCGCGAGGCCGGCCTCCTGGCCGTCGAACTGCTGCCAGGGCTGGGCGCCGATCGCGGTGACGGCGACGGCGATGTACAGCAGGGTGACGACGCCGAGCGAGATCAGGATGGCCAGCGGCAGGGTGCGGCGCGGCTCGCGGACCTCCTCGCCGGCGGTCGAGACGGCGTCCAGGCCGATGAACGAGAAGAAGATGGTGGACGCGGCCGTCTGCACGCCGTCCCAGCCGTGCGGGGCGAACGGGGTGAAGTTGCCGGCCTGGAAGCCGGTCAGGCCGACGGCGACGAAGAGCACCAGGATGGCCAGCTTGATGGTCACCATCACGGCGTTGACCTTGGCGGATTCGCCGACCCCGCGGATCAGCAGCACGGTGACCAGGGCGACCAGCACCACGGCCGGCAGGTTGAAGATGCCGTCCTCGCCGGGCGGGGCGGTGAGCGCGGCGGGCAGGTGCAGGCCGAACGCCAGGTCGGCGAACTGGTTGAGGTACTGGCCCCAGGTGACGGCGATCGCCGACGCGGAGACGCCGTACTCCATCAGCAGGCAGACGCCGACGCCGAACGCGACGACTTCGCCCATGGTGGCGTACGCGTACGAGTACGAGGAGCCGGCCACCGGGATCGCGGAGGCGAGTTCGGCGTAGCAGAGCGCGGTGAGGCCGGCCGTGACGGCGGCGATCACGAAGGACAGCACCACGGCCGGCCCGGCCTTCGGGACGGAGGTGGTGAGCACGAAGAAGATGCCGGTGCCGACGGTGGCGCCGATGCCGATCGCGGAGAGCTGCCACAGGCCGATGGAGCGGCGCAGGTGTCCGGCTCCGGTTCCGCCCGCTTCGGCGATCAGGGTGTCCACGGGCTTGCGCCGCAGCAGGCGGGTGGTGCTCATCGGTGTCCTTCTGGTGGGGATCAGGCAGGGACTGTATCAAATGCGACGCTATGCATAGTTATGTGGGACTTGCCGGTGTATGCCCCGGTCACCGGTCGAGCACGGCCTGCATGACGGCCCGGGCGACGGGCGCGGCCAGCCCGCCGCCGGTGACGTCGCTCGCCCGGCTGTCGGCGACGACCACGGCGACGGCGACCGGCGGGGTGGCGGTGGAGCCGGCCGGGCGGGCCCAGGCGATGAACCAGGCGTAGGGCGTGCCGGTGTTGTCCACGCCGTGCTGGGCGGTGCCGGTCTTGCCGCCGACCTCGGCGCCGGGGATCCGCGCGTTGCCGCCGGTGCCGTTCTCCACCACGTCGACCATCAGCTGGCGGACCTGCTGGGCGACGCCTGGTCCGAACGCCTGCCGGTACAGCACGGGGTGCATCAGCTGGACCTGGCTGCCGTCGGCCTTGGTGAGCCTGTCCACAAGCTGTGGATACATCACCTGGCCGTCGGCGGCGGCCCCGGCGGCGACCATCGCCATGGTCAGCGGGGTGGCGGCGGTGTCGTACTGGCCGATCGAGGAGAGCGCCAGCTGCGAGGCGTTCATGGCGGTGTCGAAGTTGGAGCGGGCCGCGCGCACCGGGGTGTCGAGCTTGGCGTCGTTGAAACCGAAGTTCTTCGCCATCGCGGTCATCCGGCCCAGGCCGGTCTGCACGCCGAGCCAGCCCATGACGCTGTTGCAGGACAGCGTCATCGCCTGGTCCAGCGACAGGCCCTCCCGGTCGCAGGCGCCGGTGTCGTTGGTGAGCTCGGTGGTGGTGCCGGGCATCACGTACGGGTAGGGCGCGCCGGTCGGGGACTCGATGTCGGTCACCACGCCGTTCGCCAGGGCCGCGGCGGCGGTGACCACCTTGAAGGTGGAGCCGGGCGGGTAGATCTGCCGCAGCGCCCGGTTGAGCATGGGCTGGTCGGGGTCGGCCTGGAGCCGCTTCCAGGCGTCCTGGTCGGCGGTGCCGGTGCCGGCGATCGCGCCGGGGTCGTAGCTGGGGGTGGAGGCCAGGGCGAGGATCCGGCCGGTGGCGGGTTCGATCGCTGCGACGGCGCCCTTCTGGCTGCCGAGGCCCTGCATGGCGGCGCGCTGGACGGCCGGGTCGATGGTGGTGACCACGTCGCCGCCGGGCTGCTGCCGGCGGGTGACGGCGTCCCACACCGCCCAGCCGGCCAGCCGGGGGTCGGTGCCGGTGAGCAGGTCGTCGTAGACGCCTTCCAGCTGGGTGTTGCCGTAGAGCTGCGAGGAGTAGCCGGTGACGGCGGCGTACAGCGGGCCGTCGGTGTAGGTGCGCTGGTACGCGAGGCGGCCGCCGGTGGCCTTGGAACCGGTGAGCGGCCGGCCCGCGATCAGGTTGCCGCGGGGCTGCGCGTAGCGCTGGATGACGGCGCGCTGGTTGGCGCTGTTGTGGTCGAGCTCCTCCTTCTGGAACACCTGGACCCGGGTGGCCTGGACGGCCAGCGCGACGACCAGCAGCATGCAGAAGGTGCCGGCCCGGCGGCCGGTGGTGGAGATGCCGGGCAGTCCCTGCGGCCCGCCGTTGGTGCCCTCGGGGCGGGTGGGCCTCACGCCGCCTCCTGCGGGTCGGGGCGCCGGGCGAGGTCGCTCATCCGCACCAGCAGCGCCACGATGATCCAGTTGGTGACCACCGAGGACCCGCCCTGGGCGATGAACGGCAGCGTCATGCCGGTCAGCGGGATCAGTGCGAGGACGCCGCCGGCCACCACGAACACCTGGATCGCGACCAGCGCGGCCAGTCCGACGGCGAGCAGCCGCCCGAACGGGTCGCGCAGCGCGATGCCGGTGCGGAAGCCCCGCGAGACCAGCACCGCGTACAGCAGGAACACCGCGAGCAGGCCGGTCAGGCCGAGCTCCTCGCCGATGGTGGCGAGGATGAAGTCGGACTTGGTGGCGAAGCCGATCAGCGCGGAGTGGCCGAGCCCGAGGCCGGTGCCGAGCTGGCCGCCCCAGGCGAACGCGAACAGCGACTGGGCGATCTGGTTGGCGCCCCGCCCCGCCTCGATGGACGCCAGCGGGTGCAGCCAGTCGGTGACCCGGCTGTGCACGTGCGGGGACAGCCAGCCCACCCCGACGGCGGCGACGGCGGCCAGCAGCAGGCCGATGACGATCCAGCCGGTGCGGGCGGTGGCCACGTACAGCATCACCACGAACAGGCCGAAGAACAGCAGCGAGGTGCCGAGGTCGGTCTCCAGCACCAGCACGCCGACGAACGCCGCCCAGATCAGCAGCACCGGTCCGAGCACCCGGCCGAGCGGCAGCCGGAACCACAGCACCCGACGGCCCGTCAGGGCGAGCGCGTCGCGGTGCGCGGCCAGGTACGCGGCGAAGAAGACCGCCAGCAGGACCTTGGCGAACTCGCCGGGCTGGAAGGACAGCGGGCCGAGCTGGATCCAGATCCGGGAGCCGTACACGGGCGGGAAGAACACCGGCAGCACCAGCAGGACGAGCGCCACGAACGCGCCGACGTACGCGTAGCGCTGGAGCCTGCGGTGGTCGCGCAGCAGGAACAGCACCGCGATGAACAGGCCCACCCCGAGGGTGGACCAGAGCAGCTGGGTGGGGGCGGCCTCGTGGTGCGGGGTGTTGCGGTCCAGCCGGTAGATGACGACCAGTCCGATGCCGTTCAGCAGGACCGCGATCGGCAGCAGCAGCGGGTCCGCCCACCGGGCCCGCCAGCGGACCGCGCCGTGCGCGACCAGCGCCAGCACGCCGAGCGCGGCGCCGTACTGGGCGGCGTCGGGCGGCGCCTTCCCGTCGATGTCGACGCCCACCTCGACGTACCCGAACACCGCCAGGCCCACCGCGGCCAGCACCAGCAGCAGTTCGGTCCACCGCCGGGGCCGCCGCGCGCCGGCCGTCCGGGCCGGGCGGGTCACCGAGTCTGTGGCCACCAGCCGTCCTCGCCAGCTCGAAAGGGCAGGGACGGCGGGGCGCCGGGCAGCGCGGCCCGGCGCCCCGCCGGTACATCCCGACGGAGCGTCAGAGCGTGGACGAGGGGTTCGCCGCCCGGGCGATCTCCCGCAGGTGCTCCTCCTCGTCGTGGCTCAGCGAGGTCTGGATCAGCTCGCCGCCGAACTGCGCGACCGCCGGGACCACCTTGTCCTGGGTGGCGGTGCGGACCAGCGCGAACACCGCCGCACTGCCGGGGGCGAGCTTCTGGCCGACCTGCCGCATGAAGTTGTCGTCCACGCCGGTGTCGGTGGAGGCGCCGACGGCCGCGCCGGTCGCGCCGCCGACCGCCGCGCCCAGCACCGGCATCAGGAACAGCAGGCCGATCACGCCGCCCCACAGCGCGCCGGAGGCCGCGCCCAGGCCGGTGTTGGAGACGGACTGGTGGAGCTTGATCCTGCCGTCCTCGCGGCGCTCGACCACCACGATGTCCTCCAGGTCGATCAGCCGCTGCTTCTGCAGGCCGATCAGCTCGTCCCGGACCTTCTGCGCGGTGGCGACGTCGGGGTAGGCGATCGCGAACAGGTTGCTCACAGCGGGCGTTCCTTCCAGCAGGCACTCGGCACGTACGTCCGCACCCTAGCCAGAATTCGCCATATTTAATCCCATCTACCGCGGTGTGTCCGCTTCCTGACGCTCACTCGCCCCGGCGGACCGCCACCGCGACCGCCGCCCGTCCGGCGCCCGCCGCCAGCGCCACCGCGCCCGGCAGCGTCCACCACGGCACCGACGGCGCACCGTGCCGGGCGCCCAGCACCAGCGCCCGCACCACCGCGTTCGCCGGCGAGCCCGGCACCAGCAGCACCAGGACGACCGCGGCCAGCCCCAGCGGCACCGCGTACTGCGCGCCCGCCACCACCGGACGGTTGCACACCGCGCCCACCGCCGCGCCCGTCAGCACGCACACCGCCGTCGCCAGCAGCCCCGCCCCGGCCGCCGCCGCGGAGCCGCCGCTGCCGACCGCCAGCACCGCGGCCAGCCCGAGCACGCCGAGCGCCAGGCCCGCCAGCGCCGCCGCCAGCAGCGCCGACAGGTGCACCCGCCGCCATCCCGCCGCCGCCACCAGGCAGGCCCGGGACTGCGCGGGCTCCGCCGTCACCGCCGAGCGCACCAGCCAGCCCGTCACCGGCACCAGCAGGCCCGCCGAGAACGCGGCCGCCGACAGCGCCTCGTCGCCGCCCGACACCCCCAGGCCCATCAGCAGCACGTACGCCAGCCCGGGCGGCAGCCAGCGCTGCGAGCGCACCAGCAGTTCCAGGTGATAGCGCGTCAGCATCCGTACCGTCACCGCGCGTCCTCCTCCCGGACCGACCTGACGTGCACCGGCGGATGCGCGGCCAGCAGTCGGCGCAGCAGCGCGTCCGAGTGCGCGGACGGCACGTCCAGCCGGGTCGCGCCGTCCGCGAGCGGCTTGCGGTCGGGTCGGCCGGGGAGCCACTCCGGCAGCGCCTCGGCCTCGACCACCACCGCCGTGCGCGGGCCGTCCGGCTCGGCCCGCGGGAGCGGGGCCTCGTGCAGCCCGCCGTCGGCGACCCGGTGCCCGCCGGTGGTGAGGCCCGCCAGCCGGGTCGGGTCGTGGTCGACGAAGACCACCAGCCCGCCGGCCGCCGCCCGTTCGGCGACCGCGCCGTCGAGCTCGGCCCGGGCGGGCTGGTCGAGGCCCGTCCAGGCCTCGTCCAGCACCAGCAACTCGGCCTCGGCCAGCAGCGCCTGGGCCACCGCGACCTTCTGGCACGTCCCCTTGGAGAGCCGGCCGATCGGGGTGTCCGCCCAGCCGGTGATGCCGAACCGCTCCAGCCAGTGGTCGGCCCGGCTCCGCGCCTCCGCGGCGGACAGGCCGCGGATCCGGCCCAGGTGGCAGAGGTACGCCCGGGCGTCGAACGGCAGCGCCGGCGGGAACCGCTCCGGCACGTACGCCCGGTTCGCGGGCGCGTCGACCGTGCCGCGCTCGGCCCGCTCGATGCCGGCCAGCAGCTTCAGCAGCGTCGACTTGCCGCTGCCGTTCGCGCCCTCGATCCGCACCAGCGACCCCGGACGGAGCGTCAGCCCGACGTCCCGCAGCACCCACGGGCCCCGGCGTCCGTAGCGCTTTCCGACGCCCGTCAGACGCACCGTCATGTGCTCTCCCCGCCTGCTGTGCCGACCAGTTCAGGGTACGTCGCGCTCACCACCCGCATTGGGTGAATCGAACTGACGGTCCCTAGGATGCGGCGGTGATCACCCTTACCAGAACACGACGGACGGCCCGCGGAGCCGCCCTGCTCGGGGCGCTGACGATAGTCGCCGGCACCGTGCTCGGCGTCATGCCCGCGTACGCCGACGAGCCCGGGGCCCCGCCCGCCGCTGCCGAAGCGCCCAAGGTCGACCTGGTCCTGGACGGGTCGGGCTCGATGCGGACCACCGACATCCAGGGCAAGAGCCGGATCGCGGTCGCCCAGCAGTCCATCAACGAGGTCATCGACGCGCTGCCCGCCGAGACCGAGTTCGGCCTGCGCACCCTCGGCGCGACCTACCCGGGCAACGACCAGAAGGAAGGCTGCAAGGACACCAAGCAGCTGTTCCCGGTCGGCAGGACCAACAAGGTCGAGGCCAAGACCGCCGTCGCCACCGTCCGGCCCACCGGATGGACCCCGATCGGCGTGGCGCTGCGCGCCGCCGCCCAGGACCTCGGCACCGGCCCCACCACCCGCCGGATCGTGCTGATCACCGACGGCGAGGACACCTGCGCCCCGCCGGACCCGTGCGACGTGGCCCGCGAACTCGCCAGCCAGGGCATCCACCTGGTGATCGACACCCTCGGCCTGGCCCACGACGACAAGACCCGCCAGCAGCTGCTGTGCATCGCCAACGCCACCGGCGGCACCTTCACCGACGTCCGCACCCAGGACCAGCTGACCCAGCGCGTCAAGCAGCTGGTCGACCGCGCCCAGGACACCCACACCGTCACCCCGGCGAAGGTGACCGGCGCGGACCAGTGCACCAGCGCCCCGATCCTCGCCCCCGGCGTGTACAGCGACCGCGAGAAGTTCTCCGAGCACCGGGTGTACCGGGTGCCGGTGAAGGCCGGCCAGGAACTGCGCGCCTCGGTCAGCGTCACCCCGGACCGCGCCGTCGCCCGTGACTACGGCGTGCTGCTCCAGGCCACCGACAGCAGCGGCCAGGAACTGGTCCGCGGCAGCGACGCCGGCTCCGGCCGCACCGACGTGGCGTCCACCGGCGTCCGCTGGTCCGCGCCCGGCGCCGACAAGGCCTCCCCGTCGCCGAGCTCCGGCGCCGCCGCGGGCGCCGACCGGACCGTCTGCCTGATCGTCAGCAACTCCTTCGCCGGCCAGGGCGGCGTCCAGGCCGACCCCGGCCTGCCGCTGGAGCTGACCGTCGACGTCGCCGCCGCCTCCCCCGCGCCCGACGGACCCGCGATGGGCCTCGGCCGCGGCTGGATCCTGCTCGGTGTGCTCACCCTGGCCGGCCTGCTCGCCGGTCTGATCTTCGGCTGGCTGGCACGCTGGCGGATCGCCGTCTGGCGGGAGAACTGACGATGCGCAAGCTCTTCACCCTCGCGGCCCCGGCCGCCGCGCTCACCGGCCTGCTCCTGCTGGCCCCGGCCGCCACGGCCGCGCCGTCGCCGTCCGCCTCGCCCACCGGCACCGCGAAGCCCGTCGTCCACTCGGTGGGCACCAGCTTCCTCACCGCGACCGCGCTGGCCGCCGGCCAGGACGCGGACGTGCCGGTCTCCACCGGCGACTACCTGTACTGGGCGTTCCCCGCCTCCGAGGGCCAGACCGCCACCGTCAAGGTCGACGTCACCCTCCCCGAGGCCGCCGACCGGCACGGCGCGCAGACCTGGACCGTCGAACTCTTCGACGGCCTGCGCCGCCGCCAGGCCTGCACCGCCGGACCGCAGAACGGCACCGCGGAACAGAGCGCCACCACCGTCGCGCTCAGCTGCACGCTCCGGCAGATCCGGTCCTGGGCCGAGCCCTGGTCCGGCGACCCGCTGCCCGGCACCTACTACATCCGGCTCTCCACCACCGACATCCCGCAGCAGGACCTCGGCCTGGCCTCCCAGGTGCGCGTCCACGTCGCCACCAAGGGCGGCCTCGACGACGCCCAGCCCGAAGGCGGCTCGCTCAAGGCCCCGCTGGTGCCGCCGGTCAACGCCGGCACGACCGCGAGCGGCCCCGCGGCGACGCCCGCGCCCAGCGCGAGCGCCGCGTACGCGACGGCCCCCGTCGAAGAAGAGACCCACTGGTACTCCGACCTCTTCTCCGGCTGGAACACCCGCTGGTGGTGGACCATCGCCGGCGGCGTCCTCGCCGCCCTCGCCGGCGTCCTCGGCTACACCCTCACCCGCCACCCCCGCGGCCACCGGCACCACCACCCGGCGGTTCCTCCGCAGTAAGGGTGCGAGGGAGGGGGCGCGGGGAACTGCGTGCCAAGCGCCGACCTGGCCGCAAGGCCGCGATCAATGGCAAGTCATTGCCTGCGTCGCGGCCTTGCGGTCGGTGCCTTCCGCTGCGCGCAGCTCCCCGCGCCCCTGTGTTCGCCCCGCCTGCCGGTGCCCGTCATGACCTGAGGTCCGCCAGGATCCTGATCGCCGAGGTGCCCAGCTCGGCCGGGAGGGCGAACTTCGGGGCGAAGTGCCGTGCCAGTACGTCCGGGGTGTAGCGGTGGCACTGCTGGTGCCAGTTGAGGACGGCGGCCATCCAGTCCTCCAGTTCCCGGAGGTAGCCGTCGAGCGCGTCGGCCGCCTCGCCCTCGATGGCGAAGTCGTGCTTGAGGAGCGGGATCTCCCCGTCGACCACGTGCTGGAACTGGCCGAGGCGGGAGGCCATCAGGTCGGCGACGATGTCCACGGCGACGGGGTAGTCGCAGGAGAAGAAGTTCTCCACCACCCGGACCAGGTTGTGGAACTCGCCCTCGTACTCGACCTCCTTCTGGTACGAGTGCAGGTCGTTGACCAGGCAGCCGTAGTCCGCGACGGAGTTCTCGATCGCCCGCATGGTGCCGCTCCGGTACACCTCGTCCGGGATCACCTCCCCGCGCCCGAGCCGGGCCAGGCTCATCGTCAGGTCGGAGCCGAAGGTGGCGCGCCGCATCTCGATGTAGTCGACCGGGTCGGGGATGCGGTTCTGGGCCTGGTTGGCGAGCTCCCACAGCCAGCTGTCGATCATGTCGCCGACGGCCTTGCGGAACTTCCCGCGGGCGGCGGTGGAGAAGGGCGCGCTGGTGCGCTGCCAGAGGTCGGCGAGGCCGGCTTCGAGGGCGTTGCGCGGTTCGAAGGGGAGGCTGCCGTCGAGCGTCATCAGGGCGTACAGGCGCTCGTTGGCGGCCTTCGCGCCGGCCAGGTCGCGGGGGCGGCCGAAGACCACGGGGTAGTAGTCGTCGGCGTAGGTGCCCCAGGTGAGCCAGGCGGAGCTCAGGTCGAGTTCCTCGCGGGTGCCGTCGGGGTCGATGCCGGCCGCGCAGAGGGCGAAGTCGTAGTCGCGGAGCTTCTGTTCGGTCCAGATGTCGGAGGCGGGGACGCCCGGCTCGGGGTCGAGCAGGCCGAACCGGCGGGCCCAGTCGACCACGTACTCGCGGGAGCCGGCGAGGTGCGGGTTGAGGGTGAGCGGGTACGGCATCGGGAAGTCGGGCATCAGCGAGGGGCCGACGGTGCGGTGCGGGGTGTGGGCGAAGCTGCGCAGGCCGCGGATGCCCGCCGCGAGGCGGATGTTGGCGGCGGAGGTGCCGAGCCCCTTGGGGCCGAGGACGGGTGCGGGTGCGCCGCCGCCGTTCATGTACCGGCTGGAGCGCATGTGCCACTCGTGGCCGCCGGACTGCCAGTCCTGCATGCCCTTGACGTAGGCGAGGACGCGGGCGATCTCCTCCGGGTTCAGCGCGTGCTCGGCGAACAGGCCGGGGAGTTCGGTGAGCGCGGTGTTCTCGAACTGCTGGAGGCGGGACGTCAGCAGGTCGTTGACCGCGTCCGCGGCCTGCTGGGTGGAGCAGCCGAGGAAGGTCTCCAGCACCAGGACGCCGTTGGAGAGTTCGCCCTCCTCGCCGATCTCGCGCTCGTACGAGAACAGGTCGTTGCGCAGGTGGACGCCGTCGGAGAAGGCGTCCCGCAGGACGCGCAGGGGGCGGGAGTGGGCGACCGCCTCCGGGACCTCGGCCTGCGCGGCGTACTCGATCAGGCCGGCCGACCAGGGGGCGCCGCCGACCTTGCGGCGCATCTCGATGTACTCGACCGGGTTGGAGACCCGGCCCTCGTTGATGTTGGAGAGCTCCCAGAGGGACTCGTTCAGCAGGTTCCGGGTGGACTCGGCGAACCGGGACCGCCAGTCCGCCGACATGTGCGGGACGGTGCGCTGCCACAGGTCGGCGAGGCCCGCCTCGACCGGGTTGGTCGGCTCGGGGCAGCCGTCGGCGAGGTCCATCGGCATGAAGGCGGGCAGCCGGTCCAGGTAGGCCTTGCCGCCCTCGCGGTCGAGGGTGCGCTTGAAGATCTCCAGGAAGTGGTCGTCGAAGAAGAAGACCCAGGTGTACCAGTCGGTGACGAGGTCGAGCGCCTCGCTGTCGCAGTCGGGGTGGGTGTAGGAGCAGAGCAGCGCGTAGTCGTGGGAGTCGAGATCGTGCTCCTCCCACACGCCCGACCCCTCCAGCATCCCGAAGCCCCGCGCCCACTCCTTGGTGTGCACCCGCGCCTTCTCGTAGTGCGGGTTGATCCGCGCCGGGTACGGCACGTAGAAGTCCGGCAGTTCGAACGGCTGAGCCACTGGGTCCCGCCCCTTGAGTTTCGACGACAGAGATCGGCGCGATGCCTAACGAGCCCTCCGACCCTCGGTCACCACTCCCCTCCCCTGCCGCCCGGACGCCACAATCCACTCGTACGAGTGAACCCTTCGCCAATCGCCTGACAGGTGGGTACGCGTCGAGCCGCCCCGCGCGTGGTGCTGGTCGGGCGCGGGGCGGCTCGGGGGCGGGGCGGGGTCAGCCCGTCTGCAGGGGGACCAGGTGGGCCTCGGCGGTGGTGCTGTCCTTCCAGTCGACCTGCCAGCCGCGGCGGGCGGCGAGCGCCGCGAGCCCTTCGAGGCCGATGCCCCGGTAGTAGCGGCGGCGGACGGAGGTCTTGGGCACCATGGCGCTGCCCTTGAACTGGTAGCGGTGATGCGCGTTGAACTCCTGGTTCGACCGCACCGTGGCCAGGCCGCGCTCGATGCCCCGGTCCAGGGCCCGCCCGGCCCACGCCTCCCACTCCTCCCGGGTGCCGTGCCGCTCCAGGCGGTACCGGCTCGGGGTGAGGACGAACTTGGACCTGCCGGGCTCGGCGTTGCCGTCCGACGGGGTCTCCGAGGCCAGGAAGTCCCAGGCCATCCGGAACGGCAGCCACAGCCACTGGAGGCCGAACTGGAGGCCCAGTCCGAGCGCGGAGCGGCGGGGCAGCGGGCCGGTGCGGAGGCCGGGCGGGGCCGGCGGGTGCCAGGTGCTCATCCGAACGCCTCCAGGAGCTTCGTGTTGTCCGGTCCGGGCAGGTCGGTCCCGGCGGGCTGCCCGCCGGGGCGGCCGTACTCCACGGTCTCGACCAGGGCCGCGAGCATGGTGACGTACTCGGGGAAGTCGACCAGGGTGGGCGTGCTGATGGTCATGGTGACCAGGGTGTCGGCGCCCTGCACCGGGATGTACGCGGAGGCCTGGGCCAGTTCGAGCTTGGCGGTGTTGCCCAGGTCGTCGGTGACTTCGGCGAGCGACCCGGACAGGGCGACCACCACGGGGCCGACGGGGGCCTCGGTGCGGAAGGTCTCGTTGGCCGGGTCGAGCGAGAGCATGTCCAGGATCGCGGCGGTGACCGTCTCCGCGTCGGCGGTGTCGGCCTCGTCGGCCTGGATGACCAGGGTGGCGACGGTGACCCGGTCGTCCTCGGTGCCGGCCAGCAGGAAGCCGGAGTAGACCGCGCCGTCCTCCGCGGCGGTGGCCGCGATGTCGCTGTACCAGGAGGCGACCGTGTCGCGCTGGAACTGGGTGCCGCCGCACCAGACTTCGGCGGACACCTCGGCGATGTGCGCCTCGCGCTCCTGCTCGGGGAGGTCGACGCCGAGCGAGTGGAACTGGGCGGGCAGCACCCAGCGGATGTCGAACGGCTCGTCGGGGAAGATCTCGGCCGGACCGGCCTGAGGGGTCGTCACGAGGTGACCTCCTGGTACAGGGTGGGGGCGTTCTTGATCAGGCCGCCGCCCTTCATGCCGATCTGGGTGCCCCGGGACCACCAGGAGGTGACCGGGAGCGAGAAGACCTTCTCGCCGGCCTCGCCGATGGAGCCGATGCCGGGCAGGTTCTTCAGCGGGGTCCTGGTGAAGACGGGGGTGAGGATCTTGTTGTGCAGCAGGCCGCCCTCCATGTGGGTGCGGGTGATGGCCTGTCCGGCCTCGGCGAGCTTGGAGCCGCCGGCCACCAGGCCCTCGCCCTTGGCGATGGCCTTGACGCCGCCGGCCACGCCCTTGATGCCCTTGGCCGCGCCGCCCACGAACGGCACGACGCCGACGCCGTCCAGTGCGATGGTCGTCCAACTGACGTCCGCGCCGCCGAGTTTGGCGAGTCCGTGGGCGCCGAGCGCGACCGCGGACGCACCGCTGGAGGCGACGCCGAGGGCGGCGGACAGCGGCGGGCACCACATGGTGGCGAGGGAGGCGATGCCCAGCACCGCCGACACGCCGCCCGCGATGTCGCCGATCTTCTTGAGCAGGTCGGCGTGCTTGGTCGCCCAGGCCTTGATCTTCTTGCCGACGCTCTTGAAGCCGTTGCCGATCTTCTCCCAGGTGCTGATCTCGGGAGCGTTCTGGTTGGCCCGGCGGAGCGCCTTCGCGGTCTTGTCGGCGTCGTCCTGGTGGTGCTCCAGCAGTTCCTTGGCCTGCTTGACGATCGCTTCGAGTTCGTCCTTGATGCCCCGCAGTTCGCGGTTGGCGTCCTCCAACTGGCGTTCGGCGGCGCTGTACTCGGCGCTCGCCGCGTCGATCCGGCGCTGCGCGTCGGCGAGTTGGGCGTCGTCGTCGAAGCGCTTGCCGATCAGCGCGAACGCCGGGGAGTCCGCGGCCACGTCGAAGCGCTCGACGGCGTTCGCCTTGGCGTTCTCGGCGGCCTCCAGCCGGCGCTTGGCCTCGGCGGCCTCGGCCTCGTAGCGCCGGGCGACGTCCTGGTACGAGGAGAGCTGGTTCTTCCAGTTGTCGAGCTGGCTGGAGGCCTGCCGCATCGCGTCGACGCTGTCGCTGAGGTAGCGCGGGAGTTCGCCGACCTTTCCGGCGAACGCCTTGGCGGCGTCGCCCTCCCAGACGCTGCCGCCCTGGCCGACGGCGACCAGGGTGCGGTGGGCGCTCTCCATCGCGCTGGAGGCGCGGTTGAGCTTGGCGACCAGGCCGTCGACGTTCTCGGGGTTGCCGGGCGCGGGGTCGAAGCCCAGGGTGGGGAAGTCGGCCTTGCTGCTCACGCGGCCGCTCCGCTGAACATGTCGCGGATCGCCTGGTCGGTCTCCGCGTAGCTCTTGCAGGTCTCCTGGAGCTTGCCCTCCAGGGCCTCGACGCCCTGGGATATCCGGGTGATGGCGTCCTGCCAGCTGTCGTTGAAGTCGTCGCAGGCGTGGTCCAGGTTCTTGCTCCCGGTGGTCTTCGGCCCGGTCTCGTGCATCGCGCGCAGGGCCTCGCGCATGTCCTGCTGACTGTCGTTCAGCTGCTTCACCAGCCGGTCGAGTTCGCTCACCTCGACGCGGAAGTAGTCCCCCATGCTGCGCTGATCCCCTCTGGGCCCGGGCGGCGCCCCGACGCCCGCTGCCGCGGGCGCGTGGACGTTCCGCGCGGACGCCTTCGCTGTTCCTTCACATGAGGCGTCCGAGCGGCCGACGCCCCGCGCCCGGACCTCCGTCGACCTGCACCTGTGGGATGCGCGGCCGCCGGGCCCGCGGTGACGGTCGTTTGCCGAACCGCAGTTCGATGCTTCGAACACCAAGCGCAGGGTACCTTCCGCCCCCGGCACCCGGCCCCGGCACCCCGCCCCGCCGGGCCGTCGGGCGGGGCGTCAGGGCGGGGCACACGGCAGCCCGTCAGGGCAGCGCGAGCGCGAGCGGGCGTTCGGGGCTCCGCGGGTCGAGCCGGTGGCTCCAGTCGGCGGGCACCAGCAGGCACTGGGCGGCGCGCAGCCTCAGCGTGCTGCGCCGGGCCGCGGAACCCGGGGGCGGGCTGAGCCGCACCTCGGCGGCGCCGCGCCGCTGGACCAGCAGCACCGCGTGCGGGGTCCACCGCCACCTCCCGGCAGGGCGGTCGGGGACGGCCAGCACGGGGCGGCCCGTCTCCCGCTCCAGGGCTGCCGCCAGCACCTCGGCGGAGCCGTCGGCGGCCGGCTCCGGCTCCTGCTCGCACCAGAGCAGGGCGGGCCCGGAGCGGCCGGCGCCGTCCCGCAGGAAGGCCGCCAACTCGGCGATCCGACCGCCGTGTTCCGGGCGCGGCCGGTCCGCCCCGTCGTGCCACTGCACGGCTTCCCCTATCCGCAGCGGGTGCCGCACCGTCCTGGTCGCCGCTCGCGTCGCGCACCATCCTGCGCGCTGCGGCCGATGACGGGAAGTCACGGGATCGCGGTACCGGGATCCCGTGACACGGGCCGCGCGCCGACCGGTCCGCACGGCCGGAACTCCGGCCCGATCGCGGCGTTCCGCCCCGATCGGTCCCGTTTCGCCCCCCGGTCACTTTGCTGCCAGCGCAGTTGATGAGGTGGGTGGACGGTGGTCCGGGGACGGTCCGCCCGGACATGCTGGATGCAGGCCGAACAGCGCCGGGCAGGCCGCCCGGCCGGCCCCGTCACCCACCCCGCAACCCGCCCTCGGAGGCCTTCATGAAGCGCGCCCTCGCCCTCGTCGCCCTGACCGCCGCGGCCCTGCTCGCCACCGCCCCGCTGGCCTCCGCCGACACCGCCGCCGCCTCCGGCACGCAGCAACTGCTGCCGTTCGAGCTGCCGACCACCCCGTACGACGGCGACACCTCGTGGGGCGGGGCCTGCGAGACCCCCGACTGCCGTCCCCTGTCCTGACCCCCGCCGCCCCTCGCCCCCGGGAGTTGTCCATGCGTACCTCCGCCGTCCCGCCCACCGCCGCCACCGTCGAGTTCAGCCGCCGCGAGCTCCAGGTCCTGCACCTGGTCGGCGAGGGCGCCAGCTACGCGGTGATCGCCCGCAGGCTGGGCCTCAGCCCGCACACCGTCGACACCTACCTGCGCCGGATCCGCGCCAAGTCCGGGGTCAGCTCGCAGGTCCAGCTCGCCCTGCTGGCCTCCCGCCTGCCCGCGCCGTCCGCCCGCGCCGCCGCCGCGGCCTGACCGGACGGCAGGGGGTGCAGCTGGGTGCACCCCGGCCGGGCAGGTGGCTGCAATGGCACGGGGCGCCGCGCACGGAATCGTCATCGGTGGCAACGACGTACCCCACCGAGAGGCGGACCACCGTGCGGCACAAGCGGAACACCGGAAGCACCCGGAGCAGGGGGACCGGCTGGCTCGCCCCGACCGTGCTCTTCCTCGGCGTGGCCTTTCCGGCCGCCGGCCTGCTGGGCGCGCTCCAGCCGCTCACCGGACTGCCCGACGAGGTGCTCCAACTGACCCAGTTCGGACCGGCGCTGGGGGTGGCCGCGGTCGCCCTGGTCCGGCCGTCGCAGGTGCGGGGCCTGCTGACGGCCGGCGGGGCGCGCGGCCCGCGCGGGGCGCTGCTGCTCAGCGGCCCGGCGATCATCGCGCTGGCGGCGGCCGGCACCTTCCTGCTGCACGGCAGCGTCCCGGTGCACGACCCGGGTTCGCTGGCCGCGCCGTTCGGGGTGGTGGCGGCGGCCCAACTGCTCGGCGCCTGCGGCGAGGAGATCGGCTGGCGCTGCCTGCTCCAGCCGCTGCTGCGCACCCGCTTCGGGCCGCTCGCCTCCTCCGCTGCCGTCGGACTGGCCTGGGGCGGCTGGCACGTGCAGGTGTTCACCCGGGCCCCGGCCTACGCGGCCGGGTTCCTGGCCGCGGCGGTCGCCATGTCGGTGCTGCTGGGCCTGGCCTGGGAGCGGATCGGCGCCCACCGGCTGCTGCTGGCCGGCGGCTTCCACACCCTGGTGAACCTGGGCATGCTGCTGTTCATGGACGAGGAGTCCGGCGCGGTGGAGCCGATGGTGCTGTTCGGCGCGGCGGGCGTGCTGGTCGCGCTGCCCTGGATCCTGGCCGACCGCCGTCCGGCGCGCACGGATAGGCTCGCCACGACATGACGGACCGACAGAAACGTCTCCGCGGACTCCTGGTGGCCTACTGGCGCTGCCAGAAGCTGTCGCTGGCCGCCCTGGCGACGTGCCTGCGGTCGCTCGCCGCACTCGGCGCCCTGGCGCTGCTGCCGGTCGGCGCGGGGCTGCTGCTGGTGCCGCGCGCGGCCCGCCTGCTGCGCCGCGGCAGCGACCGCGAACGCGACCGCACCGCCCGCTGGACGGGCACCGTGATCGACGCACCCGACCCGCTGCCCACCGGCCCGACCGCCACCGGGCGCGCCGTCGCGGTGCTCGGCTCGCCCGCGTTCTGGCGCGACCTCGCCTGGTGCTGCCTCGGCCCGTGGAGCGCCGGCCTGCTGGTCGCCATCCCGCCGACGCTGGTCGTCCACGGCCTGTTCGGCGTCCTGGTCCAGCCGTTCGTCTGGCGGCACCTGGGGCCGGACAACTGGTACGCCTTCGTGCCGGTGGAGTCCACCGGCACCGTGCTCGCCGCCGCCGTCCTCGGCGCGGGCTTCGTCGCGGCCGGCCTGTGGCTGTCCGTCCCGGTGCTGGCCCGCTACGGCGCGTGGACCGGCCGACTGCTGGGCGACCCGTACGCGGCCCGGCTGGAGCGCCGGATCGGGCAGCTGACGGACAGTCGGGCCGACGCGCTGGACACCCAGGCCGCCGAGCTGCGCCGGATCGAACGCGACCTGCACGACGGCGCACAGGCCCGGCTGGTCTCCCTCGGCCTGACCCTCGACCAGGCCGACCGGCTGGTGGAGAGCGACCCGACGGCCGCCCGCCGGCTGCTCGGCGAGGTCCGGGCCAGCTCCGAGCGGGCCCTGCAGGAGCTGCGCGACCTGGTCCACGGCATCCTGCCGCCGGTGCTCGCCGACCGCGGCCTGCCCGACGCCGTCCGCTCGCTCGCCCTGGACTCCTTCCTGGACGTCGAGGTGGACGCCGAACTGCCCGGACGGCTGCCCGCCGCCGTCGAGGGCGCCGCCTACTTCGCCGTCGCCGAACTGCTCGCCAACGCCGGCAAGCACTCCGGCGCCCGCACCGTCCGGATCCGTCTGCGGTGCGCCGACGGCCTGCTCCGGGCCACCGTCACCGACGACGGCCGGGGCGGGGCCGACCTGTCCCGCGGCACCGGACTGGCCGGGGTGCGCCGCCGGCTGGCCGCCTTCGACGGCACCCTCGCCCTGGTCAGCCCGCCGGGCGGACCGACCACCGCGACCCTGGAGCTCCCGTGCGCGTCGTCCTCGCCGAAGACCTCTTCCTCCTCCGCGACGGCCTGAGCCGCACCCTCGCCGAACACGGCTTCGAGGTGGTAGCCGCCGTCGAGACCGGCCCGGAACTGCTGCGCGCCCTGCGCGAGCTGCACCCCGACGTGGCCGTGGTCGACATCCGCCTGCCGCCCACCCACACCGACGAGGGCCTGCAGGCCGCACTGACCGTCCGCCGGGAGCGCCCCGCCCTGCCGGTCCTGGTGCTGTCCCAGTACGTGGAGCAGCTGTACGCGCAGGAACTGCTGGCGGACGGCCGGGGCGCGGTCGGCTACCTGCTCAAGGACCGCGTCACCCACACCGCGCAGTTCGTCGACGCGGTCCGCACCGTCGCCTCCGGCGGCACCGTGATGGACCCCCAGGTGATCGCCCGTCTGATGGCCCGCTCCACCGCCCGCGGCACCACCGCCGACCTGTCGCCCCGCGAACTCGACGTGCTGCGCCTGATGGCGGAGGGCCGCTCCAACGCCGCCGTGATGGCCGAACTGCACATCGGCGAGAGCGCGGTGGCCAAGCACACCGCCTCGATCTTCGCCAAGCTCCGGATCGACAACACCCCGGACGCCAACCGCCGGGTCCTGGCCGTGCTCGCCTACCTGAAGCGCTAGCCGTCGGGCCGGCCCGCCCCTCCCCGCGGGTGTGTGATGCCGCCCACAGCGGCGGGGGGTGACGCCCCGTCCGCCGCCGCACAAAGCAGAAGTCCCGCCCGGTGAACCGGGCGGGACTTCCTGTTGGGTGGAGCTGAGGGGATTCGAACCCCTGACCCCCTCGATGCGAACGAGGTGCGCTACCGGACTGCGCCACAGCCCCAACAAGAAAGAACTCTATCACCCCTGGAGGGGTACTCATGACCATGGTCGCCGGGGCCGCGGGCGGAAGGCGCGAACGCCCCGCGCACCTGGGCGGTGGCGGGGCGTTCCGGGGGCGCGGGCTACTCGTTGGCGGCGCGGGGGCGGTACTCGGGGGCGGCCTGCTGCTGGCCCGGTTCGCCGTACTGGTCGAACAGCGGGGTGGCGGGCCGGCCGGAGTCCCAGGCGTCGGGGGCGGACAGGTCGAGGCCGCGGGTGACCCGGGGGGCCACGGGGGCGGTCACGTACGTGGGGAGGGGCACGGGCACGGGCTCCCAGGAGTCGGGGCCGGCGGCGGCGCGGGCACGGACGCCGTCGGCCCACTCCTCGTGCTCGGTGGCCTCGGCGAGGGCGCTGGCCCGGGTCGCGGGTTCGGCCGGCGCCTCGGCGGGCTGCGGCGCCGGCCCGGCGGGCTCGGCGGCCCGGGCCCGCTCGCGTTCGCGCAGCCGCTCGGCGGCCTGCGCGGCCCGGACCCGGTCGAACTTGACCTCGTAGCGCTGGCGTTCGAGCCGGCGCAGGTGCCCGATGTACAGGGTGAGCAGGATGCCGGGCACGGCGGGCACCCAGAGGAAGGCGAAGCCGGCCACGGCGGCGACGACCGCGCCGAGCGCGAAGGCGACGAAGAGCAGGGTGACCATGCGCCGGCGCCGGGCGAGCAGGCGGGCCCGCCGCTCGGCGGAGCGCCGTCCGTCCTGCTCGCCGTGGTCCCGGCCGCGTTCGGCGCGGGCCTGCGCACCGGCCCGGCCCTCGTCGGGCGCGGCCGGCTCGGCGGCCGCCGCGGGCCGGGCGGACTCCTCGGGCTCCGCGGCCGCCCCGGGCGCGGGCTGCGGGTCGGCGGGGGCCGCCTCGCCGTCCCACGCGGCGGGCCGGGTGGGGACGTCCGCGGGGTCGGCGGAGGCCCCGTCCGGGTCTCCGGCGGGGTGCTGCTGTTCGGCGGTCTGTTCGCCGAGGGCTCGGGCCGCGCGCCGTTCCATGGCCGATCGTCCGGCCAGCAGGCGGATCGCGGTACTGAAGCGTTCCGTCGGACGCGACTCGTTGAGCTCGTCCTGCCTGCGGAGCCACATCGGCACCAGATAGGCGGCCCAGGCCCCTACGATGACCGCGTAGATAAGGCCGCTACTGCTCACGTTTCACACGGTACGGGCGCGGGGTAAGGCGCTGCAGCAATTTGGGACGGCGTGTCGTCCGATCAAGCTGATTCTCAGACTATTTTGCCGGTATTTGTGACGGCTCGCCCCGGGCCCGGCGGGCCGCCGATGCCATATCGATATCTATTATTCGAACAGATATTCAATTCCCTGGTGCGGGGCCGCTCCTGAGGGACCGCCAGCGGTTGAGCAGCCCGTCGGCGGCCTCGTCGGCGGTGAGCGCATAGACCAGGTGGTCGCGCCAGTCGCCGTCGATGTGCAGATAGCGCGGCCGCATTCCCTCGGCGCGGAAGCCGAGTTTCTCCACCACCCGCCGGCTCGGCCGGTTCTCCGGGCGGATGCACACCTCGACCCGGTGCAGGCCCAGGTCGCGGAAGCAGTGGTCGACGGCGAGCGCGACCGCCGTGGGCATGATGCCGCGGCCGGCCACCGCCTCGTCCACCCAGTAGCCGACGTTGGCGGAGCACATCGAGCCCCAGGTGATCCCGCCGACGGTCAACTGGCCGACCAGGCGGCCCCGGTAGAGCACCACGAAGGGCAGCATCCGGCCCGCGGCGGCCTCCGCGCGCAGGTAGCGGACCATCTGCCGGAAGGTCGGCCGGGGCAGCGGCGCACGGCCGGGCGGCGCGGGCGGGACGGTGGCCTCCCAGCGGCGCAGCCAGTCCCGGTTGCGCGCGCTGACCTCCTGCCACTCGGCCTGGTCGCGGCGGCGGATGGGCCGCAGCACGACGTCCCCCTCGGCCAGTTCGACCGGCCGGGCCGCGTTCAGTGCGCACCTCCCGCGGGACGCGGGTGGTCGCCGCCGGCCAGCTGGTCGACGGCGTGCGGCAGCAGCGGGGCCAGCACGGCGAGGCCGTCGCGGACGCCGCCGGTGGAGCCCGGCAGGTTGACGATCAGGGTGCGCCCGGCGAGGCCGGCCAGGCCCCGGGAGAGCGCCGCGGTGGGCACCTTCTCCCGGCCGTGCGCGCGGATCGCCTCGGGGATGCCGGGGATCCGGCGGTCGATCACCCGGGCGGTCATCTCGGGGGTGAGGTCCTGCGGCGAGATGCCGGTGCCGCCGGTGGTGAGCACCACGTCGTACCCGGCGGCGACGGCCTCGCGGAGCACGGCCTCGACCGGGTCGCCGTCGGGGACGACCCGGGGCCCGTCGGTCTCGAAGCCCATCTCCCGCAGCCCGGCGACCAGCAGCGGGCCGCCCCGGTCCTGGTACACCCCGGCGGCGGCCCGGTTGGAGACGGTGACGGCGAGCGCCTTCACTGCTCGTCCTCCCCCGCCGCGTCCTGCCGGTGCCAGTCGCCGCTCTTGCCGCCGGTCTTGCTGAGCACCCGGACGTCCTCGATGGCGGCGGCCTTGTCGACGGCCTTGACCATGTCGATGACGGTGAGCGCGGCGGTGGCGACGGCGGTGAGCGCCTCCATCTCGACACCGGTGCGGTCGGCGGTGCGGACGGTGGCGGTGATCTCCACGGCGGTGTCGGTGACCGTCAGGTCGACGGCGGTGCCGGTGAGCGCGATGGGGTGGCAGAGCGGGATCAGGTCGGGCGTCCGCTTGGCGCCCATGATGCCGGCGATCCGGGCGACGGCGAGGGCGTCGCCCTTGGGAACGCCTTCGCCGCGCAGCAGTTCGACCACCCGGGGGGCGACCCGGACGCGGCCGGCCGCCACCGCGACCCGGGCGGTGGCGGCCTTCTCGGAGACGTCGACCATCCGGGCGGCGCCGGTGTGGTCGACGTGCGTGAGGCGGTCGCCGGGGGGTGTGTCGGTCACGAGTGGGCTCCAGTAACACGGTGCGAATCTCGCGCTACCGTACAGCCCCGCCCGGGTCAGTCCGTGAGAAGGACCACATCGACGGCGCTTCCGGCCGGCACCGCGGTGGTGTCCTCGGGCACCGTGATCAGGCAGTCCGCCTTCGCCAACGCGCCGACCAGGTGCGAACCTTCACCACCCACGGGGCTGACGGTGCCGTCCGCCGGGTGGTACCGGCCGCGCAGGAACTGCCGCCGTCCGGCCGGGGAGCGCAGCGCCGCGGTGGTGGCGGCGCGCACCACGGGGCGGTGCACGTCGGGGGCGCCGAGCATGGTGCGGATGACGGGGCGGACGAACAGTTCGAAGGAGATGTACGCGCTGACCGGGTTGCCGGGCAGCGCGAGCAGCGGCACGCCCTGGTCGCCGCCGATCCGGCCGTAGCCCTGCGGCTTGCCGGGCTGCATCCGCAGCCGCCGGAAGTCGACGCCCGCGTAGTCGGCGAAGACCTCCTTGACCACGTCGTAGGCGCCGACCGAGACGCCGCCGCTGGTGACGATCAGGTCGGCCCGGCCGAGCTGGTCCTCCAGCACCGCGCGCAGGGTCGACGCCTCGTCGGGGACGCCGCCGACCCGGTAGGCGACCGCGCCGGCCGCGGTCGCGGCGGCGGTCAGGGTGAAGGAGTTGGAGTCGTGGATCCGGCCGGGGCCGGTCTCCTCGCCGGGCTGGACGAGTTCGCTGCCGGTGGAGAGCACCACCACCCGGGGCCGCGGGCGGACCCGGACGGTGGCCCGGCCGATCGCGGCCAGCAGGCCGAGCTGGGCGGGGCCGAGCAGGGCGCCGGACTCCAGCACGGTGTCGCCGGCGGTGACGTCGCTGCCGCGGCGGCGGATGAACGCGCCCTCGGCGACCGGGCGCAGCACCCGCACCTCGGCGCCCTCGCCGCCGGCGCCCATCGCGTCGGCGGCCTGCCCGGTGCCGGTGCCGCCGTCGGTCCACTCGACCGGGGCGACGGCCTCGGCGCCGGGCGGGACGGGGGCGCCGGTCATGATCCGGGCGGCCTGGCCGGGGCCGACCTTGGGCAGCTCGCCGGCGCCGGCGGCGATGTCGCCGACCACGGCGAGCACCGACGGGTACTCGTCGGTGGCCCGCACGGTGTCGGCGGTGCGCACCGCGTAGCCGTCCATCGAGCTGTTGTCGAACGGCGGCAGGTCGGCGGTGGCGTGCACGTCCTCGGCGAGCCGCAGGCCCTGGGCCTCCAGCAGGCGGAGCTCGATGGGCGGCAGCGGCGCCGCGGCGAACAGCACGTCGGCGAGGTGCTCGTCGACGCTCCACAGGCGCGGCGACGCCGGGGAGCCGGCGCCCTCGTCGCAGGGGTCGTGCTTCCCGGTCATCGCCTCACACTCGCCTTCGTGGTGGGTCAGCCCTGCATCTCGGCGGCGACGAACTGCCGCAGCCAGGTCCGGAATTCGGGGCCGAGGTCGTCGCGCTCGGCGGCCAGCCGGACGATCGTGCGGAGGTAGTCGGCGCGGTCGCCGGTGTCGTAGCGGCGGCCCTTGAACAGCACGCCGTAGACCGGGCCGCCGGTGTTCTCGTCGCGGGTGGCGAGCTCGCGCAGCGCGTCGGTCAGCTGGATCTCGCCGCCGCGGCCGGGCGGGGTGTCGCGCAGCACGTCGAAGACGGCCGGGTCGAGGACGTAGCGGCCGATGACGGCGTAGTTGGACGGGGCGTCGGCGGTGTCGGGCTTCTCGACCAGGTCGGTGACCTGGAAGACGTCCTCGCCGAAGCCGTTGGGCTTGACGGCGGCGCAGCCGTACAGGTGGATCTGGGCGGGGTCGACCTCCATCAACGCGACGACGGAGCCGCCGAGTTCCTGCTGCACCTCGATCATGCGGGCCAGCAGCGGGTCGCGCGGGTCGATCAGGTCGTCGCCGAGGAGGACGGCGAACGGCTGGCCGGCGACGTGCTGTTCGGCGACCGAGACGGCGTGGCCGAGGCCCTTCGGGTCGCCCTGCCGCACGTAGTGCATGTTGGCCAGCTGCACCGACTCCTGGACGCGCCGCAGCCGGTCGTGGTCGCCCTTGCGGGTGAGCAGCTCCTCCAGCTCGTAGGCGCGGTCGAAGTGGTCTTCCAGAGCACGCTTGTTGCGACCGGTGACCATCAGTATGTCGGACAGGCCCGCCGAGGCGGCCTCCTCCACCACGTACTGGATCGCCGGCTTGTCCACGACCGGGAGCATCTCCTTGGGCGTGGCCTTGGTGGCGGGGAGGAACCGGGTGCCGAGTCCGGCAGCGGGGACGACTGCCTTGGTGACCGGCGTGCGGGCGTGCTTGTTCGTCATGCGTCGACCTTACTAAGCCAGGGATTCCACCCTGCTGAGAGGCGGGTGAATCGGTTCTTAAGGCCTGTCACCGGTCGCGCGGGGGCCGACGGTGGTCGCGTGCGGGGTGAGGGTGTCCTCGCCGGGGCCGGAAGACACCTTACCCGGCAGCGGTGAAGCGTCCGGCCCGGCCGCCGGGTCCGGTACCGGGCCCCTGGGCGGGACGGCGCGCCAGCAGTCGCCGCCCGCGGCGCGGGCCTCGGCGAGCGCGCGGTCGGCGGCGCGCAGCAGGACGGCGGCGTGCGCGCCGTCCCGGGGCAGCACGGCCAGGCCGATCGCGGCGGTCAGTCCGCTGCGCGCCTCCGGGTCGGCGGCCTCGCCGGGGTGACGGTCCGTCAGGCGGTGCCGGCGGACCGTCCAGCACAGCCGCTCGGCGACCTGGGCGGCGCCGTCGGGGGCGGTGTCGGGCAGCAGGACCAGGAACTCCTCGCCGCCGTACCGCCCGAGGGTGTCGCAGGAGCGGATCTCCACCGCCAGGCGCTGGGCGAGGTCGCGCAGCATGGCGTTGGCGCGGGAGCGGCCGTGCTCGGCGACCAGGGCGTCGAAGCCGGCGATCTCCACCATCAGCAGCGACAGCGGGCGCGGGTCGACGGTGCTGGCCTCGGCCCGGCGGGCCCGTTCGATCTCCTGGTCCAGGGTGAGCTGCAGGTGGCGGTAGTTCCACACGCCGGTGAGCGGGTCGCAGGAGGCGGTGCGGCGCAACTCGTCCCGTTCCGCCGTCAGTTCCGCGATCTTCGCCAGAAGTTCCGCCTCCCGGCCGCCGGACGCGGCCCGCGCCCGGCGGCGGCGCAGCACCGTGACGCCGGCGGCGGCCGGGGCGGCCGCGCCGAGCACGGCCAGGGCCTGGAGCAGGAGCGGGGTGGGCATGCGGCGGCCTCGACGTGTCAGGCTCGTGTCACTGCAACGGACAGAGCTGAAGGGATTCGGGTGGTGTCTGCGGATCGGTTGTCCAACGACAAGACGGTGCTGAGGTCACGGCTGCTCGCCGAACGGCGGGCGCTGACCGCCGAACAGCGCGCCGCGGCGGCCGAGGCGCTGGCGGCCCGGGCGGCGGCCCTGGTGCCGCCGGGGGGCACCGTCGCCGCGTACGTCTCGGTCGGCGCGGAGCCCGGCACCCGCCCGCTGCTGGCCGCGCTGGCGGCCGCCGGGGCCCGCGTCCTGCTGCCGGTCCTGCTGCCGGACAACGACCTCGACTGGGCGCCCTACGAGGGCGGGGACCGGCTCGCGCCCGCCGCCCGGGGGCTGCTCGAACCCCTCGCCGAGCGCCTCGGCCCCGACGCCGTGTGCGCCGCCGACGTGGTGCTGCTGCCCGGCCTCGCCGTGGACGGACGCGGCATCCGCCTCGGCCGCGGCGGCGGCTCCTACGACCGCGTCCTGGCCCGCCTCGCCCGCGCCGGCGCCCACCCGCTGCTGGCCACCCTCCTCTACCCGCACGAACTCCTCCCCGCCCTCCCCGCCGAACCGCACGACCTCCCGGTCCACGCCGCCGTCACCCCCGCCGGCGTCACCCGCTTCGCCTGACGCCGGGCGGCGGGCCCGACGGCGGAGGGCAGCGGGAACGGGGCCGGGCGGCGGCGGACAGGGGGAGCCGGATACCGCCGGACGGACCGGAGCCCCCCGGGGGCTCGTCCGGGCACAGCGGTCGCAGGGCCCCCCGGCGCTGCCGACGCACGTCCTGCCACCGCCGGTAGCCCCGCGCTGCCACCGCCGGTAGCCCCGCGCCCGGCCCGGCAGTGCCCACCGGCGTCGCCGGCGTCCTGCTCTGGACGCCGGCGCGGTCTCCCCGTC